>DATASA010000087.1:0-28662 GCA_036269435.1 Acidimicrobiales bacterium | reverse complement strand
CCACCCGGTCGAAGGCGGAGGCGAACCCACCCTTGACCACCTTCACCCGCAGATCCGCGGTTCGCACGATCCGGGGGGACCCCGGGACGACGGCGGTCGAGCCGGGGGCGGGCGGAAGAGGAACCGGCCCCGGCGCCACCTGTGCCTTGTCGCCGCCCCCGCCGTTCGCGGGCGCACCACTGGCCAGGCCCGTGGCCGGCGCGATCGCGTCCGACGACGACGACGTCGGGCCGGCCGCGAGGCCGGCGCTCGTTCCGGCCACCGTCGACCGCTTCGTGCCGGTGCCGCTCACGATCGCGCCCGCGCCCACGAGGATCAGCACGGCGGTGGCGGCCAGCGCCCATCCCCTGCGTACCGGCAACCGTCGCATCTGCACCCTCCGTGCTCGTTTGCACAGTGGGACGAACGACCGGCGCACCCTGGTTCCCGGCGATCGGACGTTTTCAGCCGTCGAGCTCGCGACGCCCTTCCAGGGCCCGACCGAGGGTCAGCTCGTCGGCGTACTCCAGGTCGCCGCCGACGGGCAGGCCGCTGGCGATGCGGGTGGCCTTGATCCCCAGCGGCTTGAGCAGGCGGGCCAGGTACATCGCCGTCGCCTCGCCCTCGATGTTCGGGTTGGTGCAGAGGATCACTTCGGCGATCTCCTCGTTGCCCAGCCGGGTGAGGAGCTCCCGGACCCGGATCTGGTCGGGACCGATGCCCTCCAGCGGGCTGATGGCGCCCTGCAGCACGTGGTAGCGACCCCGGAACTCGCCGGTCTTCTCGACCGCGACCACGTCGCGCGGCTCCTCCACGACACAGACGATGGTCGCGTCGCGTCGGGAGTCGAGGCAGATGCCGCACTCCTCCCCCTCGCACACGTTGAAGCACCGCCGGCAGAAGGAGACCTTCTCCTTGGCCTCGGTGATCGACCGGGCGAGGCGGAACGCGTCCTCGTCGGGCAGCTTCAGCAGGTAGAAGGCGATGCGCTGGGCCGACTTGGGCCCCACGCCGGGCAGGCGGCCGAGCTCGTCGATCAGGCTCTGGACCGGCGGCGCGTACACCCGGGCATCAGCCGCCGAACAGGCCGCTGCCCAGACCGCCCAGGTCCAGGCCGCCCATGGCCTGCTCGGAGATGGCGCCGGCCTTGGTGACCGCATCCCGGATGGCGGCCAGCACCAGGTCCTCGAGCATGCTCACGTCGTCGGGGTCGACCGCCGCGGGGTCGATGGTGACGCCCTGGAACTCCATGCCGCCGGTCACCCGGACCCGGACCACGCCTCCGCCGGCCTGCCCCTCGACCTCCTGGGTCTCGGCCTCGGCCCGGGCGGCCAGGAGCTGTTCCTGCATCTTCTGGGCCTGCTTGAGCAGCTCGTTCATGTTCGGCGGCTGGCCGCCACCACCGGGGTTCTTCGGCATGAGCTACTCCTCCACGACGGTGGCGCCTTCGAAGGCCTGCAGGACGTGATCGACAGGGGAGCGTAGCTCCGACGCCGGCGCATCCTGCAGGTCGTCGAGGTCGATCGACTCGTCGTCCGGTGGGGGTGCCGCGGCGACGACGGGCGCCTGCTCCTCGGTGACCAGGCGGAGCGGCACCGGGCGACCGAAGTGGGCGCCGAGCGCCTTCTCGACCTCGACCCGCACCTCCTCGCACCGGTCCCGGTGGATGCCATTCGGGAGCGCGAACGCCGCCGTCCCGTCGGCGCCGTCGACGAACCGCCCGACCAGGAACCGCGACCGGGCCCGGGGCGACAGGGAGGCGACCACCTTGTCGCCCCACGCCAGCGTGAGCTCGTCTCGGGTCGGCAGGGGGGAGTGCGGCGACGCCGCCGCCGGCGCCTGCTGCGGCGGCGAACCCGTCGTCGTCGGCGCCGGCGCCGCGGGCGCGGCCGGCGCGCGTGCCGGAGCCGGCCGAGGTGACCCGCCGCGGCCCGCGCCGGCGCGGACGCCGCCCAGGGCCAGGCGGGCGCCGGACGCGGGCGTCGTCCCCGCCGGCTGCGCCGGGACGGCGGACGGCGACGCCGGCATCGCTGCCGTCGCCGGCGGGGCGGCCGCGGCGGCCGGCGCCGCAGACGGCGGGCGACCGGCCAGCGCCCGCTCCAGGCGCTCGATGCGGTCGAGCATCGCTTCCGGCGACGTGTCGAGCTCGGGCCGGCACAGGCGGACCAGGGCGACCTCCAGCAACACACGCGGGTCGGGGGCTTCGCGCATGTCGACGAGGGCCTGGCCCAGCAGCTCCATGGCCCGCACGGTGCCCGCCCGCCCGAGGCGGTGGGCCTCGGCCTCCACCGCGTCGACCTCCTCGTCGGGCAGGCCCACCAGCGACCGCGAGACGGTGACGAGCAGGGCCTGGCGCAGCCGCTCCAGCACGTCGGTGGCGACCTGGCGGGGGTCGTGCCCGGCCCCGCACCGCTCGGCCACGGCGGCCATGGCCCGTCCGGCGTCGCGCTCGCAGAGGGCCTCGACCAGTTCGCCGACCGACGGGGCCTGGTGGTCGATCCCGCCGGCTGCGGCGACCTGGTCGAGCACCGAGAGGGCGTCGCGCACCGACCCCTTGCCCCGCCGGGCCACCAGCTGGATCACCTCGGCCGGGATGTCGAGGCCGGCGTCGGCCGCCACCCACTTGAGGTGCTCCACCAGCAGCTCCAGCGGCAGCAACCGGAACTCGAAGTGCTGGGTGCGGCTGCGGATGGTCGGCAGGACCTTCTGCGGCTCGGTGGTGGCCAGCACGAAGATCACGTGGGCGGGCGGCTCCTCCAACGTCTTGAGCAGCATGTTCGATGCCTCGGTGGTCAGCATGTGGACCTCGTCCACGATGTAGACCTTCCAGCGCCCCGGCGTGCCCAACGCGGCCCGCGAGACCAGGTCGCGCATGGCGTCGACCCCCCGGTTGGACGCCGCGTCGAGCTCGACCACGTCCAGCGAACGGCCCTCGGTGATGCCGACGCAGGAGTCGCACACGCCGCAGGGCTCGCCGTCGACCTGGTTGGGGCAGTTGAGCGCCTTGGCCAGGATGCGGGCGGAGGAGGTCTTGCCCGTGCCTCGGGGGCCGCTGAACAGGTACGCGTGCGACACCCGGCCGTCCCGCACCGCGTTGCGCAGGGTCTGGCTGACGTGGTCCTGGCCCTTGAGCTCGGACCAGCGTTGCGACCGGTACCGGCGGTACAGGGACTGGTAGGCCACGGGAGCCGACAGTACCCGGCGGGTACGACGTCGAGCCCCGGTCGGCTCAGCCCCATCCGGCTCCCGTGCGCCGGGTCGAGGCGTTGCCCGCCGGCCGCCGGGTCGTGCCGGTGGTGCTGCGACGGGTTCGGCTGGTCGCCGCCGGCTTGACCGTGCGACGGGTCCCGATCGACCGGGCCCGTTTGGCGGCCAGCAGCTCGTAGAGCGAGATGAGGACGGCCTTGTCCTCCTCCTCCAGGTCGGGGCAACGGGCGATGACGACGTCGACGCCAGTCAGTCCCGACCCGGCCTCGAGCGGCAGGTAGCCGAGGTGCCCGGAGAGCTGGCCCGGCGCCATCTCGAGCAGGTGCTCGATGGCGAAGACCGTGCCCGCCGACGGCTCGTACTTCCCGTTGATCCACCCGCTGACCGACGACTGGGTCGTCCCGAGGAGGGCGGCGAGGTCGCCCTGCTTCATGGCCCGGACCCGCAGCGCGTTCGAGAGGAGCGCGCCGAACCGGCGACGGCTGTCGCCGGCGTCGCCCGAACCCCTTCCCGCCCTTTGGCGAGCATCCATCAGTGTCACGCTCCCCAGCGTTGGCTCTGAAACGGTAGCCCCGCCGGGGGCCGGTCGGGCTTCAGGTTTCCTCAAGACTGAGGCAGCCGGCCTGGGGTGATCGGCGCTCATACGCTCGGCGCCGCACGTCGTCGTCGCACGCCGGAGCCTCCGCCCACGCCGGTCGGCGACGTGGGCGGGCGGTCAGCCGCGCTGGTAGCGGCGGGCGGCCAGCGGGGCGAAGACGACGATGAAAAGGGCGCACCACAGCACGGCGCGGACGGCGAAGTAGCCGGCTGCGTGGCCGAGGACCCCCTGCGCCTTGTCGTCGAGCGAGAAGGCCCGGACCGCGTTCACCACCTCGGTGAGGGGCTGGTTGCGGGCGAAGCCCTGCATCCACCCGGGCATGGACTCGACCGGTACGAACGCGCTCGACACGAACGTGAAGGGGAAGACGAGCAGGCCGAGGCCCTGCGCGGCCTGCGGGGTGCCGGCGATCAGCCCGAGCAGGACGAACATCCACGTGAAGGCGAAGGCGGCAAACACGCACACGGCCACGGCGGCCAGCAGGCTGGTGATGGGCGCCGAGGTGCGGAATCCGACGAGGAAGCCGACGGCGATCGTCACCGCCAGCCCCATGGTGG
The DNA here is from genome assembly GCA_036269435.1 of Acidimicrobiales bacterium. GTDB lineage: Bacteria > Actinomycetota > Acidimicrobiia > Acidimicrobiales > AC-14 > CADCTB01. The sequence continues at coordinate 24,321 of DATASA010000087.1, read as the reverse complement.
CCAGGATCGTGTCGGCCAGCACCCGCCCGCCGACGACGGCGATGCGGGGAACCGGCAACGAGCGCAGGCGGTCGAAGAAGCCCTCCTCCAGGTCGGAGGCGGCGCCCGTCGAGGCGGTCATGCCCGAGAACAGCACGCCGGTGCCGACGAACCCGGGCACGAGGAAGTCGACATAACGGATGCCACTGGTGATGGCGCCGCCGAACACGTAGCGGAAGATGAGCAGGAACATGGCGCCCTGGATCATCCCGAGCACGAACACCTGGGGCGTGCGGACGTTGCGCAGCACGGTCCGCCGGGCGATGCCGAGCGTGGTGGTGACGGCGCCGGCGTGCCCGGTGGGGCGGGGGAGGTTGAGCGTACGAGTGGGCTCGACGGCCACGGTGGGGTTGGTGGTGGTCATGGCTCCGTTTCCTTCGCGGTCAGGCCGCCCGGCGACCGCGCCGGGAACGGGGAGAGGTGGCGCCGGCGGCGTCGGGATCGGGTTGGTCCTCGGCCGGGCGGCCGGTCAGGGCGAGGAAGACCTCGTCGAGGGTGGCCCGGCGCAGGCCGATGTCGCTCACCGGCAGGCCGAGGCTGTCGAGGGTGCGGACGGCCTCCAGGAGTCGGGTCGACCCCTGCTCCACCGGGATGGCGACCGAGCGCGTGGGGCGGTCGACCCTGGGAGCGTCGCACCCGAGCGGGGCCAGGGCGGCGATGGCCCGGTCGATGTCGGCCGGGTCGGTGACGTGGATCTGGACGACGTCGATGCCGGCCCGGGACTTGAGCTCGTCCGGCGTGCCCTCGGCGATGACCTTGCCGTGGTCGACGATGGCGATGCGGGCCGCGAGCTGGTCGGCCTCGTCGAGGTACTGGGTGGTGAGCAGCACGTCGGTACCGGCGGCGACCAGGTTGCGAATGGCGTCCCACAGGTCGTTGCGGCTGCGGGGGTCGAGGCCGGTCGTCGGCTCGTCGAGCAGCAGCAGCTCGGGAGCGCCGACCAGGCTGGCGCCCAGGTCGAGCTTGCGGCGCATGCCGCCGGAGTACGTCCGGACCAGGCGGTCGCCGCTCTCGGTCAGGCCGAGGAGCTCGAGGACGACCTGGGCGCTGGCCTTGGCCTGGCGGGAGCCGTGCCCGAACAGTCGACCGACGAGCTCCAGGTTCTCCCGGCCGGTCATGGCGCCCTCGACCGCGGCCGACTGGCCGGCGAGGCCGATGGCCTGGCGGACCCTCGCCGGCTCGCGGATGGCGTCGATGCCGGCGACGGTGAGGCTGCCCTCGTCAGGTACCAGCAGGGTGGCGACCATGCGGATGAACGTGGTCTTGCCCGCGCCGTTGGGGCCCAGGATGGCGGTGACCTGGCCACGCTCGGCGGTCAGGTCGAGCCCGGCGAGGGCCTGGGTGTTCTTGAAGCGCTTGGTGAGGCCGCGAGCTTCGAGGATGGGAGGCATGCAGGCTCCTAGGGTGTGATCGGCGATGGGTACGACGGGCCGGCGTCGGGGTTCTCATCGGCGGGCCCGATTTCCGAGCGCTCGCCGCCGGGGGCGTACCAGCTGCGCCACTGGTCTAGCCCGGTGAGCTCTCCGGATTCGATGTCTTTTTCGAGGCGTTCGACGTAGTCGAGCTCGGCCCGGCGCAGAGCCTGCCCGTACTCGCTCTCCAGGGCGAAGAGCCGGGGGAGCCCGTGCGACCGGGCCGCAGCGACCGCGGCGTCGACCAGTGCGATGTCGATCTGAAGCGTCTGGCGACGCTGCTCCAGTGCGGCCAGCGCCTCGTCGGGCGGCAGTGCCGGCAGCAGGCTGAGGGCGGCCTCGAACTGCAGATACTCCTTCGTCGGGGAGGCGACCAGCTCCGACAGCCAGTCGGCCATCTCCCGCAGCCCGGCGTCGGTGATCTCGTAGATCGTGCGCTCGGGCCGCCGCCCGGCCCGGACCGTCTCCCGGGCCCGGATCAGCTGGCGCTTCTCCAACGCCTCCACCACGCCGTACAGCGACCCGTAGTTCAGCCGGATGCTCTCGTGCTTGGCCCGGGCCCGCAGGGTCTGGGCGACCTCGTACGGGTGCATCGGCCGCTCCTGGAAGCACGCCAGCACGGCCAGCGCCAGCGGGTTCGACCGGTTGCTGCGGGGAGCCACACGGGACAGGATACTCCTGCACAATTACTCGTCAAGGAGTATTTGGTGTGCCGATCCCCGCAAGTCCGGCCCACCCTCACCGAACTGGTGACACCCGGTGTCGTATGTCGCACGGGGTGTCACCGGTTCGGGTGGGGAGACGGAGGAGTCCGCCCCTCGACGCAGCGGCCAGGCTGGACTGCGGCACACGGATCGACCCGCTGAGAGCTGCTGCCTCCCGGCCCTGACTCGGTTCACGGGGATACGTTGCGCAGGACCCGGCCGCTGCGTCGAACGGCGGACTCCGCTTCCAGGATAACCTGTCGGGTCCGGGAGGGGTGCGGGAGCGGCCGAACCGGCACGCCTGGAGAGCGTGTAGGGGGCAACCCCTCGTGGGTTCAAATCCCACTCCCTCCGCTCATCGGCCCGCCCTCATGGGAGGGTGGGTCGGTGACAGACGCGGAAGCGATGGTCCTGGCCCTCGCCGAGGCCCGTGCCGCGGTCGGGCACGGAGACGTCCCGGTGGGCGCCGTCGCCCTGGTCGACGGCGAGGTGGTCGCCTCCGACCACAACCGCCGCGAACTGTTGGGCGACCCCACCGCCCACGCCGAGCTGCTCGTCCTGCGGGACGCGGCGGCCGTCGTCGGTGGGTGGCGGCTGGGCGACGTCGACCTGGTCGTCACGCTCGAACCGTGCCCCATGTGCGCCGGCGCGCTGGTGGCCGCCCGGGTCCGGCGGCTGGTCTTCGGCGCCGCGGATCCGCGCGCCGGCGCGTGCGGGTCCCTGTACAACCTCTGCGTCGACCCCCGGCTGAACCACGAGGTCCCCGTGGTTCACGGCGTGCTCGCGGCGGAGTCAACCGCGCTGCTCGCCGGGTTCTTCGCCGCTCGCCGCCCGCCGGCCCGCCCGCTAGCCTGATCCCCGGAGGGATGCGAGAGCGGCCGAATCGGACGGTCTCGAAAACCGTTGTGGCGCAAGTCACCGTGGGTTCAAATCCCACTCCCTCCGCCCGCTCTGACCGGGCTTTCCTCGCGAAAGCCCTTGGTCAGGCGCGGTGCAGGCCACGTCGCCGTTGTGGGCCGCAGCTGCCCGCTGGTGTTCGCTCCTGACCGAGCACTGAAGGGGCGCCGAGGTCGTGCTGGGCATGGCGAGCGGGGGCGCAAACTTCCACGATTTCTGTGCATTCGCTCAGATTGACTGTTAGATTTGGCTCGTCATGGACGGGACCGGGCGTCGCCAGCAGATCGTCGAATCTCTTGTCGCGCACGAGGAGGTCCAGGTGGCGACGTTGGCCGCCGCTCTGGGCTGTTCGGAGATGACCGTGCGTCGGGACCTCGAGGCGCTCGAACGGGAGGGGATCCTCCGCCGGGTGCACGGGGGCGCCACACGGGTCCGCCAAACCGCCGAGGAGACTCCCTATGCCATGCGGGCCTTCGGCCACACCGATGAGAAGGCCAGGATCGGCGCCCGGTGCGCAGAGCTTCTCGACGAGGGGGAGACGGCCGTCCTCGACGGAGGAACGACCGTCATGGAGGTCGCTCGTCTTCTGCGAGGGCGGCGCCTCACGATCATGCCGCTCGCTCTGCGGCCTGTCTTCGAGCTGCACGACTCTCCGGAGGTGAGGCTGTTGCTTCCCGGCGGCGAAGTTCGGCCCGGGGAGCTGTCGCTGATCGGCGGGCTCTCGCGGCGCAGTTTCTCGGAGCTGCATTTCGACTCGTTCGTCCTGAGCCCGTGCGGAATCCATCCCGAGGCAGGGGTCACCGCTCACTTGATGGCTGAGGCCGAGGTGAAGCGCGCCGCGGTCGAGGCGTCCCGGCGGGTCATCGCCGTGGCCGACTCCTCCAAGCTCGGGGTCATCGCGTTCGACCAGGTGTGCCCGATACAGAGGATCGATGTCCTCGTGACGGATAGGGGAGCCGCCCGCGGGGTGCTCGAACAGATCGCCGGCGCCGGCGTCGATGTCCACGTGGTGTGACCGAACAAGTCCGTTCCGGTCGTGACATCACCTCGCCTGAGCCCCAGGCGCTGAGGAGGCGGATCACCGCAGCCCACGGTGTCACCGCTGTGTTCTTCGTTCACGGCATGCTCTTTGCCTCCTGGGTCGCCCATATCCCCCAGGTGAAGGCTCGCCTCGGCATCGATCTGGGACTGCTCGGTGTCGCGCTCCTCGGCGCACCCATCGGTTCCATCGTGGCGATGTCAGCCGCCGGCTACCTCGTCCCTCGCTTGGGCAGCCGACGTGTGCTGCGCAGCGGCATTCTCGGCTACTGCCTGGCCGGCGCCCTGCTGGGAGTGGCTGGGAGCCTCGTCGTCTTCTTCGTCGTGTTCATGGTGTGGGGGGTCTTCCAAGGAACCCTGGAGGTGGCCATGAACACCCAAGGCGTTGCTGTTGAAAGCGCTCAAGGGCGTTCGGTGATGCCGGTGTTCCACGGCTCTTGGAGCCTGGGCGCGTTGGTTGGTGCTGGCATCGGGACCGTCGCCGTGGCGTTGGGTGTGTCCCTCACCGGTCAGCTCTTGGTCCTGGGAGTGATCTCACTCGCCGCCCTCGCCGTTTTGACGAGCCGGCTGCTACCCGAGGACCAGAGCACCAGCGATCACAGGTCCGTCGCCGAACCCGGGGCCCGTGGCTGGTGGACCGCGGCCTTGCTGATCTTGTGTGCCATCGCCCTGGCCGACATGTTCTGCGAAGGGGCCGCAGCGGACTGGTCGGCGGTCTACCTGCACTCGTCGCTCGCCGCGTCGGGCCTCACAGTCGGCCTCGCCTACACCCTCTACTCACTCGTCATGGTGGGGACCAGGTTCGCCGGCCGCCGCGTCCTTGCCCGCTGGCCGCGGCACCGTGTTCTGCCCAGCCTCACGGCCCTGGCCACCGTGGGGTTCGCCCTCGGGCTCGCCGCGCACGACACGGCAGTCACACTCGTAGGTTTCTGTTGTCTCGGCGCGGGCTGCGCCTTGGTGATACCGACCACGTACAGCACGGTCGGCGAGATGGCGTCCGCCAGCCCCGGGAGAGCAGTCGCCCTCGTCTCAGGAGTTGGCTGGGTCGGGTTCGTCGCCGGACCGCCCGTGATCGGTCAGATCGCCTCGGCGACATCGCTTCGCTTCGCCCTCACCATCGTCCCGATGCTCACCGCTCTCATCACCGGCTTGCTGATCGTCACCCGAGTCTTCACCGGATCCGAGGCACCGAACCGGACTGCCTGAGACGGGCTCGTGGGCGCACCGAGCGACATTCGGCGGCGGCCGGACGAGCGTTGAGCGACCCACATAGATTCGGCGACGGTTGGGCTCTACCCCTTCTGATCACCCCCAGGGGCTCTCGGCAGCTGGATCGATGATCCCTTCGCTACCTGCTCATTCCGCTCATATCGGACATGCCGCCGACGTGCGGAGTCGTGAGCCCGGGGACGGCGCCCGGGGCGGCCAGCACGAGTAGACCGAGGAGGAGCAGGACGACTGCCGTTCCGCGCGTGGCGACGGATCGCCACGGCAGCGTCTTCTCAATCGCGATGAACCCAGCGACCACGGCCATCCAGGTCACACTCATGATGCCCAGCGCGAACAGCGATGCCATGAGCGCCCAGCAGCATCCGACACACCACGCGCCGTTCTTGGCGCCCATCTGCAGCGCTCCCCGGGCGCCGTCGCGCCAGGAGCCCAGGAGAAAGCCGAGCGGACTGCGGCACTTCCCGAGGCACACATCTTTGAGCGGCGTCAGCTGGTACACGGCGGCAAGCAGGAGCGTGACGCCCGCCGCCCACCGACCGGCGTGGCCCCAGTCGAGGAGGTGGCCGGAGAGCCGCCCGATGCCGGCGGCGAGCACGAATGCGGCGACGCCGGCCGCAGCCCACGTGAGGAGATAGCCGCCGGCGAAGAGCAGCGGTAGCGACGGCGATCGCTGGCGGGTCATGCGCGAGTACAGGGCGATCGTCGGCGACACCGACGGAATCATCATCGCCGTCATCATCACGACCCAGACGGTGAGGAACCACCCGAAGGCACCGACGCCACTCCATGGACCGTTGTCCATCCCACGCATCTGCCCAACAGTCCACCACCAGCCCACGCCTGCCAACGCGAAGAGCAGGGCGACGAGCCCGACCCGGACCCGCACGGCCACGAGCGCCGGTCGCAGGCCGCCGCCAGTCGCCGCCGACGGTGCGACGGTGCCCATCCCCTCAGGCGGACCAGGCGAACTCAGACGTCGACAGGCCGGTCTTGCCTTCGTACTGGATCCCAAAGGCGTTGATGTTCGACCGCTTGGCCTCGGCCATGGTGAGGCTCGATCCTGCCGGATGGAACATCCCGTCGAACTTGACGGGGCGGCCGTCCTGGGAGCCGAACGGCACGATGTCCTCAACCTCGAACTCGATGGCGTCGCCGGCGCGGACCCGATGGCGCAATCCGTCGTCCTCGAATTCGATCGCCGCCCGCTCCACGCCCAGGATCTCGCCGACCAGCGGCGCCATGGCCGCCATCGGCCCACCGGCCTGTCCGCTGAAGACCTGGGCCAGCTTGTCGAACTGCTCGTCGCTCGCCTGATCGTCGATGAACACGCCCAGACGCCAGTTGCCGTCGGTCATGACTTTCGGTGTGTCGATAATCGCCACCACCTTGCGTCCGGCCACCGACGTACCGTTGATCTCGCCTTCGCGAATGTTGAACCCAAGTGTGGCGCGGCAGAAGTCGTAGGTCGCGCCGTGATCGAGCGACAAGTTGCACGGGCACATCAGCTCGCAAGAACAGGTCTCGGCGTAGCTCCCCTTCAGGTTCCAGGCCATCGATCTCCCTTGCTCGGGTCGCGCCAGCCTCGCTTCAGCCGGGACACCTGTCAACTGGTCTCACGCCACCGATTCGGCGATCTGCTCGCCGATAGAACCCGATCCGGGTGGGGCTCGGGGATGCCTGTGCGCGGGCGACGGGCCTGCCCGGCATAGAGGCCGAGCGACGCACACAGTCGGGGCTACTCTCCAGCGAGAAACAGGCAGAGCGGGTGACCGGCGGGGTCGAGCATGATGCGTATGCGGTCGCGATTGCGATCGGGTGGCTGCCACGGTGCCTCGGTGCCGCCAACCTCGATGGCGAGTGCGACTGCCGCCTCGAGATCGTCGACCTGGACCTCGAACTCCCTCACCGACCGGAACCCAACGCGACGGTGCCGCAGGCAATTGCGAAGGCGCCCATGCGGACCCCGCGTCTCGGACGCCGCCGGGCACGCCTAGTGTGAGGCTGCAGCGCAAGAGCGCCATTTGAAGCGGTGGTGCGCCAACCGAGCGGGGCATCCTGTGGCCGAGGTTGGATCGAGCCCGGCGTTCGCGCCCCTCCGGGGCCGCGACACCGAAATTGCCCTCCTGCACCGCCGCACCCGGATGCTGGCCGACGGGGAGGGCGGCGTCCTTTTGGTGGCCGGTGCGTCCGGCACGGGCAAGACCCGCATGTTGGTCGACGCCCTCGTCGTGGCGACGACCCTCGGCGTCGCCACCTCGCGAGCCAGCGCCGGCGACCAGCACCTCTTGGGCCCCCTCGCCGCCCTGGCCCAGGACCTAGGGGAGCCGCTCGGCCCGCAGCCGCCGACCGTGACCGACCCACGCTTCTGGGTCACGGACCGCCTCCGGGCCATCGTCGAGAGCAACGCGTCGCGAGCCCCCCTGCTGGTGGCTCTCGACGACATGCAGCTGGCCGGTCCGGAGACGCTCAATGCCATCCGGACCCTGGTAGCCGAGATGGACTCCTATCCTCTCCTCTGGCTGCTGGCCGGGTCTCTGGCTACGCCGGGGACCCCCCTCGACCGGCTGTTCGCCGCCCTTCGGGAGGCCGGGGCGGTGGAGGTCGAGCTCACCGCCCTGCCGACGGCTGCGATCGCCGCCGTCATCCAGGACGTCGTCGGCGCCCCGCCCGATCGCCAGCTGCTCGAGTTCGCCGAGGGCGCGGGCGGCAACCCCGAGCTCGTCGTCGAGCTCGCCGAAGGGCTCCAGGACGAGGGGGTGATCGAGGTTCGAGACGGCGTGGCCCGCCTCGCCTCCGAGACGCTGCCGCGCCGCGTCCATGTCATCGTCGCCCGCCGCCTGGGCCGGCTCTCGCCCGACCTGCGCCGAATGCTGGCGGTGGCGGCGGCGCTGGGCCGATCGTTCTCCGTGGACGAATTGGCCGACGTCCTGGACGAGCCTCCCGGGCGGCTCCTGCCCGCCCTGCAAGAGGCCCAGGACGCCGGCCTGTTCGTACCCCACGACCACGGCTTGGCCTTCCGGCACGAGCTGGTTCGCACCGTCGTCTACGAGGGCTTGGCCGAATCCATCCGTCTCGCGCTGCACCGTCAGATCGGCACCGTCCTGCTGCGGCGCGGCGGCTCGGCCGCGGCCGCGGCCCGCCACATGGTGCGGGGCGCCCGCCGCGGGGACCGCGAGGTGCTCGCCGTCCTCGACGACGCGAGCAGGGAACTGCTGTCGTCCTCGCCGCCGTCGGCGGCCGAGCTGGCCGTGCGGGCACTCGAGCTCACTGAGACGTCGGACGAGGGACGGCTCAGGCGCATCCTGGCCGCCGTGGACGCGCTGATGGCGGCTCGACGCGTGGGCGAGGCCGCCGACCTGGCGCGCGCCACGCTTTCCAACGACGAACCCGGTCCGGACGCCGCCGCCCGGCTCCGGCTCACACTGTCGACGCTCGACTTCATGGCCGCCCGTCCCGACGCGGCCCTCGCCGACGCCGACCAGGTGCTGGCCGTGCCCGACCTGGACGAGGAGCGGCACGCCGGCGCTGAGCTGGCGCAGCTGATGGCGCTCATGGCCACCGGCGACGTCTCCGAGGCGCGGGGGCCGGCGGAGGCCATGCTGGCGGGAAGTGGCCGGTCGACGAGCGCCTCGTCTCTCGCCGGAGCGTTCACCGTCATGGGGTCCATCGCATGGAGCGAGGCCCGGGTGGCCCACGCCATCGGCTTGCTCCGGGCGGCGGTGCACCGGTCGGAGGGTGACCCCGAAACGACCCGACGCCTGCACCCGCGCCAAAGCCTGGCCATGGTCCTTGGCGCCACCGGGAACTTCAAGGAGGCAGAGGCGCTGCTCGGCGAGGACCGGCGGGAGATCGAACGGCGGGGTGACTCGGCCTGGCTGGCGCCGGTCGTGATCCGGCAGGCGTTCCTGCACCTGAGCTGCGGCCGGGTGCTCGACGCCGAAGCCGACGCCGGTTCGGGCCTGGCCCTGGCCCAGGAGCTCGGCTGCTTGCTGTTCGTGCCCCTCGCCGCCGCGACCCTGGCCGTCGTCGCCGTGCTTCGGGGCGACCTTGCCCTGGCCACCCAGCGGGCGACGGACGCTCGGACGGCGTTGTCGGCGCGTGAGTCGCCCCTGAGCGCGGCGTTGGCCACGTGGGTGTCAGCTCGCGTGGCCTACGGGCTCCACGGCCCGGTGGAGGGCGTCGAAGCGATCTCCGAGGCATATGCCAACCCGGGCTCGTTCAGCCGCCTTTTCCTCGAAGAGCCGGGCTGCGCACCGTGGCTCGTCCGCACCGCCCTCGCCGCCGGCGACCGTCAACGGGCCGAAATCGTGGCGGCAGCGGCAGAGACCTTCGCCACGGCCAACCGGGACGTCTCACCGGTGGTGGCCTCGTGCAACCACGCCCGCGGGCTCATGGACGGCGACGGCGCCGCCTTGGACGCCGCCGCCGCCGGCCACCGTCATCCCTGGGCCCGAGCGTCCGCTCTGGAGGACAGCGGCGTGCTGCTGGCCACGCACGACCGTGACGCGGCCTCGGAGCGCTTCGGCACCGCCCTGCGCGACTACGAGCACATGGGCGCCGACGGCGAGGCCGAGCGCATCCGAAGCCGGCTCCGGCGGCTGGGGGTCCTGCGCACCCGAGGCCGGCGACCGGTGACCGGCTGGGACAGCCTCACAGAGACCGAGCGACGCGTCTCCCGGCTGATCGCCCAGAGCCTGACCAATGCCCAAGCGGCCGAGCGCATGTTCCTGTCACGGCACACCGTCGACTTCCACCTCCGCCAGATCTTCCGCAAGCTGAACGTGCGCTCACGAGTCGAGCTGACGCGGGTGACGATCGACCAGGACCGCGAGCCGGGCTGAGGCGGCGCGTGCAACCAGGCCCGGGGTCAGCCGGAGGATGCCTGCTCGATCACCAGGCGGGTCAGCTCGACTCTCGATCCGACATCGAGCTTTCGGAAGATCTGCCGGAGATGGGAATCGACCGTGTGGCGTGAAAGGAAGACTCGGCGGGCGACCTGGACGTTGGTGAGGCCCTCGGCGACGAGCTCGGCGACGCGTTGCTCGACGTCGGTGAGGCTGGCCCACCCGGAGAGCGGGCGATCGCTTCGCTGCCGGTGCCGGTGGCGCACACCCGCGCCCCTGAGGCGGGCGCGCGCCCGAGCCTCGTCACGATCGGCCCCCACGCCTTCGTAGATGGCCCGGGCTTCCCCGAGGAGCTGGCGCGAGCGCTCGACGTCGCCGTCGTGGGCTAGGACGACCGCGCCGTCCTCCAGCGCGGAGGCCTGGGCCCACGGACGGGTGTGGGCCCGGCCCGCCCGCTCCAGTGCCGCGGCATCCCGGTCGAGCATGGCCCGGGCGTGCCGTGCCGCGACCGTGACGGACGGGAACTCACGGTTGTCGCGCGCCAGCTGCTCGGCGCGTGCCACGACCGACGCAGCTCGACGGAGGTCACCGGCCGACGCGGCGACCCGAACCAGCCAGGCGGCGGCCGAGGGGTGCTCCAGGAGCAGGCTCGGGGGCAGGTCGTCGAACGCGGCTGGCACCGACTGGACGGAACGGGCTGGCCCCTCCTGCGCCTCCACCATGCGCACCTGGTTCCACAGGTACGTCGCCGGCCCGAAGACGGCACGGGTCGACGGCGGTTGGGTGAGATAGCGGCCGATCTGGCGCTCCGCGTCCAGGAGGTCTCCGCGGTGGAGGCTGGCAGTGGCAAGGACGGACAGCGCGGCCGGCACGAAGAACCGGGTGCCCAGCTGCTCGGCGCGGGCCAGGCCGGCCTGGTCCTCGGCGACCGCCTCGTCCAGGCGACCGGCGGCGACGCGAAGCTGCGAACGGAAGATGGCGGGCGCCGCCTCCCACGTGGGGTCCGCGGCCCGTTCGATCTCGTGCTCGGCGGCCCTGATCAACTGGGCGGCCTCGTCGAACTGGCCGAGGGAGGTCAGCAGCGAGGCCGTCCAGAGCCGCGGGTACAGGCGGCGGGCGGCGAGCGGTTGGCGATCCGACCGTTGCACGGCGGCGCGTGCCAAACCGAGGGCGTCGGCCACCTGACCGTCGCGCCAGGCGATCATGGACAAGGTGCCCAGGGCGCCGGCAAGCGCACCGTCGGCACCCGATCGGTCGAGGCCGGCGAGTATGGCCTCGGCCTGGGCCCGTGCCGGCCTGAGGTCGTCCTCCGCCAGCAGGCAGAGGAGCCGGGCCAGCTCCGCCTCCGTGTAGGCGTCGGGTGGCAGGCTCGGAAGCGCCACCACCGCCTCAGCCTGGTCGAGCGCCCGGCGCGGCCGGCCGTCCATGAACAACACGCGCGACAGCGTGAGGCGGATCTGGGCCGCCATCGTCGGCGCCAGTTCGGGCTGCAGCAGGGCGTCCTGGGCCAGGTCGGTGGCCTCGGTCACCCGTCCCGCACGCACCATGGCGTGGATGGCGGTCACCGTCCGTGCGTCGCGGGCGTCGTCGAGCCGGTCCGTGAGCTGCAGCGCGCGAAGCGCGGGCCCGGCCGCGTGCGACGGCGACAGCAACACGGCTTGCGCCACCGCGGCATCCAGGCAGCTGAGCGCGGCGAGGTCGCCCGGCTGGGCGCCCAGCGCCAGGTGGGCGGCGGCGTCGGCGGGCGCCCCGCCTCGCTGCAACAGCACCCGGCCGATCCGCAGGTGGAGCGCCCCCTGCATCGCCTCCGGCACGCCCGAGCAGATGGCCTGGCGTTCCGACTCGTCCCGGAACCGGAGCAACGATCCGTCCGCGATCAACACGTCGTCGTCGACGGCGGAACGGAGGGCCACGAGAACCGGCCCCAGGGGCTCGCCGAGTATCGACCCGATGTCATCGACCGAGAAGGGACGCCCGAGGGTGGCCGCGGCGTGAAGGCACCATGACCGGTCAATGCCGTGATCGGTCGCCATGTCGACTGCCTCCTCGTCGGTTGGCCGACGACGGAGTTCGCCGGCCGCTTCCCGCGGTGGGCCGCCTTGCAGCGTCGCGACCGAGCGGGGCGGCCACGTCGTCACTGAGAGAGGTGGCGCAGAGCGCCGACGCGACCTTCTGCGCACACCCAGCTGTGACTCAGCGGGCAGGCGGTGAGGTCGGTCGAAGCCCGGGCCGAGCGCGGAAGCGGCGGGATCACGCCGCGTGCGTCGGCCACGGGCATGCGCATTGGCATTGCCTCCGGCAGCACGCTGGCGTCCTACCCCATGGCGCGGCCCAGGATGCTCGACGGCGGTCGTCGCGCCAGATTTCCCGGCCCGGTCGTCCACGTCTACGCGGACGCGGGATTCGCCTTGCCTGGCAGGTGGTCATGCTGAGTTGTCGACCGCCGCCCCGCCAAGGAGGAATCGACATGGCCATGCCCGTCCGCAACCAAGCCCAGAGAAGCGACGTGACCCGCTGGAACCCGTTCGCCGACCTGGAACGCGAGCTGTTCCGGAACTGGGGTGAGTGGGTCCCGGCCCTGGCCGACGGCTTCGTCCCGGACGCCGACCTCGAGGAGACCGAGGACGCGTACGTCGTCGAGGTCGAGCTGCCCGGCGTGAACAAGGACGACGTCAACATCTCCCTCTCCGGCCGGCGGTTGACCGTCGACGGCGAACGCAAGGAGAAGGAGCGTGAGGGCATCCTGCGCCGGCGGGCCCGGACCGTGGGCCGGTTCCACTACGAGATCACCCTCCCGGGCAGCGTGGACGAGGGCGGCGTCAGCGCCAACCTGGACGACGGCGTGTTGACCGTACGGGTTCCGAAGGCGACGACCGAGCGACCGAGGCGGATAGAGGTTTCCTGACCGTCCAGCGCGGCCCGGAGGCGTTGTCGATGCCTTTGTGCCGTTGGCGACCTGAAGAGCGGAGGAGCCGTGCCCATGTCCAGAACCAACCGTCCACTGGCGGCCGGGGCGCTCATCGCCCTGCTCTCGCTGGGCACGGCCGCGTGCAACGACAGCACGAGCCGTAGCTCGGCGGCGACGAAACCAGCGTCGTCCGCCGGCGGCGACGGTACGTCCGTAGGGTCAGAGGCGACGCAGGTCGAGAGCGCGTTCGTCCAGGTCGTCGACCGGGTGCGCCCGACAGTCGTGGAGATCTCCACCCCCTCGGGCCTCGGCTCGGGCGTGATGTACGACGGCAAGGGTGACATCGTCACCAACGCCCACGTCGTCGGGGACTCGACGCAGTTCCAGGTGACGCTCGTGGACGGCCACTCCCTGCCGGGCGAGCTGGTGGGCACGTTCCCACCCGACGACCTGGCCGTCGTCCGGGTGTCGGGAAGCGGAGCGCCGGCCGCGGCCAAGTTCGACGACTCGTCGACGGTCAAGGTGGGCCAGATCGTGATGGCCGTCGGCAACCCGCTGGGCCTGGAGAGCTCCGTCACCGACGGCATCGTCAGCTCCACGGGTCGCACCGTCAGCGAGGGAGGCGGCGTGGTGCTGCCCTCCACCATCCAGACCAGCGCGCCGATCAACCCGGGAAACAGTGGCGGCGCGCTGGTCGGCCTCGACGGTGACGTCATCGGCATCCCGACCCTGGCCGCCGTCACCCCCGACCTGGGGGCGGCTCCCGGCATCGGCTTCGCCGTTCCCAGCAACACCGTGAAGCGCATCGCCGACCAGCTGATCAGCAGCGGCAAGGTGACGGACTCGGGGCGCGCTGCTCTCGGGATCTCCGGCACGAACGTCGTCACGGGGTCCGGTGCGCCCTTCGGCGTGCTGGTCCAGAGCATCGAGCCCGACAAGGCGGCCCAGGCGGCCGGTATCTCCCCGGGCGACGTCATCACGTCCGTTGCCGGCAAGCCCACGACGACGATGGAGGAGCTGCAGTCGGTGCTGGCCGACCTCTCGCCCGGTCAGACCGTCCCCGTGGAGGTCGTCCACTCCGACGGCAGCCGAGCGCCCTATCAGGTCACCTTGAGCAGCCTTTGAGCGGACCTACGCGCCCGCGTGGTTGTGCGTCGCCCGCCGACCCGCAGCGTCGCCGGGAAAGGGTAGGCCGAACGGGTGACGGCGTTCACCCCCGGCCGACTCCATCGCGCTGACGCGCTGACTCGGTGTCGGCGGGTAGCGCCGGCGTGGCGTGGTTCAGGCGAGGGCGGCGAGGGCCTGGTCGAGCCAGGCCCGGAGCGCACGCTCCGGCGCCGCCCCGACCTGCTCGGCAACGACCCGGCCCCCGTCCAACACCAGCAGGGCCGGGATGCCCTGCACCCGGAACCGCCGGGAGAGCTCCGGCGACAGGTCGACGTTGACCTTCACCAGTTTGATACGGCCGGCATACTCGCGGGCCAGGCTTTCGAGGGCCGGGCTCACCATGCGGCAGGGCTCGCACCACGGGGCCCACAGGTCGACGATCACGGGGATGGTCGGGGCCTCCGCCACCTCGGCGAAGGTGTCGTCGGTGGCATCCGCGACCCACGGCAGCGGGTTGTGACAGTGGGCGCAACGAGGGAGGCCAGGGGCGGCCGCCGGCACCCGGTTCTTCCTGCTGCAGCTGGGGCACACCACCACGGTCGCGGTCATCGTGGTCATCATGCATGCTCCCGGCGCACGACCAGCACCGGCGAGTAGCTCTGGCGGACGATCACCGACGCGGTACTGCCGAAGACCAGGCGTTCCATGCCCGTGCGGGCGTGTGAACCGACCACGAGCAGGAATGCAGGGTGCTCGTCGAGGAACAGGCGGACGCCCTCCGCCGCGCTCGCGGGCTCGTAGACGGGAACCCCGATCAGGGCTGCGCTCCGGGCTGCGCCCGTGGGTCGCCATGCGAGCATGTCGCGAAGTCGGAACCGTCGAGGGGCATGACGACGGTCTCGATCCTCTCCGGGCTGATTACCTCATCTCCCTCTCTCGATCAGTCTCACGTGCTCGATCAACCTCCGCCGGCTGGGCCCGGCGGGACGTGACCGCCCGCTCTCCGGGCGCCGACTGCTGCCCGCTCGACAGTTCGGTCGGGGCCTTGTGCCCCCCGACCTGCGCCGCACTGCGGGCCCGCACGGCCTGCGCTTCGACGTCGCGCCACTGGTCGAGATAACTCTCCGGCACGACGACCTTCCGGTAGTAGAGGAGCGCCCACGCGATCAGCGACAGCGCGGTGAGGGCGAGGAGAAGGGGCGCCAGCCAGTAGGTCCAGGGCTTGCTCGCCGCGATCATGTGGCCAGGGGCCGGGGCTGGGCCCGGGTCCGCGCCGTTGATGGCCCCTCACCGCGCTCCAGCTTGCGAACGCGCCAGGCCAGGGCCGCGTACAGGGCGCCGGACAGCAGGGCATACCAGCCGATGGCCCAGGTGATCCCGAGGGCGCCCGCGCCCGGGTCCACGGCCAGGACGACGGCGAAGAGGATGGACAGCACGCCGACGGCGGCCAGGATCCACTCCCGCTCCAGCACCTCCCGGAGCCGGACGGCGGCGACGATCTCCACGACTCCCGTGACGAACGCCCACGCGGCGATGACCCACAAGAGGGCCAGGGCGGTGATGGCGGGCCAGATGAACGTCACGATCCCGACGCCGATGCTGACGACTCCCTCGAAGACATGCCACCCCCGGCGCCCTCCCGCCTCGGGGGCGTTCGAGAGCGCGGCGGCCAGGATGGTGACGCCGTCCACCAGCACGTACGCCCCGAACAGCAGGACGAGGGCCCAGACCGTCGGGCCCGGCCAGATCAGGGCGAGCAGCCCGAACAGCGCCGCTGCCGCGCCTCGGATGGCGAGGGTCCTCCAGTTCCCGACGAGCATGTCAATCATGTCGATGAACCTCCTTCTGTTGTTGGGCGCGAAGGCCGATCACGCGGCCGCCGCGCCACCTTCCTTGGTCGGGTTTTCGAAGCCGACGATCAGCTCGCCGTCACGAAGGTCGACGGTGATCACGGCGCCGTCGTGAATGTCACCGCCCAGCAGGGCCCGACCGATCCGGGTCTCGACCTCGTGGGCGATGAACCGGCGCAGGGGGCGGGCGCCGTACACGGGGTCGAAGCCCTGCTGGGCGATGAAAGCGCGGGCCGCGTCGGCGGCCTCCAGTGTGAGGCGGCGGTCGCTCAAGCGGTTCCGCAGGTCGTCGAGCATCAGCTCCACGATGCGCTCGATCTCGGGCATGGTCAGCGCCTTGAACAGCACGATGTCGTCGATGCGGTTGAGGAACTCGGGGCGGAAACGACCCCTCAGCTCGGCCAAGACCAGGGTCCGGGCCTCGGGCTTGATCTCTCCCGCCCCGGTGACGCCCTCGATCAGGTGCTGGGACCCGATGTTCGACGTCATGATGATCACCGCGTTCCGGAAGTCGACGGTGCGACCCTGGGCATCGGTCAGGCGCCCGTCGTCGAGCACCTGCAGCAGCGCGTTGAACACGTCGGCGTGGGCCTTCTCGATCTCGTCGAACAGCACGACCGAGTAGGGCTTGCGGCGCACGGCTTCGGTGAGCTGGCCGCCCTCCTCGTAGCCGACGTACCCCGGAGGCGCCCCGACCAGGCGGCTGACGGTGTGCCGCTCCTGGTACTCGCTCATGTCGATGCGGACCATGTTCTCCTCGGTGTCGAACAGGGCTTCCGCCAGTGCTCGGGCCAGCTCGGTCTTGCCGACGCCGGTCGGCCCCAGGAAGATGAACGAACCGATGGGCCGGCGGGGATCCTTGATCCCGGACCGCGCCCGGATGATGGCGTCGGCCACGAGCTGCACGGCCTCGTCCTGGCCGACGACCCGCTCGTGCAGGATCTCGTCGAGGCGCAGCAACTTCTCCCGCTCGCCCTCCTGGAGCCGGCTGACAGGGATGCCCGTCCAGCGGGCCACGATCGACGCGATCTCGTCCTCGGTGACGACCTCCCGCAGCAGGCGCCGCGCTCCCTGCTTGGCCTCGAGCCGCTCCTCCTCCGCGTGCAGCTGGCGTTCGAGCTCGGGCAGCCTTCCGTGGCGTAGCTCGGCCGCCCGGTTGAGCTCGTAGTTGCGCTCTGCCTCCTCGGCGTCGCGCCGGACGCGCTCGATGTCCTCCCGCAGCTGTTGCACCCGCCGCAGGGCCTGCCGCTCGGCCTCCCACTGGGCCCGCGTGGCGTCGGCTTCGGCCCGCAGGTCCGCAAGCTCCCTGCGCAACTCGTCGAGGCGCCGCGTGCTGGCGGGGTCGTCCTCCTTCGACAGGGCGGCGTCCTCGATCTCCATCCGGACGACCCGCCGGGTCAGCTCGTCCAGCTCGGCGGGCATGGAGTCGATCTCGGTGCGCAGCATGGCGCACGCCTCGTCGACCAGGTCGATGGCCTTGTCGGGCAGGAAGCGGTCGGAGATGTAGCGGTGGCTGAGCACGACAGCCGCCACCAGGGTCGAGTCCTGGATGCGGACGCCGTGGAAGACCTCGAAGCGCTCGCGGAGGCCGCGCAGGATGGAGATCGCGTCCTCCACCGACGGCTCGTCGACCAGGACGGGTTGGAAGCGGCGCTCCAGCGCGGCGTCCTTCTCGATGTGCTTGCGGTACTCGTCGACGGTGGTGGCGCCGACGAGGTGCAACTCGCCCCGGGCGAGCATGGGCTTGAGCATGTTGCCGGCGTCCATGGACCCCTCGGCTGCACCGGCGCCGACGACGGTGTGCACCTCGTCGATGAACAGCAGGATGCGCCCCTCGGCCGCCTTGACCTCGTTGAGGACCGCCTTCAGCCGCTCCTCGAACTCCCCCCGGTACTTGGCCCCGGCGACCAAGGCGCCCATGTCGAGGGCGAAGATCGTCTTGTCCCGAAGGCCTTCAGGGACGTCGCCGTTGACGATCCGCTGGGCCAGTCCCTCGACGATGGCGGTCTTGCCCACGCCGGGGTCGCCGATGAGCACCGGATTGTTCTTGGTCTTGCGGGACAGGATCTGCACGACGCGTCGGATCTCGCTGTCGCGGCCGATGACGGGATCCAGCCGGCCGGTGCGGGCGTCCGCCACCAGGTCGCGCCCGTATTTCTCCAGCGCCTCGTACGTGACTTCGGGCATGGCCGACGTCACCCGCTGGTTGCCGCGGATGGCGGTGAGGGCCTGGAGGAAGTTGTCGCGGGTCAGGCCCTGCTCCCGCAATCGCCGGCCCGCGGTCGTGGAGCTGCCCTCGTCGAGGAGGGCGATCAGCAGGTGCTCGACCGAGACGTACTCGTCCTTCAGTCGCTTGGCCTCTTTCTCGGCCGCGTCGAGCAGGCGGGACAGGCGTTGGGTCACCATCACCTGGCCGGGCGCGACCCCCGGTCCCGTCACCCGCGGGCGGCGGGCCAGCTCGCCCTCGATGGCCTCGCGTAGGGCGTCCGGGTCGGCGCCCGCCTGGTCCAGCAGCCGGGGTACGAGTCCTTCCGGCTGGTCGACCAGCGCCAGCAGCAGGTGCTCGCCGTCGACCTCCGTGTGCCCGAAGCGCAGCGCCTTGGTCTGGGCGTCGTGCAGTGCTTCCTGGGACTTCTGGGTCAGTCGGTTGAGGTCCACGTTTCCTTCTCCAGCTCGTCGATGCGGTCCAGGAGGTCGAGCACCAGCCCGAGGGCGGCGTAGTTCAGCGACAGCCCGCTCCGGAGCCGCCGGATCCGGAGCGCCCGCTCCACCTGGTCCGGCGCGAACACGGGCCGGCCCCCGGCGTCGGGCGTGGCGTCGAGCAGGCCGAGCCGCACGAGCCGACCGACCAGCTCCGGGTGCAGGCCGGTGGCCCGGCAGAAGGTGGCCAGGCTCAGCCGGCGCGGGCGGACGAGCGTCGCCTGGACGCCGTGACCGCCTTGGACGCCGTGCCCGGCCTGCGTGGCCTGAACGCCGTGCCAGGCCTGCGTGGCCTGAACGCCGTGTCCCGCCTGCGTGGCCCGAACGCGGTGGTCGCTCATCGGTGCCTCCGCGGGTCGAAGTCGGACACGCGGCCGAGTTGCTCGAACAGCTCCCGCTCGCCGTCGCTCAGCCGTTTCGGCACCATGATGTTGACCTCGGCGTACAGGTCGCCCGGCGCCCCCCGCGGGTTGGGCAGGCCCTGGCCCTTCAGGCGCAGCCGCCGACCCGACGACGAGCCGGGCGGGACCGTGACCTTGTGCTCGCCCCCCGGCGACTCGACCGGGATCTTGGCGCCGAGCGCCGCCTCCCAGGGCGTGACGGGCAGGTCCACCGTGATGGTGCGCCCGTCCAGCCGGTAGCGCGGATGGGGCTGGATCCGGACGGTGAGGTAGATGTCGCCCGCGGGTCCGCCGCCCTCGCCGGGGCCACCCTGGCCGGCGAGGCGGATGCGCTGGCCATCGACGACGCCGGCGGGAACGGTGACCTCGAGGCTCCGCTCGCCGTCCGATCCGGACAGGGTGATGCGCCGGCGAGTGCCCGTGAACGCCGCTTCCACGGTGATCGGTAGCTCCGCCGTGGTATCGGCGCCTCGCACTGGGCCACGGCGGGCATCGCCGGCCCCTCGGCCGAAGAAGCCCCCGAGCAGGTCGTCGATGTCCACGTCCCCGAACCCGCTGAAGAAATCGTCGTCGTCGCCACCCCCGGTCGTCCACGTGAAACCGCCGGGACCGGCGCGCCGCCCGGCCCCGGCGCCCGAGCCGGCGCGCTGGCGCGACGGGCCCGCCCGCTGGGACGCCGCCCAGGTCTCCGGATCGACGCCTTCGGGCACCTGGCGGAAGTTGGGGCCGAAGGCGTCGTAGCGGCGCCGGGTGTCCGGGTCGGACAAGACGTCGTACGCCTCCGACACCTCCTTGAAGAGGTCCTCCGCCCCCGGGTCCTTGTTGACGTCGGGGTGGTACGTGCGGGCCAGCTTCCGGTAGGCGCGCTGGATCTCCTCGGGGCCCGCCGTGCGCGGCACGCCCAGGATCTCGTAGAAGTCGCGCGGAGGCACGACCCTCAGTCGGGCCGGGTGGCGACGACCACCGACGCCGGCCGCAGCTGGGTGTCGTTGCCGCCGTACCCGGGCCGGACGACATGGAGGACCGTGCCAGGCGCGGCGTCGGGGTCGGCGAGCGCGGTGATCGCCTCGTGGCGGCTGGGGTCGAACAGCTCGCCGACGGACTCGTCGCGCGGGAACCCCAGCGCGGCCAGCAACGCCACTGCCTGGTCACGGACGGCCTGCACGCCGTCGACGATGGACGCCGGGTCGACGCCTGCGTGCTCCAGCGCCATCTCCAGGTGGTCGACGATCGGCAGCCAGGCGGCGGCCACCCGGGCCCGCTCCGCGGCGCGTTCGCGTTCGACTTCGCGACCGAACCGCTTGCGGAGGTTGTCGAGGTCGGCCAGAGCGCGCCGGCGCTGGTCGTCCAGCTCCGCGGCCCGCGCCTCCGGGCCGTCCGGATCAGGCACGGCATCGGTCCTGACGTCACTGGCATCGGTGTCGGCCACGCGGCGTCCCTCAGCTGGGGGTGAACTCGGCGTCGATGACGTCGTCGTCGCCAACCGGCCGGCCGGCGCCACCGGCGCCGTTGCCACCCGGCGGCCTCCCGCCGGGGCCGGGGCCCGGCCCGGCGGTGGCGCCGGCCGACGAGGAGACGCTCGCCGCCAGGCCGTGGTACACGCCCTGGAGCTCGCCGACGAGCGACCGCAAACGATCGAGGGGGGCCTCCTCCTTGACGGCCTGGCGGGCGTCGTTGACGAGCATCTCCGCCCGCGCCTTCTCGTGCACCGCCAGGGCGTCGCCCAGCTCGTTCACGCGGCGCTCCACCTGGTAGGCCAGGGCGTCCAACTCGTTGCGGGTGTCGACCACCTGGCGCAGCTGGGCGTCCTCCGCCCGGTGCTGCTCGGCGTCGGCGATCATCCGCTCGACGTCGTTCTTGTCGAGGTTGGTCGTCTCGCTGATCGTGATCCGCTGCTCGGCCCCGGTGTCCTTGTCCCGAGCGGACACGTTGAGGATGCCGTTGGCGTCCACGTCGAAGGTGACCTCGACCTGGGGCACGCCTCGGGGCGCGGGCCGGATGCCCTCCAGCCGGAACCGACCGAGCACCCGGTTGTCGGCGGCCCGCTCGCGCTCGCCCTGGAGGACGACGATGTCGACGGCCTGCTGGTTGTCGTCGGCGGTGGTGAATGTCTCGGTGCGCCGGGCCGGGATGGTCGTGTTGCGCTCGACGATCTTCGTCATCACGCCGCCCGCCGTCTCCACGCCCAGCGAGAGGGGAATGACGTCGAGGAGCAGGACGTCCTTCATCTCGCCCTTGATGACGGCGGCCTGGATGGCAGCACCCACCGCGACCACCTCGTCGGGGTTCACCGTCATGTTGGGGTCCTTGCCGCCGGTGAGCCGGCGGACCAGGTTCTGCGCGGCAGGGATCCGCGTCGAGCCACCGACCAGGATGACCTCGTCGATGTCGTTGGCCGTGACCTTGGCGTCGGCCATGGCCTGCTGCACCGGTCCCATGGTCCGCTCCAGCAGGTCGCCGATCAGCTGCTCGAACGTCGAGCGCATGAGCGTCGTGTTCAGGTGCTTCGGACCGTGGGCGTCGGCGGTGATGAACGGCAGGCTGATTTGCGTCTGGGTGACCGCCGACAGCTCGATCTTGGCCTTCTCGCCCGCCTCGAACAGCCGCTGCAGCGCTTGGGCGTCGGGGCGAAGGTCGATGCCGTTCTCCTTCTGGAACTGGTCGGCGAGGTGGTCCACGATGCGGCGGTCGAAGTCGTCGCCGCCGAGGTGGGTGTCACCGGACGTGGCCCGGACCTCGACGACGCCGTCGCCCACGTCGAGGATGCTCACGTCGAACGTGCCGCCCCCGAGGTCGTACACCAGCACCGTCTCGTGCTGCTTCCTGTCCAAGCCGTAGGCCAGGGCGGCAGCGGTCGGCTCGTTGATGATGCGCAGGACCTCGAGCCCGGCGATGCGGCCCGCGTCCTTCGTGGCTTGGCGTTGCGCGTCGTTGAAGTACGCGGGCACGGTGATCACCGCTTCGGTGACCCGTTCGCCGAGGAACTTCCCCGCGTCATCGGCCAGCTTGCGCAGCACGAGGGCGGACACTTCCTCGGGGGCGTAGAGCTTGTCGCGCACCTTGAACCGAACGGCGCCGTCAGGGCCGGCGGTGACGTCGAACGTGACCGCCTTGAGCTCGCTCTCCACCTCGTCGTACCGTCGCCCGATGAACCGCTTGGCCGAGTAGATCGTGCCCTTGGGGTTCAGGATCGCCTGCCGCCGGGCGAGCTGGCCCACCAGGCGCTCGCCCTGGTCGGTGAAGGCGACCACCGACGGCGTGGTCCGCGAGCCCTCGGCGTTGGGGACCACGACCGGCTGCCCGCCCTCCACGGCGGCGATGACCGAGTTGGTGGTACCGAGGTCGATGCCCACTGCTTTCGCCATGAGATCTCTCCTTTGGCATCGGAAGGCGCGCCCGACCTCCCGCTCGCCGCGGTGCGCCGGCGAAAAAATGGTCGATCTCAGCGTCGCGCCGGCCCGGGGCTCCGGCATCCCGTGAACGCGTGGTTCTGGGAGCCGGCCATCCTCAGCGGAACGTGAGGATGGAGTTCAGGCCGACGATCTCGAAGACCTTCGCCGCCGATGGCCGGGCGCCGAGCAGCACGAAAGTGGTCCCTCGACTCCGGGCCTCTAGGTGCATCTCGACCAGTACGGAGAGCCCCGAGCTGTCGATGAACGTCATGTCGCCCAGGTCGGCCTCGACGGGCAGGTTTCCGGCGCCGTCCATGACATCGATGAGCTGCTGCTTGAGCTGTCCGGACGTGCAGGCGTCGACCTCGCCCCGCACGGCGACGATGACGCGCTCGGGCGTGCTCGTGCAGCTCAGCGACAGCTGCGGAGGATCGTCGTCGGCGGGTCGAAGCGGCGCGCCGAGCCGTCGCACCAGCCGACCTGGCCCCGCATCGTGCGCACCGGCAGGTCCCGGCGGCCGCGGGCGACCAAGGGCGGGGCGGTCCCCGCACTCCGACGAACGAGGCGGAACTGACCGGATCATCTCGAGTGGCCGCTCGGCGTACGCATGCTCGGATTGTCGCCGTGCGCCGGACCACGCGCACCACGCGTCCTCGTGGTTCCGAACCCCCGCGGACCCTTGAGGCCCGGTCGCACGGCCTCACCGGGCCCGGCGGAGCCGGTTGCGCTGCTTCGTCACGCGGCAGTGGCTGCGCCGAAGCAGGTCGACAATGCTTGAGGCAGCTCCGGGTCCGTGAGCTCGCCAACCCACGCGACGTGGCCGTCGGGGCGGATCAGCACCGCCGGGGGCCCGGCGACCTCGCCGAGGACGGGGAGCTCCCACACGCCGTCGTGGCTGGCGTCGACCAAACGGACTCGACTGGCCCAAGGGGAGATGTCGAAGCCGCCGGGTGCACCGAGGTTGAGGAGCACGGGCCGGGCGTCGTGCAGCAGCGTGTAGACGCGCGTCGGCCCGTCGGTGGTCCGCAGGTCGAGGTCGGGCATGCGCCGCCCGAGAAGCGGGTGTCCGTCCCCGAGGTCGTACTGGATGTCGAGCCCGGAGATCATCCCGGCGATGTGGCGGCGGGGCTCGTCCATCGCGAGTAGTTCGGCCATGGCGTCGTGCAGCGCCTTGTGACGGTCGTCGGGTGTGCTGAGCGCGACCTGCGCCATGGTGTTCTGCAAGACCCGGGCACCGACCGGATGCCGTTCGGCGTGGTAGGTGTCGAGAAGGCTTTCGGGTGACGTCCCGTGAACGACCTGGGCCAGCTTCCAGCCCAGGTTCACCGCATCCTGCACGCCGATGTTGAGGCCCTGGCCGCCCTGGGGCGGATGCACGTGCGCGGCGTCGCCCGCGAGCAGGACCCGGCCCTGGCGGTAGGAGGCGGCCTGGCGGGCCATGTCGGTGAACCTGGAGATCCAGTTGGCGCGGCGCAGCCCGTAGTCCGTGCCATACACGCCGACGAGTGCCTCGCGAAGCTCGTCCATGCCCGGCTCACCGGTGTGTTCGGCGGTTCGCTCTGTGAGCACGAGCCGAATCGGCTCCCCGGCTTCGCGTCGACCGATGGCGTGGGTGCCCGCGCTGTCGTGGCGGAAGCCGAACTCCGGCTCCTCCTCCGTCTCGACCTCGGCGATCATCCAGCTCGTCGAGGGATCCAACCCGGGGAAGTCGATGCCCGCGGCCTTGCGGATCAGGCTGCGCCCTCCGTCGCACCCGACGAGGTACCCGGCTCGCAGCGACGTGTCGTCGGAGCGGTCAC
>DATASA010000086.1:0-2955 GCA_036269435.1 Acidimicrobiales bacterium | reverse complement strand
CCGGCGGTGGCGGCGTCGTTGCCGAGGGTCGCGGTGGCGGTGTTGCCGTTCGTGGTGCTCTGCGCGTCCATGTTGACGCCGGGCAGATCGGTCGAGGCGGTGTTCGGTGCCTGCGGGAACTTGCTGACCGCCTGGATCGGCCAGGCCGGTGCCGCCGGCAGCGGCAGGCCGGGCACGAGCAGGGCGAGCTGCGAGCCCGCGTTCGCGATGACCTGGCCGGGGTAGAGCGACGAGGCGGTGGCCGACCCGGTCGGGCCGTAGTTGTCCGAGGTCGCGGCATAGCCCTCGTCGAACTCGAGCGACGGCGTGGCGGGGACGGGGAAGTTGGGCTGTTCGTACTGCACCGAGATCGCCTCGGCCAGCGCGTTGACGGTGAAGCCACCCAGCGCGTTGTCGGCACCGGCCGGCCCGTCGGACAGTGCGACGGCGAGCAGGCCCGAGCCGCCCGTGACCAAGAGCGCGGAGGAGGCGCCGAATACCACGAGCCGGCGGAGACGCGACCAGGTCTTCACGCCGCGGCACCCCCGAGATAGGCGTCGGCGAGGTCGTCGGGCAGCTCGTCCGGCTTGCCGGCGACGACGATGCGCCCCTGGACCACGACGGCGACATCGGTCGCGACGCCGAGCGCGGTCGCGGCGAACTGCTCGGCCAGGATCACGGCCACGCCTTCGTCGGCGATCTGCTTCACCAGTGCGTACAGCTCGTCGACGATCATGGGGGCCAGGCCCATGGAGATCTCGTCGAGGAGCAGCACCGCCGGTTCGACGCTCAGCGTGCGGGCCATGGCGAGCATCTGCTGCTCACCGCCCGAGAGGGTGCCCGCCAGCTGGTGGCGCCGCTCGGCCAGGCGGGGGAAGCGGGAGAAGGCCCTCTGCTCGACGAGCGAGCGGGAGGGACCGCCGTAGGTCATCAGCCACAGGTTCTCCATGACGGTCAGGTTCGGGAAGATGCCGCGCCCGTCGGGCAGCGTGCACAGCCCGGCCCGGGCCAGCTTGTCGGGGGGCATGCCGTTGGCGTGGCGCCCGAGGACGTGGAAGCAGCCCTTCGTCGGCTCCATCTGGCCGCTGGCGACCTTGAGCGTCGTCGACTTGCCCGCGCCGTTGGGGCCGAGGAGTGCGAGCACCGAGCCGGTGGCGACGGCGAGGTCGATGCCGTGCAGCACCTCGATCTGGCCGTATCCCGCGTGCACGCGCCGCAGCTCGAGCACCGGCGGCACCGGCTTCGGGGATGCGTCAGCCATGCGTCCCCGCCGTCGCCGGGACGGGCGCACCGTCGCCGGTCTCTTCAGGGTCGTCCACGGCGCCCAGGTACGCGGCGCGCACCCGCTCGTCGGCCCGCACCTCGTCCGGCCCGCCCACCATCAGGACGGAACCGAAGTCGAGCACGTTGATCTGGGTGCAGATCCGCATGACGAGGCCCATGTCGTGCTCGACCAGCAGCACGCCCATGCCGGCCCGGGCCAGCTGGCAGAGCAGGTCGCCCAGCTCGTCGCTCTCGCCGTCGTCGAGCCCCGACGACGGCTCGTCGAGCAGGAGCAGGCGGGGCCGGGTGGCCAGCGCCCGGGCGAGCTCGAGCAGGCGGGCCTGGCCGGTCGGGAGCGTGTCGGCCGGCCGGTCGGCCAGATGGCCCAACCCGACCAGGGAGAGGACGCCGTCGGCGTTGGCGGCGGCGTCGGAGCGATCGCGGGACCAGCGCCGGCGGATCTCGGCGGCGGCGAGCACGTTCTCGCGGACGGTCAGCGAGCCGAAGACCTCGAGGCGCTGGAACGTGCGGGCGATGCCGAGCCGGGCGCGCTGGTGGGGCTTCAAGGACGTCATGTCGGTGCCGTCGAACGTGATGCGGCCGCCGTTGAGGCCCTGCAGGCCGCAGATGGCGTTGAAGCAGGTGGTCTTCCCGGCGCCGTTGGGGCCGATGAGACCGGTGACGATGCCCGGGGCGACGGCGAGGTTCACGCCCCGCAGCGCGTGCACACCACCGAATCGAACCTCGGC
Organism: Acidimicrobiales bacterium; assembly: GCA_036269435.1. Classification (GTDB taxonomy): domain Bacteria; phylum Actinomycetota; class Acidimicrobiia; order Acidimicrobiales; family AC-14; genus CADCTB01. The sequence goes on along the minus strand of DATASA010000086.1, from coordinate 964 downwards.
TTCCGCCACATGCAGAAGCGTCATTGCGTCCCCCCCATTGCGGTCGGACTGTCGGTCCGGGCCGCTTGCCGCGGCGCCGAACTTTTTCCTGGTGGGACCAGGTCTTTTCCGTCGAGAATTAGAACGGCTTCTCGTTCGGCGTCTTACGGTGCAATTTCAGGCTGCGGCCGGTCGGCTGTACCCTCAAACCCATGGAACACTCCATGGCCGAACGCCTGGCCGAGCTGGCCGAACGCAAGAACGAGGCCCTCAACGCCGGGAGCCCCCGGGCCGTCGAGCGCCACCACGCCAAGGGCAAGCTGACCGCCCGGGAGCGGATCGAGTACCTCCTGGACGAGGGCTCCTTCCAGGAGCTCGACATGCTGGCCCGGCACCGGGCCCACGGCATGGGCCTCGAGGACAACCGGCCCTACACCGACGGCGTCGTGACGGGGTTCGGGACCATCGACGGGCGCCGGGTCTGCCTGTTCAGCCAGGACTTCACCGTCTTCGGCGGCGCGCTGGGCGAGGTCTTCGCCGAGAAGATCCACAAGGTGATGGACCTGGCCGCGTCGACCGGCGTCCCGATGATCGGCCTCAACGACGGCGCGGGGGCACGGATCCAGGAGGGCGTGGTCTCGCTGCACTCCTACGGCGGCATCTTCCACCGCAACGTGGCGGCGTCGGGCGTCATCCCCCAGATCAGCGTGATCCTCGGGCCGTGCGCGGGCGGCGCCGTGTACTCGCCCGCGATGACCGACTTCATCTTCATGGTGCAGGGCACCTCGCACATGTTCATCACGGGCCCCGACGTGGTGAAGACGGTGACCGGCGAGGACGTCACGCTCGAGGAGCTCGGCGGCGCCATGAGCCATGCCACCAAGTCCGGGGTCGCGACCTTCGTCGCGCCCGACGAGAAGGCCTGCCTCGACGAGGTGCGCCACCTCTTGTCGTTCCTCCCGTCGAACAACCTCGAGGAGCCGCC
>DATASA010000085.1:0-5699 GCA_036269435.1 Acidimicrobiales bacterium | reverse complement strand
CCGCAAGTTCAAGATCAACTTCTCCGGCTGCGTCACCGACTGCGGCCAGGCCATGTTCAACGACGTCGGCATCGTCGCCGTCAACCGGGCCAAGGACGACGGCACCGTGGAGCCGGGCTTCCGGGTCTTCTTCGCCGGCGGCCTGGGCGCCAACCCCCACCCGGCCAAGGCCCTGGAGGAGTTCACCTCGCGGGAGGACCTGCTGCCGACGATCGAGGCGATCCTGCGCACGTTCGACCACGCCGGCAACCGGGACAACAAGCTGCGGGCCCGCATGAAGTGGCTGGTCGACACCTTGGGCGCCGACGAGGTCCGCCGGCGCATCTTCAAGGAGCGCCGGTTCCTGCCCGCATCGTCCTCGTGGCCCGGCGGCGTCCCCGCGGCCGTGCAGGCCGCCGGCGACGAGCCCGCCGGCGTCTCGTCGACCGTCTCCCCGACGCCCATGGGCTGGGGTACCAACGTCGTGATCAGCCGTCGGGACCCCTACGGCCGGTGGGACGACGCCAACGTCGTCCGGGGCAACGCCAAGGGAACGGTGTCGGCCTACGCCTACGCCCGCCTGGGCGACGTGACCGCGGACCAGTTCCGGGCCCTCGCCGCCATCCAGCGGGACTTCGGGCTCGAGGTCCGGGTCACGAACCGCCAGAACGTCGTGTTCCGGGGCCTGACCGAGGAGCAGTTGCCCGAGCTGTACCGGCGGCTGGAGGCCATCGGCATGGCCGAGCCCGGCGCCGAGCTGGCCCGCGACGTCGTGGCCTGCCCGGGCGCCGACACCTGCAACCTGGCCGTGACCCAGTCCCGAGGGCTGGCCGACGAGATCGGGCGGGCCCTCGAAGAGGCCGGCCTGGCCGACGTCGGCGGCGTGCGGGTCAACATCTCCGGCTGCACCAACTCCTGCGGGCAGCACCACATCTCCGACATCGGGTTCATGGGCGTCGAGCGCCGGGCCCACGGCCAGCCCGCGCCCGGCTACCAGATGCTGCTGGGCGGCTACGTGGGCCACACCCAGATCGAGTTCGGGCACAAGGCACTGCGCCTGCCGGCCAAGAACGCGGGCGAGGCCACCGTGCGGGTCGTCGCCCGCTTCGCCGACGAGCGCTCGGCGGGCGAGAGCTTCACCGCCTGGCTCGAGCGGGTGGGTGGCGCCTCGGCTGTCGCCGAGGGCCTGGCCGACCTGGACCAGTTCCCGAAGCCGGACGACCGGCCCGACTTCTACGTCGACTACGGCGAGACCGGCCCGTACATCGCCGAGGTCGGCGCCGGGGAGTGCGCGGCCGGGTAACCCCACGTCCCTCGGTCGAACCGGCGCCACCGGTGCGACGGACGCGCCAGCCGTTACGGCTCGGCTATTCGGAGTCGCTCACGGGCGACGCGTGGTGGGCGACCAGCATCCACTCGCCGGTGGCGTCGCGCAGGAACAGGTTGAGGGCGGCCACGGTGGTGGCGTTCGCTCCCTGCAGGATGTTCTCGTCGACGGAGACCCACGCGATGTCGCCCTGGACCGAGGCCGTCTCCTTGGTGAGGATGAACTGCAGATTCTGGGCGTTCTGGAAGAGGGCGAAGAACGAGGCCGCGACCTGGGCCCAGCCACGGAGGCTGGCCCAGCCCGGATGCGTACAGACGATGCGGTCCGAGTGCTCCCACAGCTTCGACATGGCGTCGAGGTCGCGCGCCTCGAAGGCGGCGTAGAAGGCCAGGTTCGCCGCAGCCACGTCGTCCTGGTCGGTGGTCACGGCTTGCGACGGTACCCTCCGGCGGTGCTCCGGCTCGCATCGACCGACGGCGTGGAGCTGGCCGTCCATCACCTCGGTGGCGACGGCCCACCCCTGCTCATGGCCCATGCCACCGGGTTCTGCGGGTCGGTCCTGGCCCCGCTCGCCGCCCACCTGACCTCGTCGTTCTCGTGCTGGACCTTCGACGCCCGGGGCCACGGGGACACGGTGACCCCTCCGGGCATCGACTGGGACTGGGCCGGATTCGCGGCCGACGTGCTGGTCGTCGTGGCCGGGCTCGGCCTGGAGCGGCCCCTCGCGTTCGGCCACTCGTCGGGCGGTGCCGCCGTGCTGGACGCCGAGGCCCGCCGGCCGGGGACGTTCGCCGCCCTGTGGTGCTACGAGCCGATCGTGTGGCCCGAGGTCGGCGAAGCGCTCACCGCGTCGCGTGAGCCGCTCATCGCCGGCGCGCTCAAGCGCCGGGACCACTTCTCCTCCCGCGACGAGGCGTACGAGAACTTCGCGGCCAAGCCCCCCTTGGCGTCGCTCGATGCGGAGGCGCTGCGGGCATACGTCGACTGCGGGTTCGAGCCCGTCGAGGGCGGCGTGCGACTGCGGTGCCGGCCCGCCGTCGAAGCGGAGATCTACCGGGAGGGCCTGCGCCACGACGGGTTCGGGCGCCTCGGCCTGGTCGGGTGCCCGGTGACGATCGGCCGGGGCGACCGGAGCCTCGCCGTGGAGCGTGAGGTGGCCGAAGCCCAGGTCGGCGCCCTGGCCTCCGCCGCGCTGGCCACCTTCGCCGAGCTCGGCCACTTCGGGCCGCTGGAGGACCCGCGCCGCGTGGGGCGGGCGGTGGCCGCCGCCTTCGGCGCCGGCTGAGACATCCGCGGATCTGTCCCACCCCGTCGGTACCCTTGACCTCCATGGCCCTCCCGCTCCCGACCTCGCTGTCGCCCTCCAAGGTGGCGTCGTTCAAGGACTGCGCGCTGGCCTTCCGCTTCTCCGCCATCGACCGGCTGCCCGAACCGCCGTCGCCGTCGGCCACCAAGGGCACGCTCGTCCACAGGGCTCTCGAGCTGCTGTTCTGCGAGCCGGCCGGCGCCCGGACCGTGCCCACCGCCCTGGCCTGCCTCGACCGGGCCCGGGCCGAGATGGCCACCGACCCCGAGTTCGTCGGGCTGGATCTGGATGCGGAGGCCGCGGCCCGGTTCACCGCGGACGCCGAGGTCCTGCTCCGGCGCTACTTCGAGCTCGAGGACCCCCGGACGGTGCACCCGATCGGTCTCGAGCTGCGCCTGGAGGTCAACGTCGGCTCGCTGATGCTACGGGGCATCATCGACCGGTTGGAGCTGGACGCCGACGGTGGCCTGGTCGTGACCGACTACAAGTCCGGCAAGGTGCCCGGCGTGACCCATGAGCAGAGCCGGCTGGGAGGCGTCCACTTCTACGCCTTCCTGTGCGAGCGGGTCCTCGGCCGGCGCCCGTCCCGGATCCAGCTCCTGTACCTCTCGGAGCCGATCGCCATCGTGGCCGAGCCCTCGGACCAGTCCATCCGGGGCCTCGAGCAGCGCACGTCGGCCATCTGGAAGGCCGTCGAGCGGGCGTGCGCCAACGACGACTTCCGGCCCCACCCATCGCCGCTCTGTGACTGGTGCTCGTTCCACGACTACTGCCCGACCTTCGGGGGCGATCCGGCCCGGGCCCGGGACCTGGTCGGTGCCGGCGGGGTGAGCAGCTAGCCTCACCCTCCGTGACGGGCCGGCTCTCTTCCGCCCGGAGAAGCGTCGGTCACTTCGACCTCGCCGTCGACAGGGCTTTCGACCATCTGCGCGGCAACCGCGCCGCCGACCGGCTCTTCTACGCCGCATCGGAGCTCGGCGACTTCGGGCTGGTCTGGGTCCTCCTCGGCACGGCGAAGGGCCTGCGCAAAGGGGGCGACCTCGAGGGGGCGCTGAAGCTGGCCGCGGCGATGGGCGTCGAGTCGGTCCTGGTGAACGGGATCATCAAGTCGTTCTTCCGCCGCACCCGCCCACCGTGGGAGGTCGAGCGGCCGCTCCGCGTGCGACGCCCGTTGACGAGCAGCTTCCCGAGCGGGCACGCCACCGCCGGGTTCAGCGCGGCGATGGTCCTGTCCGAGGACGACGAGCTCGCCCCGTTGTACTTCGCCCTCGCCGCGGTGGTGGCGACGAGTAGGATCTACGTCAAGATCCACCACGCCTCGGACGTGGCCGGCGGTGTCGCCCTCGGTCTGCTCCTGGGCGTACTCGCTCGCCGGCTCACGCCGGCGCCCCGCTCGGACTAGTTGGCGCCGCCGACCTTTTCCATCTCGACCAGGTCGATACCGGCCGAGGCAAGGATCGAGCGCATGTCGAGCAGCAGGTCGGACACCTCGGAGGTCGACACGAGCTCGCGGGTGTGCATGACACCCAGGCTCTTGTCGATCATCTCCAGCGCCTGGTTTATGGCCTCGATCTCAAGTGTTTCGCTCATCAGTTTCTCCCAACGCTGGGCAGCCTGGCCTGTTCCCGTTACGTCGACCTTTTCGGGCTGCTCCTGTAGCGACTACCCACCAGCACCCTACTCAAAGCTCGAGTCGCAGGAGTGGCGGCCCGGTGAACAGGATGTTTCTGTCGCCGCCCTCAGCGGCCCCGGCTTCGTTGTCTCACCCCCCTGTCATCCTGGGCCCATGGACAACCAGCTGGACCTGCTGCCCTCCGCCTCCCGGTCCGAGCACGCCCCCGCCCGGGCCGGTGACGACAACACCTGGGAGCTCGACGACCACACCCGCCACGTCGGCCTGCTCGGCCTCGCCGCCGCCCGCCAGGCCCTGCGCCAGGCGTCGGGCCGCCTGGCGGCCTGAGCCTCGACCGATGGCCCGGCGGCGGTGGCCCGTGGGGAGGTGGCCTGTGGGGAGGTGCGGCGGCGCCGTGCTCGTCGCCGTGCTCGTCGGCGTCCTCTTCGCCGGATGCGCTGGCCGCGCCGGGAGGCCCGCGTCCGTGGCTGCGCCGGCCACCGCCACCCTCCCGAGCGGGGTCGACATCGCCGTCAAGCGGGTGGTCGACGGTGACACGATCGAAGTGGTCGGCGGAGACCGGGTCCGCCTGATCGGCATGGACACGCCCGAGACGGTGGACCCCAACCGGCCGGTGGGCTGTTACGGAAAGGAGGCCAGCCGGTTCACCACCTCCCTGCTGCCCCCCGGCACCGTGGTCCGCATGGTGGGCGACGTCGAGCAGCGAGACCGCTACGGCCGGCTGCTGGCCTACATCTACCGGCGAGCCGACGGCCTGTTCGTGAACGCCGAGCTGCTGCGGCGGGGCTTCGCCCAGGTGCTGACCATCCCGCCCAACGTCGCCCACACCGACGAGTTCACCGCCATCGCCCGCCAGGCCCGGGAGGCGTCCCAGGGACTGTGGGGGGCCTGCACGCTCCTGCCGGACGGAAAGGTCGCCCCGGCCGCCGGGTCATCCGCGGCGAAGGCCGGAGCCGGATAATCGGGTAGGAAGCCCGCAGGGCAACCAAGGAGGAGTCGTGGCCTACCGCTTCGCTTGAAGGGACGTGAACCACGCCTGCCGTTGGCAGGGGTCCGGAGCCACCGAGGAAGAGCTGATGGCCAAGGTGGCCGAACACGTCAAGAAGAAGCACAACGTCCAGATCACCACGGGCACCATCGCCGCCTACGTGCGGGGCAAAGTACGCATGGGCTGAACCGACCGGTCCCGGCGCTACTACCGTCTCGGTCGTGACGTCTTTCGCCGAGAGGCTGTGACTTCTCGGGCCGAGTGGCTGTGACCTGTCTGGCCGAGAGCCTGTGACTTCTCTGCCCGAGAGGCTGTGACTTCTCTCGCCGAGAGGCTGGGCCACCCGCCCGGTGCCCGCCTGATCATCGTCCACTGCGACGATCTCGGGTCCTGCCACGCGGCCAACGTCGGCGTGTACGAAGCGCTGCGCGACGGCGTGGCCACGAGTGCCGGCCTGATGGTGCCC
>DATASA010000084.1:0-17031 GCA_036269435.1 Acidimicrobiales bacterium | reverse complement strand
CACGACGCCGGCGCTGCTCCGGCCTCGACGAAGAGGTCGCTCAGGGCGGACAGCTCGGTGCGGTCGCCGACGACGGTCCCGGTGCCGTGGGCCTCGATCAGCCCGATCCGAGCCGGGTCGACCCCGGCGGCGGCGTAGGCGCGCTCCAGCGCCCGCCGCTGGCCCTCCGCCCGAGGCGCGGTGAGCCCAAGCGACCGCCCGTCGCTGGAGCCGGCGACGGCGTCGATCACCGCATAGATCCGGTCCCCGTCGCGCTCGGCGTCGGCCACGCGCTTGAGCGCCAGGCAGGCGACGCCTTCCCCCAGGGCGATGCCGTCGGCGGCGGCATCGAAGCTGCGGCACCGCCCGGTCGGGGAGAGGGCGTGGGCGGAGGCGAACATCAGGTAGTCGTAGATGCCGTTGTGCAGGTCGGCCCCGCCGCACAAGACCAGATCGCTCGACCCGGCGGTCAGTTCCTTGCACGCGGCGTCGAGGGCGGCCAGTGAAGAGGCGCACGCGGCGTCGATGGTGAAGTTGACGCCACCCAGGTCGAGCCGGTTGGCGATGCGTCCGGCGATCACGTTGGCCAGCACGCCGGCGAAGGAGTCCTCGGTGAGCGCCGGGAGATGCTCTTCGAGCCCGGCCGGCAGCGGGCCGAAGTAGGACGGGAACAGCGTGCGGAACGAGTACGCCATCTCGAGATCGGTCCCGGCCTCGGCCCCGAACACGACCGATGCCCGCTGGCGGTCGAACGGGCGCCGTGCGTAGCCAGCGTCGGCGAGGGCACGGGCGGCCACCTCGAGGGCCAAGAGCTGGACCGGCTCGACGGAGGCCAGCGAGGACGGCGGGATCCCGTAGGCCAAGGCGTCGAACGGGATGGGCGGGATGAAGCCGCCCCACTTGGACGGGGTGGCGTCACCGTCGCCCGTCTTGCGGGCGTAGGCGTCCGGGTCCCAGTAACGCTCGGCGTCCCAACGCGAGGCGGGCACCTCGGTGACCGCGTCGACGCCGGCGAGGATGTTGGCCCAGTAGCGGGCGAACCCGTCGGCGTGTGGCATAACGCAGGACATGCCGACGATGGCGACCTCGAGCGGGCGGCCCGACCGCGTCGGGTCGGCCTCTTCCTTGTGGGCATCGGCATCCCGCTCGGCCGTGGCCTCCTCGAGGAACCGGACGGCGCCTTCGGTGACCTGGCGGTGGAGGGTCCCGAGCGTGGTCCTCTCCGACCGGGTGGTCGCCACCTGACCGAGCATGTACATGCCGGTTTCGCGCTGTTCGTCCTCGGCGACCTGCACCAGCGCATCGCCGTCCCTGCGCACGCCTTTGCTGGCGATCCGCAGCCGGCCCAGATTGAGCTGCTCGAGCTCGGACCACCGCTCCTGGGCTGAGGCGCCGGCGGCGATCAGGCCGTCCCGCGCCTTCGTGAACGCCTCGACGTACGGGGTGCCGGCGCACCTGGTGACGTGGCCCGGAGAGGTCTCCAGCAACACCGTCTCGGTGCACCCGAGGACCGCCTCCTGGAACCCGGGCAGGATGGCGCCGGAGGTGACCGCCTCCTCGGTGAACAGGTACGCCGTGCCCATCAGGACGCCGATCGAGGCGCCCCGCTCGGCCAGTGGTGCGGCGAGCGCGGCGACCATCGCCGCTGAGCGCTCGTCGTGAATCCCGCCGGCGAAGAGAACCTCGAGACCGGAGAAGAAGTCGGGGCCACCCTCGCGACCGGCGCCGAAGGCCAGAAGCCCCTCGACCTGACTGTCACAGAGCGGGAAGCTCGCCCGCGGCCCGATGTGGCCGCCGCATTCGGAGCCTTCGAAGACGAAGCGGCGGGCGCCCAGTGCCAGGAACTGGTCGAGGAGGCCCGGAGAGGGGACATGCAGGAACGTGGCGATGCCCGCCGCCTCGAGCCGTGCCGCCTGGTCCGGGCGCCCACCGGCGATCAGGGCGAAGGGTGGGCCGGCCTCGATGACGGCGGCAAGCTGCGCCTCGCGGAGGTCGGGCGGGACGAAGCCAAGGATGCCGATCCCCCAGGCCCGCGAGCCCAGCATGTCTTTGGCCTCGGCCAGCAACCGGGCGACCTCCCCGCCGCTCATGAGTGCCAGGGCGAGGAAGGGCAGGGCACCGGCCTCGGCGACCGCCGCCGCGAACGCCGCCCCGTCGCTGACTCGGGTCATCGGGCCCTGGGCCACAGGGAAGGCGAAGCCCGGATGCGGCGAACCCTCGGGACGCCGGCCGATTCCGCCACCCGGGGCCAGCGGCTTGTGCTCTCGGGCGGCCCGCAGGTGGTCGCCGATCGCGGCCCGGATCGCCTGGATGACGCCGCCGGTCGTGCGGTAGCGCTCGGCGAGGGGACGGGCGAAGGCGGCGTCCTGGCCAGCCGGAAGCCAGTTGGGGTTCTGGCCAGGGCGCGGACCAAGCTCGCGGCCGAGCCGCAACGCCATTTCGTCAGGCCGCTCCGGGGCAGGGCCGCCCGTCAGATCAGGGCGGACGAGGACGCGGTGGCCCGCGATCACCGTGGTCTCGCTGCCATCCGCGGCGCGCAGGGCGGCGATGGTGTCGACGGGGAGGCCCTCGACGCCTTCTTGCGTGAGCGCCAGCTGGACGTCCAGGACGACACCGGTGGCGCCGCCGGCAACCGCCGCAGCCGCGGTGTGCAGTCCGATGCCGCCTGCGGCCCAGATGGACAGCCCGTGCGACGGATCGCCCGTGAGTCGTTGCACCAAGAGGAAGGTCGACAGCTCGCCGACCCGCCCTCCGGCCTCGGAGCCGCGGGCGACCAACCCGTCCGCGGGCCCGCTCGTCCCTTTCACCGCGGCCGCTGCTTCGGTGACCGACACGATCTCGACGAGGACCCGGCGGGATTCGGTCCGCCACCCCTCGGTGTCCGCTCCGGCCATGAGGATCACGGTGCCGACCCCGGAAGGCAGGTCGTCCGGGCTCAACGGGCAACCGGCGGGCACCCGAACGCCGAAGCCGTCGCGGGACCACCGCTGGGTATCGGCCAGGGCGGCGAGGGCTGCGGGCCGGTCCCGGCCCAGGTCGACGATGCCGACCGCACCGGCTCGGGTGGCGGCGATCGCAAGCCGGGCGTTCGGCGCTTCGAACGGGTTGACCGCGAGGATCAGGTCGCGAGCGGCATTCCACCGCGCGAGGGCGTTCACCCGTCCGGCGGGGTGGCGGACAGACGCGCGGGATCGATCGGAGTCAGGCGCCATCGCACGATTCTGCCGCGCGGGGCCCGCCGTGGACGACCGTTCGCGAATGAACATATGGTGTCGCCGGCATTTACGAGGGATGGGTCACGTCCCGACGGACTCGGGGGTCGATCGATCGGCGTCGCCCGGAACGTAGACGGCTAGCCGATCCTGCGGCAGCCCATTCGCGCGAGGTCGAAGCCGTCCGGACTGCCGAGGCGCACGCCTGGCCGCTCCGGGCGCTGGCAGCGACCCACGACCGGTGGCTCGGTCGGTCTGTCCGAGCGCGGCCTACGACGAGACCAAGCAGGGCTTGTGGGGCCAGGCAGCAACCCGATGGTCGCCGGCTTCCCTCGGGGGAGACGGCGACGGCCGTGCGATACGAGAGCTTCCCGTCACAGCGACGGTAGCGGAGGATCGAATCGAAGCCTCGTGCACGGCGAGCACTCCGAGATCACATCATCAGGCCAACTGCCGGTGCCCCGATACACGGTCGATCCGAGCCGGAGGGTCACGTCGTAGCGCAGCGGCGGGGGCCCGAGCGCGGCGACCTGCGCTCCGACCTGGTCCTCGGTCCGAAGCTCGAGCGATCCCTCGGGGACGCAATCAAAGCCCGGAGCCGGATGGAAGCCGACGGTCAGCGAGGCGCCGGTACTGCTGGTGATCACGACGCTCGCCGTGACCTGGTCGGATGGCGCGGAGACGCCCAGGGCCCGGGCCGACAGTTCCCCGGCGAAGCTGAGCTTGTCGCCCGGTCGGCTGCCGACGACACTGACGGTGACACTGGGAGGCTCGTTCGGCCCGTCCATCGTGGTGTGCCAGCGGAAGGTCGTCACCACGTCCCCCTTGTTCGTCGCCGCGTCAGTGGAGCGGCCGTTCAGGGTGACGGTGTAATCGCCCGCGCTGCCGATGGGAACGAGGCGGTACGTCGTGGGCCCGGTCGCCTGCAGGTCGACCGACTGCTCGCGCCCACCGCATGCCTGGCCCGTCGCGACGGCCGTGGCCGAAAACCGCCATCCGGGCGTGTCGAACCCCACCTCGATCGACGCCGGGCTGCCGATGTCGGGCGCCACCTCGGGTGGGTGGCCGTCCGCGCAGCCGCTGCTGCTCCCGGACTGCCAGCACGACGTCCAGATCGGGAGCACGACGTCATGTCCTGCGGCCCGGAGGTGCAGTGGCGGTGGTTGCGACCCCAGCGCGACTCCCTGGGCCGAGCCCGGATCTGCAGAGGTGCTTGGCACCCCTGCCAACGATGTCGTCGCCGTCGTCGGTTCGACGGCGGCGGCGCTTGCCGACCGCGTGGTTGCCGACGGGGCTCCTTGGCCACAAGCCGCCGCCAGCAGGAGCAGGGCCGCGCAGGTCCGGTGAAGGGTCATGTTCCTCAGACGAACGCCCGGGCCGGCTGGTTCCGGGCCGCCGCCCATCGAGGGGGACAGCTCCCAGCTCCTGGCGACGGCGAGCTGAGGTGGGGGCCGTGCTCAACCGCCAGGTTGACAACGAGGCGCCGGAGCCGTAGTATTCAACCGACGGGTTGACCAGAGCGAGGAGGACCGATGGCTGCGGATGCGCTTGCGAGGGTGTTCGCCGCTCTGTCGGATCCGATCCGACGGGACATGGTCGCCCGTCTCGCCGATGGCGACGCCACGGTCAACGAGCTCGCCGAACCGTACGACGTGAGCCTCCAGGCTGTGTCCAAGCACCTCAAGGTGCTCGAGGACGCCGGCCTGGTCAGCCGGAGCCGCGACGCCCAGCGCCGCCCGGTCCATCTCGAAGCGGAGGTGTTCGACCTCATGACCAAGTGGATCGAGCGGTACCGCCGCAAGGCGGAGGAGCGCTACCGCCGCCTCGACGACGTGCTCCGTTCGATGCCCGACGTAGACCCGCAACCACCTGAAAGGCCCTCTTCACCCCGACCGAGGAAGGAAGCGAGACCATGACGACCATGACCCACGAGACCGAGATCACCGCCGACGACAAGGTTCCCGTCATCCGCATCACCCGAGAGTTCGACGCGCCTGTCGCCAAGGTCTTCCGGGCCCACGTCGACCCCGAACTGCTCGCGCAGTGGCTTGGCCCCCGCGACCTGGAGACGACGATCGACTACTTCGATTGCCGCACCGGGGGCGCCTACCGCTTTGTGCAGCGCCGGGGTGACGCGGAGTTCGGCTTCCACGGCAGCTTCCACGAGGTGCGCCCCGACGAGGTGGTCGTCCAGACGTTCACGTTCGAAGGCGTGCCGGACGGCGTCGCCCTGGAGCGGGTCCAGTTCGAGGCGCTGGAGGGCGGTCGCACCCGGCTCATCGTGACGTCGCTGGTCGGCTCGTTCGAGGAGCGCGCCGCCATCCTGGCGAGCGGGATGGAGCACGGCGTCCGCGAGGGCTACGAGCAGTTGGACGAGCTCCTTGGCCGGCCGGGCGAGGCATGAGTACTGCGCTATCCCGTACCGCGATGAGTTCGGGCCCGGCGAGGCGTCTGACTGATATGGAAATCGACCGCGTTACCGCGCACACGACGATCGACGGCACGCCGGAGGCCGTGTTCGCTGTGCTGGCCGACCCGTCGGCCCACGCCGACATCGACGGCACCGGCTGGGTGCGCGACTCCCTGGACCGGGATCGCATCACCGCCGCTGGCCAGGTCTTCCGGATGGCGATGTATCACGAGAACCACCCGGACAAGGACTACAAGATGGCGAACCGGGTCGAGGTGTACGACGAGCCGCGGGCCATCGCGTGGCGACCGGGGCAGGAGTCGCCCGAGACCGGGGAACTCAGCTTCGGCGGCTGGCTCTGGCGCTACGACCTCGAGGCGGCCGGCCCGTCGCGGACGACGGTGACGCTGACGTACGACTGGTCAGCGGTCCCTTCCGACGTGCGGGAGCGCCTGCACTTCCCGCCGTTCGGGCCGGATCATCTCGACAACTCGCTGCAACACCTGTCCGACCTCGTCGACTAGCCCCTACTCGACGCGGTCATCCGACCGGCTCGACGTCGACATCGACGGTCCCGGTGCCGGCGACCTTGCCCCCGCTGACGTCAGTGGCAGGGACGGCGAGGACCAGGACGGCGATGTCGTCGTCGGGCACTTTCGGTGTGTAGGTCACTGCCGCGTCCTCCAGGTGATGGGCCAGGTCGTGCGCCGACGACCGGGCTGCTGCCCGCAGGACGGCCGGGAGCTCGTCTTCGAACAGGCGCCCCCCGTGGCGGCGCTCGGTGATGCCGTCCGTGTAGAGCACGAGGGCGTCGCCCGCCGAGAGGTCGACCGACGCCTCGGCGACGTCGAACGCGGCCAGGACGCCGACCAGGCTGCCCGGCCGCCCCACCTCCTCCAGCCGGCCGTCGTTGCGGACGACGACGGGCAGGGGATGGCCGCCGACGCTGATCACGATGCGCGCCCCGTCCGAGGTCCTGGTGACCTCGGCCAGGCAGACCGTGCAGAAGCTGGGACCGGATTCCGCGTCGGGGGAGAACCAGGCGGCCATCTCCTCGTCGGCCGCGTCCAGAAGGAGGCGGTTGAGATCCCGGAGCACCTCGGCCGGCGACCCCCCGTGCAGGGCGGCCGCCCTGATCGTGTGCCGGGTGAGGCCGGTCATGCTCGCCGCGGCGATGCCCCGCCCGCAGACGTCGCCCACCACGAGCATCCACCGGTCCGGGCCGGTCTGAAAGCAGTCGTAGAAGTCGCCGCCCACGTCGCCGGAAGCTCGGTAGCGGGCAGCGACGTCGAGGCCGGCGATCTCGGGCAGCCGACCGGGGAGCAGCCCGCGAGCCAACGTTTCGGCCGTCGCGTGCTCCCGGGCGAAGGACCGGGCGTTGACCGTGGCGGCCGCCACCCGGGCGCCGAACTCCTCGGCGAGAGCCAGGTCCGCTTCGGCGTACGGTGGCCGATCGCGCCCCGCGGCCAAGGTCAACACGCCGATGGTCCGACCTCCGGCCTGCAGGGGCACCCGCATGACCGACCGAATCTCCGATTGTCCGACCGACGTACCGTCGGCGCCAGACGTCGACCCGGCGTGGCGGTCTTCGAGGACGGGCTGCTCAGGGGTCACGTCGCCGGGCAGTGCCAGGCGCGACGCCAACTCGGCGAAGCCCTCGTCGCCCGGCGGCCCGGCGACGATCTCCACGTCGCCCGCGTCCGTGATGTCCTGGACGACGCACCAGTCGGCCAGCTCCGGGACGGCGAGCCGCGCCGCCTCCTGCAGCACGCGCCGGGGCTCCAGGGAGGTCCGGAGCAGCGTCCTGCTGGCGGTGGCCAGGAACGCCAGTCGGGCCTCACTCATTCGGAGGGCCTCAACCGCGAGCTGGCGCTCCGTGACGTCGCGGAAGACGCTGACCGCGAACCGCACCCGGCCGGCGTCGTCACGGACTGGCCGAGCCTTGACGAGGGAGATGTGTTCGGCCCCGGTGTCCCCTTGGCGCCACCGCAGAAGCAACTCAGGCGGCTCCTCGCCTCGCCGCGCCGCGGGCCCGGGGAGGTCATCGAGCCCGAGCGGCCGGCCGTCCTCCATGAACAGGTCGAAGCGACCGGCGACCGCGGGCAGTGACCCACCCACGAGATCGGCAACCGACGCGTACCCCATCATCGTTGCGCCCGTCTCGTTGGCGAGCAGCACCGTCCCGTCCGGGGCGTGCACGACGATGCCTTCGCTCACCGCGTTCAGCGTTGCGCCGAGCTGGTCTGCGGCCAGCCGCAGCTCCTCTTCGAGGCGCCGCCGTTCCAGGGCGAAGGCGACGTGGGCGGCCACGGTCCGGGCCAGCGCCAGCTCCTCGTCGCAGTAGGCGTGAGGGCTGTCGAAACAGACCATGAAGTTGCCGAGGAGGTTGTCGCCGTACAGCAAGGGGATGAACGCCAGCGACCGGATGCCTTCGCCCAGGATGGTGTCCCGGAGGGCGCCGAGGCCTTCGGCCACCGTGGCGTCCGCCATGACGACGGGCTCGGGCGCCGGCTCGTCGCGCTGCCAGGGGCTGTGGCCCTCGGCAACGGCCCGGTACCGCTCCGAGAGGCCTCGGGACGCCTTGCACCGGATCACACCGTCCGGGTCCTGGAGCAGCACCGCAGCGCGGTCGGCACCGAGCGATCCGAGAAGGACGTCCAGCGCGGCCTGGTAGATGAACTCGACCGTGGTCGCGGCGACGAGGGCGGCGGTCAGCCGGTGCAAGGCGCCCAGCTGCGCGACCTCGTGCTGGCTCGCCGTCGACCCGAGATCGCCCTGCTCGCCCACCCACCCCCCGTCCTGTGGCGCCGGTTCTCAGGTCATTCGGATCCGGAGCCGGCCGGCGTGCCGGTCATGGAGATCTCGGGGGAGTGCCGCAACGTCTGGAGCACGACACAATAGCGCTCGGTCAGCCGCAGGAGCGTGTCGAGGCGGGCGTCGTCGGCGTCGGATTCGACGTCGAAACGCACGCGGATGGCCCGGAATCCGACCGGCGCCTCCTTGCTCACGGCCAGGGTGCCCCGGAAATCGAGGTCGCCCTCGACGTGTACCGAGCCGGCGGTGACGGCGATCTCCATCGACGTGGCCACTGCGGACAGCGTCACGCCCGCGCATGCGGCGAGCGCCTCCAACAACATGTCGCCCGAGCACAGCGACAGCCCGTCTCCCCCCGTCGCCGGGTGGAGGCCGGCGACGGCCAGGGCCCGCCCGCTGTCGATCGAACAGGTCATTCCTTCACCGAGGGTCCCGTGGGCGCGCAGGGTCACCACCGCGGCGTCGGGGTCGTCCTTGTATCGCTGCTTGAGTGGGCCCTGCCGCTCGCGGAGCTCGTCGCGGTCCATGTGATGCCTCCGTGCCCGCTCGGCGGACGCCGCGGGGTCCACAGCAGCATCCCGCGCTCCGGACCCTTGTGCGACGGTGGCGGCGACGCCTACGACGTGGGGCGGGCGAGTTTGCACATGGGCCGCCGCCACGCGCGCTCACGCTGTACCGTCGATGCGCCGAGCTGTGGGACCTGGTTCCGACGCCCACGTGAGGGGAAGGGTCCGGTCGTGCGAATCGCCATGCTGGGCCTCGGTCGGATGGGCGGTGCCCTGGGCGCCCGACTTCTCGAAGGCGGCCACGAGCTGGCCGTATGGAACCGCTCGCCGGGCAAGGCGGGCGAGCTGGTCGCCGCAGGAGCCAGGGAGACCGGGTCAGTCCTGGAGGCGGTCGGCGACGTGGAGGTCGCCGTGACCATGCTGGCCAACGACGAGGCCGTGCGCCACGTCGCCCTCGATGCCGGGGGAGTGGTGGCGTCCCTCGCCGCCGGATCGGTCTACGTGGACTGCTCCACGGTCTCGCCCGCGCTCAGCACCGAGCTGGCGGAGGCGGCCGGGCCGGAGCGGTTCGTGGCGCTGCCGGTGCTGGGCGCGCCCGCCGCGGTCCGGTCGGGTGCGGCCACGTACCTTGCGGGCGGGGATGGGGCCGCCGTCGCCCGCCTGGAGCCGATGCTGCGGTCGCTGTGCGACAAGGTCCGCCGGTACCCCGAGCCGGCGATGGCTCTGGCGGCCAAGCTGGCCACGAACCTCGTCCTGCTGTCGGGCGTCACCGCGCTGGCGGAGTCGTTCGCGGTGGGCCGGGCCGGCGGGCTCACCGACGACCAGCTCCGCGACCTGCTCGGCGAAAGCCCGATGGTCGCCCCGGGCCTGCGCAACCGGTTCGACGGGGTGCTCACGGGCGAGCAGGAACCCTGGTGGGGGACGGCCCTCGGTGCCAAGGACGCAGGGCTGGCCGCGGCCCTGGCCCGGTCCGCAGGCCTCGACGCGCCGGTCGCCGAGGCCGTGCAGAGGCGCCTGGACGAGGCCGCCGGCGCCGGTGCCCCTGACGACGACATCGCCACCGTGGGCCGGCTCTACCGGCTCGGCTAGCGGCCACCGGTCTCCCGATGGCGAGCGGGACCCGTCGGGTGATTGCCATCGCCCTGGCCGCCAACCTCGCCATCGCCGCGGCGAAGTTCGTGGCCGCGGCCGTGACCGGCTCGAGCGGCCTGCTGTCGGAAGCGTTCCACTCCGTCGCCGACTCGGCCAATGAGGCGCTGCTCGGTGTCGCCTCGGTCCGTGGCGAGCGCCCGCCCGACCTGCACCACCCGTTCGGGCACGGTCGGGAGGCCTACTTCTGGTCGCTGATCGCCGCGGTGGCCGTGTTCGTCGGCGGCTCCCTGCTCGCCCTGCAAGAAGGGATCAAGGAGTTGCTGAAGTCGACGCCGGTGTCGTCGTTCGTGGCCGGGTACGTCGTGCTCGCCGTCGCCTTCGCGCTGGACGGGACCTCGTTGCGGCAGGCGTACAAGCAGCTGAAGTCCGAGGCCGCCGAGCTGGGTCGTGACTTCGGGAGCCATCTGGGCATGACGTCGGATCCCATCACCCGGGCCGTGTTCCTCGAGGACACGGCCGCCCTGGCCGGGAGCACCGTGGCCGCGATCGGGCTGGCCCTCCGCCAGCTGACGCACTCGGCGGTGCCCGACGCCGCCGCCGCCATCGTCATCGCCCTCATCCTCGCCTTCGTGGCCGTCCAGCTCGCCGGCCGCAACCGTGACTTCCTCGTGGGCGAACAGGCGTCCGAGCGGCTGCGGAGGTCGGTGACGGAGGTCATCGCCGGCCAGCCGGGAATCGTCGCCATCAACGAGCTGCTGGTGACGTTCGTCGGTCCCCGTCGCGTCTGGGTCGTCGCCCGGGTCGACATCGCCGACGCGCTGAGGGGCGATCAGGTCGAGGCGCTGGTACGCGACACGGAGAAGGCGCTGCTCGACCTGTCCGAGGTGATCGTCCGCGCCGACATCGTGACCGTCGGCCGCATCAACGCCGCGGGCGACTGAGCTGCGGGCGACCGACCCCCAGGCTCAGGCCTGTGACGCCGGCGGATCCTCGTCGGTTGCCGGTTCGGCCGACGTCGGTGTCGGCTCCTCCGGTTCGGGGAGCGTCGGGTGGGCCGTCTGGGCCCAGGCTGCGAAGTCCGGGCTGTCCTCCGGGCCGAGCGGCCGCCGGGCCGGGCGGGCGCTGTACTCGGCGAACCGGGCGACGGGGCGCTCGGGCCGGCCCGCAGCCATCCACACGAGGGCGCCGATATCCGGCAGCGAGATCACGAGGAACAGCCACGTCTGCTTGGGGAGGTGGCGAACCTCGCCGGCGTCGGCACGGACGACATCGATGATGGCGTGCACCCACAGGCCGAGGAGCAAGAGGCCGAACACACCGTCGAACTCGAGCACCGGCACACCTCCCTACTGGAACGACACCAGTGTAGGGAACGGCTCGCCGGGCTCGGACGCGGGCGCGGCGCGGTGCGCTGCCCGGCGAGCGCTCGGGTGGTTCGACCGGTACCTGGCCGTCTGATCGGCGGCTCTACGGGACGACGGTGACCGGCCACCGACCGGCTCGGACGAGCCGGAGCCCGAGGGATCCGACCAAGCGGTGCCCCGCCCGCTCGGACGCGCCCACGACGATGGCGTCGGCGCGCTGCTCGTCGGCCAGGGCGGTCAGCTCGTGGAAAGCGTCGCCGTGGCGGACCACCAGGCTGGCGGCCGGAATCCCGTAGTAGGCCACCGCCCACTCGATCTCGTGTCGCATCGCCTCCGCCTCCTGGGCGCGGGCCTCGGCCATCGCCGCCGCGCTCTCGACGAACAGGTCGGCGGTCGCCGCGTGCGGCCTGACCCACACCGCGACCAGCCGCGACCCCTGGCGGCGGGCGAGGCCCCACGCGTACGCCCCGGCGCGCAGCGAGGCGTCCGACCCGTCGATGCCGACCACGATCACGCGCGGCCCGTCGGTGCCGAGCTCGAAGCCCGGTCCAGCCGCCGGCGCCGCCGGCACGTCCTCGGTCATGGGTGGCGCGGCGTCGAGCCCGCGTGGATGGCCATGGAGTCCTCCTCGGCGAGGATGGCCGGCGTCGTGCACTCTACCGACGCGTCGCCGCCCCGCCCCGAACATTCCCAGCCGGCTCAGAGAGAACGGACAGCCGCCTGACAGCCGCCGCAGCGAAGGTTGGCTCATGAGACACCGTCGCTACCACCGTCTCCACCGGGAAGCACCCGACCGGGTGCAGGCGATAGGTGCGGCGGCCGAACACCTCTCGGCGGACCGCTCGCCCGAGGACATCCTGGTCGCGCTGGCCCCGACGCTCGGCGACCGCCTGGACGACCTCGCCACCATCCTCGGCACCGGGTTCGCGGTCGAGCTCGGCGTTCCCGAGGCGGGGGCGGTGGCGGTGCTGCGGGCTCCCACACCGACGACGGTGGCCTTCTGGAGGGCTCGCTACCCGGATTGCGGCCTGCTCGTCGTCGATCCCTTCGGTGAGACGCCGGCCGTGGCATGTCTGGAAGCCGGCGCCGACGACTACGTCACCGGGCCGGTCACCGCCGCCGAGCTGGCGGCGAGGGTCCGTTCGCTGGCCCGCCGTTCGGGCGCCGTGCGCCTGCCGGCGTAGCGCGTCAGCAGGAGGGCGCCGGCACCTTGGTGGTCGGCGGCGTCGATCCTGCCCCACCGGCCTGGGTCGAGGACGGGACGACGCCCGCGTAGTCGGCGCCGACGATGACGGAGACGTCGGAGGTGACCAGGCCGGGGTCGGACTGGATCAGGGCGCCGGCGACGAGGTTGTCGCGCACGAGCACGGCCTTGGCCTGGCGCCCCGGCGCGTACTTCACGACGGTGTCCTTGTAGCTGTAGGTGTCGGCATCGCCGGTGTCGACGATCTTGAAGCCGGCCTGGGTCAGGCCGCTGGCCGCCTTCAACGCCGAGGCGCTGAGGCCGTTGCCGTTGAGGACGTCGACGGACACGTCGGCCGGGTGGAGCTGGCTGGTCGAGGTGTCGATCCCGTTCAACCGGTCGAGGTACTCCTGCGCGTTCTTGGTGTCGAGCAGCTGAACCGAGGCGTCGCCGACGTAGGCGTCGGTGGTGGGAAGCGTCGCCATGTCGACGGTGTCCGGGTTGATCGAGCGGAACTTGCGCGCCAGGTTGGTGATGTCCTTGGTGGACATCTGCTGGTCGACGGTGAGGTTGTCGACGCCGATGCTGATCAGCCGGTTGAGGGTCAACGGGTTGCTGAGCCCCGACGAGATGGCCTGCTTCATCATCCGGCGGATGAAGTCCTGCTGGCGCGTGATCCGGTCCAGGTCCGAGTTGCTGCCGGACACCCACCGGCCCCGCTCGTAGGTTTCGTAGTACCGGCTGCGGACGAAGGCCAGGGCCTGGTAGCCGTCCACCTTGTTGCAGCCGGCCACCGGCAGGTCGAGGCCCGTCATGGAGTCGCGCGCCGGCGCGTCGACGTAGACGTTCATTCCGCCGATGGTGTCGACGATCCGGGAGAAGCCTTCGAAGTCGACCTCGACGTAGTGGTTGATCTCGATGCCCAGGCTCTGCTTGATCGTCGCAATCAGCAGCTCGGGACCGCCGATGGAGAAGGAGGCGTTGATCTTGTCCTTGTTGCCGGTCGGGCCGATCGGGACGTAGAAGTCGCGGGGGATCGACAGGATGGCGGCGCGGCCCTGGTTCGGGTCGATGTGCAGGACCATGATCGTGTCGCTGCGCTGGCCGGCCGTGCCTGCGTCGCCCTTGCCGGTGGCGTCGGCGATGTCGCCCGTGGTGTCGGCCCGGCTGTCCGAGCCGACCAGGAGCACGTTCATCGGGCTCTCGCTGCCGCCGTCCTCGGCCAGCCCCGGGATGGCGATCTTGTGAATCCGGCCGAGCTGGTAGCGGAGATAGGCGTAGCCGCTGCCGACCGCCAGCATGCAGAGCGCGACGAACACGATCAGGCCGTTGCGCAGTCGGACCGGCCATGAGCGGCGGCGCCGCCCCGACGGCGCCGTCCTTCCCCCCTCTTGCACCGCTCCAGCGTAGTTGCCGGGGCCGTCGATTCCCGGGCATGCGGAGGGAGTCGCCCGACCCCACCGGCCGACCGAGGACGGGCCCGGTACAGTCGGAACAGGACATCGAACGGGAGGACCCGTGACCTCAGGGACCGGCGACGGCGACCCGGGTGGGGGGCCTGCCTTCGCCCCGATCGTCGACCGCCTCGGGGAGGCCGGCGGGCGCGCCGCCGTCCTGGCCGACTTCGCCGGGGCCGTCCTGCGCCGGGTGCCGGCTGCCCAACTGGCCCTGGCCGACCCCGCGGCCACTGCGGCGGCGCTGGCCGACAGCTTCGCGTTCGTCGACAGCCGGCCACCCGAGGGGATCCGCATCCGCCTCGTCGACCCCGAGGTCGCCCTCGATGGCGGGCGCCCGGCGGGCACCGTCGTCGAGGTCAGCTCCCCGGACCGCCAGTTCATCGTGTCGACGGTCACCGATGAGCTCCGACGGCTCGGCCACAAGGTGGTGCGGGAGATCCACCCCGTCTACGGATGTGAGCGCGACGCCGGGGGCCGGCTGGTGAAGGTCCTGCCGGCCCGACCGGCAGCCCACCGGGAGTCGTTCCTGCAGGTCGAGGTGGCCGGCCGGATCGAACGGGCAACCCGGCCGGCGGTCGTCCACGCGTTGGAGGCGGTGCTGGCCGAGGTCTTCGTGGCGACCGGCGACTACGCAGCCATGCGGGCGCGGGTGTGCGAGGTGATGACGAGAATGCGCACCGGCGGCGCCCTGCGGTTCCCCGCCGACGAGGTGGCCGAGGCGGCCGACCTTCTCGAGTGGCTGCTGGGGGGCAACTTCGTTCTGGCCGGGTCCTGTGACATCGGCGGCACCGATGGAGCCGTCGACCGGGCCCTCGGCATCCTGTCGCGACCGGACGCAGCGCGTCGTCGGTGGCCCTCGCCGCCACCGGTCGGCGAACTGCTTCGGATCGTGCGGACGGCCGAGGTGAGCCGCATCCACCGCCAGGTGGCCATGCACTGCGTCGACGTGGCGGACATGGATGCCCAGGGCGGCGTCGCCGGGACCTTCCGGCTGGTCGGGGTGTTCACCAGCCAGGGCAATGCCGAGCCGGCCGTACTCACGCCAGTGCTGCGCTACAAGCTGCGCCGGGTGCTCGAGATGGAGGACGTCGTCGAGCGCAGTCAGGACGAGGTGGCCCTCGTGTCGCTGTTCCAGGTGTTGCCGAAGGACCAACTGTTCGAGGCCGACCTGGCCTCTCTCCGGCACCTTCTCATCGAGCTGCTCGCGGCCCAGGAGCAGCACGATGTGCGGGTCCTGGTCCGGGCCGACCCTGGCACCGGCACCGTGTCCGCCCTGGTCTCGGTGCCCCTCGAGATGTACAACCCGGCGCTGCGGCACCGGCTCGAGCAATTCCTCCTCGACCGGCTGGGCGGTGGCCGGGTCGATGTCGACCTGGCCCTCGGCGACCGCACCGAGGCGATCGTGCGCCTGGTCGTGTACGTCGACGGCGCCGTCCCGGAGGTCGGGTGGGACGCGCTCGAACGGGACCTGCGCAAGCTCTGCCGGACGTGGGATCAGCACCTCGCCGTGGCGTTGGACGCTCGCACGGGCGACGCCCAGGCCGGCCTGCGCCTGGCCCGGGCCTGGGCCGACTGGTTCCCGGCCGCGTACCGGGAGGTCGTCGCCCCCGAGGCCGCCGTGGACGACGTCGTGCACCTCGACGCCCTGCTCGCAGGCGGAGCGGTGGTGGCCGGTCCGCCATCGGTGCGGATCGTGCTGGCGCCCGACGCGGACGGGCGCACGGGCGCCCGCCTGAAGGTCTTCACCGCCGGCCTGGGCGTGGAGCTGTCCCGGTTCCTGCCGATCCTCGAGAGCCTGGGCCTGTGGGCCGTCGAGGACCGGCCCTACGCCCTCGGGGGCGACGATGCGCCGGTCCACCTCCACGACTTCGGCGTCACCGACCCGACCGGCGCGGCACTCCAGGTCGACCGGGACGGCCCGCGGCTCGCCGATGCGGCAATGGCGCTCTGGGAGGGCCGGGCCGAGATCGACGGCCTGAACCGGCTGGTGCTGCGAGCGGGCCTGGCCTGGGACGACGTCGCCGTGCTCCGGGCGTACCGCCGCTACCGCAGCCAGGTGGGGACGACGTTCACCACCATCTACGCCGACCAGGTGCTCGTTGACAACGCGCCGATCGCCGCGGCCATCGTCGCCCTGTTCGCGGCGATGTTCGACCCCGGCCGCCAGGCCGGTCCGGAGGTCGTCGCCGAACTGCGCCAGCGCGTCGTCGACGCGTGCGACGGCGTGGCCCGGCTGGACCACGACCGGATCCTGCGCGGCTTCCTGGCCCTGGTGGAAGCCACCCTGCGCACCAACCGATACCTGCGGACGGACTCGGGCGCCGGCCCGCTGCACCTGGCCCTCAAGTTCGAGAGTGCCGCGGTACCGGCCATGCCCCGGCCGGTGCCGTACCGGGAGATCTTCGTCCACGGCCCGTCGGTGGAGGGCGTCCACCTGCGGTGGGGCCCGGTCGCTCGCGGCGGGATCCGCTGGAGCGAGCGCCCGGACGACTACCGCAGCGAGGTGCTCGACCTCATGCGGGCACAGGTGCTGAAGAACGCAGTCATCGTGCCCACGGGGGCGAAGGGCGGCTTCGTCGTCAAGGCTCCGGTGTACGGGGCGCCCGGCGGCAGTGGCGCGGTCGACGTGGCCGGGGCCTATGCCACGTTCGTCGCCAGCCTGCTGGAGGTCACGGACAACGTGGTCGGCGACCAGGTGGAGGCGGTGCCGCGCCGGCGCGACACCGACGACACCTACCTGGTCGTCGCCGCCGATCGGGGGACGGCGACGTTCTCCGACCTGGCCAACCGGGTGAGCCGCGACCGCGGGTTCTGGCTCGACGACGCCTTCGCGTCCGGCGGGTCGACCGGCTACGACCACAAGCGCCTCGGCATCACCGCCCGGGGCGCGTGGGTCGCCGTGCGCCACCACTTCGCCGAGCTCGACATCGACGTGCAGGTCGAGCCGATCACCGTGGTCGGCATCGGCGACATGTCGGGCGACGTGTTCGGCAACGCCATGCTGCAGTCCCGCC
>DATASA010000083.1:0-15431 GCA_036269435.1 Acidimicrobiales bacterium | reverse complement strand
CGCCGGCCGGTGGAACGACCACTTCCCGATCGACGTCTTCCAGACCGGCTCGGGCACGTCGTCGAACATGAACGCCAACGAGGTCATCGCCAATCTGGCGACGGAGCGGCTGGGCCGGCCGGTCCACCCCAACGACCACGTCAACGCATCGCAGTCGTCGAACGACGTGTTCCCGTCGGCGCTGCACGTCGCCGCAGCCACCGGGATCGTCTCCGAGCTGGTGCCGGCGCTGCAGCACCTGGCCAGCGCCCTGCGCCACAAGGCGTCCGAGATGGCCGGTGTGGTCAAGGCCGGCCGGACCCACCTGATGGACGCCACGCCGGTCACCCTCGGCCAGGAGCTGGCCGGCTACGCCACCGCGGTTGAGCACGGCGTGGAGCGGTCCCGCTCGTGCCTGCCCCGGCTGAGCGAGCTGGCCCTCGGCGGCACCGCGGTCGGCACCGGTATCAACGCCCCTCCGCTGTTCGCGGCGGCCGTGATCGAGCGGCTCGCGTCGGCCACCGGGCTGCCGTTCCGGGAGGCGGCCGACCACTTCGAGGCCCAGGGCGGGCGGGACGCCGTGGTCGAGGCGTCGGGCGCGCTGCGGACCGTCGCCCTCTCGCTGGCCCGGATCGCCAACGACCTGCGGCTCATGGCCAGCGGCCCCCGGGCGGGGATCGCCGAGATCCGCCTGCCCGACCTGCAGCCCGGGAGCTCGATCATGCCGGGCAAGGTCAACCCGGTCCTGCCGGAGGCCGTGGTGCAGGTCGCGGCGCAGGTGGTGGGCAACGACGCGGCCATCGCCTTCGGGGCCACCGCCGGCGCCTTCGAGCTCAACACGGCCATGCCGATGATGGCCCGCAACCTGCTGGAGTCGGTCCACCTGTTGGCCGCCGTGTCCCGGCTGTTGGCCGACCGCTGCGTGGCCGGCATCGAGGCGGACGTCGACCGGTGCCGCGCCAACGCCGAGTCGTCCCCCGCGCTGGCCACCGCCCTGAGCCCCCACATCGGGTACGAGGAGGCGGCCGCGGTGGTCCGCCAGGCCGCGGCCGAGGGTCGCACGCTGCGCGAGGTGGTCCTGGATCGGGGCCTGCTGCGCCCCGGCGAGGTCGACCGCATCCTCGACGTCGAGGCCATGACCCGGGGCGGCGTCCTCTAGAGGCGCTTATCCACAGCTATTGACCTCTTGTGCTCCACAGGCCGCCCGGCGGAAGGTGACACCACGACTGCGGGGCAAGGAGGTCGACCCTCGTGCAGGTCCAAGCGGCAGTGCTGGCGTCGGAGCTGCGGCGGCGCCGCGTGGGCGCCGGAGCCATCATGTCCGCCCTCGACTCGGTCAACGGCTCGGCGTACGTCCTGGGCGACCTGCGGGAGGCGCCCACGTCGCTCCTGGTCCTGGCCGCGCTCTCGTTGACCAGCGGAGCCCAACCCGCCCGGCCGTAGGGGCTACAACCGGGGCAACGGGGCGCCGTCGAACGGGCCTGGGTCGCCCGGCGCGGGCAGCAACGGGCGGCTCCACTTCATCTGGCGGGAGAGGTTGACGGTCAGCGCCCGCCACGCCATGGCCTCCCAGCCCTCCACCGCGTCCACGACCAGCAGGTCCTGGTTCACGTGGACGATGGCGGGCAGGGTCTGCAGGCCGAAGCCCTTGATGGCGACCAGCTCCGGGTCGGCGAACGTCAGGATGTCGGTGGCCCACCGGCCCAGGAACCGACGGGCGTCCGCGGCGTCGCCGGCGACGAGCCAGGCCACTCGGCAGTCGGCCTGCTCGTACTCGGTCAGCACCCGCGCCGCGGTGGGGACGATCCACCGGCTGCGCGAACTGGCCGGGTCGACGGCGACGAAGAGGAGGTGGAACGTCGTCACCCATTCCCGGACGCTGCGGGAGCGACCGGTGAGCGACGACAGGACCAGGTCGGGAGGGGGGTTGGCTGCCACGGCGGGGTGAAGGTAGCCCAGCTAAGTTCGGATGAGCGAAGCCGGGAGGAAACATGGGCGTTGACAGCAAGCTGTACGAGCTGGTGCTCGTGCTCCACATCCTTGCCGTGGTCATCGGGTTCGGGGGGATGTTCATCTCCGGCTTCTACGGGAACGAGGCCGCCAAACTGCCCGGGCGGGAGGGCCTCGCCGTCGCCGAGACGACCATGAAGGTGACCGCGCTGGCCCCGACGATGGCGGTGTACAGCGTCCCGATCCTGGGGATCCTGCTGATCCTGCTGAGCGACGACACGTGGAAGTTCAGCGAGGCCTGGGTCGGGATGTCGATTGCGCTCTACGTCGTCCTGCTCGTGCTGGCCATCACCGTGCAGGTGCCCAACATCCGCAAGATGATCGCCCTGCGGGCCGGCGCCGACGGCGCCCAGCCGCTCGAGATGCAGAAGCTGGGAAAGACGGCCGCCACGGTCGGCGCCATCGTCAACGTCCTCTGGGTGGTCGTGGTGTTCCTCATGGTGTTCAAGCCGGGCCACTGAGGGGCCGTCGTCGTTGAGCTACATGCACCCGATGGAGCGACTGCGCATGGTGGCCCGGGCGTCCGGTGAGGATCCCGGCCTGGTGGCGCAGGAGGCGGCCGCCGCCCTGGCCGGGTGCGCGGACGACCCCCGGGCGCTGGTCATGGCCTGCCGGCGGCTGGTCGACCGCCAGGCCGCCGCCGGTCCGGTGTGGTGGCTGGCGGCGCAGGTGGTGGCCGCCGCGGACCCCGAGTCGGCGGCGTGGCGGTCGGCCCGGGCCCTGCGCGACGACCCCACGCCGGCCGTCGTCGCCGCCGCCCTGCCCGAGGACGCCCGGATCACGGTCCTGGGCTGGCCCGAGCAGGTGACCGACACGCTCCGGCGCCGGGGGGACGCGTCGGTGCTCGTGGTCGACTCGCTGGGCGACGGGTCCCCTCTGGTGGCGGCCCTGGAACGGTCCGGTGGCGAGGCGCTCCTCGTGCCCGAAGCCGGCATCGGCGCCGCTGTCGCCGCGAGCGACCTGCTGCTGCTCGACGCGTCGGCGGTCGGCCCCGGCGGTTTGCTCGCCGTCGCCGGCTCCCGGGCCGCGGCGGCCGTCGCCTACACCGAGCAGATCCCGGTCTGGGTGGTGGCGGGCGTGGGACGGGTGCTCCCCGAGCGGCTGTGGGCGGCGATGGTCGACGCGGTCACCGGAGTGGCGGACCCGTGGGACGCCGACTGGGAGTTCGTCCCGCTGGCCCTGGCGACGACCGTGTTCGGTCCCGACGGGCCCCTGGCGCCGGCCGACGCCCTGGCCCGGGCCGACTGCCCCGACGCGCCGGAGTTGACCGGCCCCTTGGGAGGGTAGGACCCCGAGCCATGGGCGAAATGGTGGAGTTCCCGAGCAACGGCAGCACCGGCGGCGGCTACCTGGCCCCCGCCAACGAGGGTGCGGGCCTGGGCGTCGTGGTCATCCAGGAGTGGTGGGGGCTGGTCGACCACATCGTGGAGGTCTGCGACCGGTTCGCGGCCGAGGGCTTCACCGCCCTTGCGCCCGACCTGTATCACGGCAAGAAGGTCCCCAACGCCGAACCCGACGAGGCCGGGAAGGCGGCCATGGCCCTCGAACTGCCCCGGGCGGCGAAGGACATGTCCGGTGCGGTCGACTTCCTGCAGGGCCACTCGGCGGTCCGGGGCAACGGCCTGGGAGTGGTCGGGTTCTGCATGGGCGGCGGGCTGGCCCTGTGGCTGGCGACGATGCGCCCGGACGCCGTGCGCGCCGTCGTGCCGTTCTACGGCATCGCGCCCCACGGCGCCGAGCCCAAATGGTCGGCGTTGTCGGCCGCCGTCGAAGGCCACTACGCCGAGCACGACGACCTGGCCAATCAGGAGGCGGTCGCCGCCTTCGAGGAGCACCTGCGGGAGCTGGGCAAGGACGTGCGGGTCTTCACCTACCCGGGGACCGCGCACGCCTTCTTCAACGACACCCGTCCCGAGGTCTACAACGACGAGGCCGCCCGTCAGGCCTGGGTACGGACGCTGGAGTTCTTCCGGGCCAAATTGGGCTGACCCGCGGCCCTGTGGTCGGCCGCGACCCCTCAGAACTGCATACCGACGTCGAAGGTGCCGGCGTAGCCGGAGGCGGCGGGCGTGACGGGGAGAAGCACCTGGCTGCCGGCGCTGCGGTAGATGCTGTCGGCGGCGTTCGTCGTGTCCCGCTTGCCGTGGCTGCTGTACGGCGCCTTGGCGTGGACCGTGTCGGTCACCGACTCGTCGAAGAAGAGCTGGCTGGTGAACGTGTGGCCGGTCGTGGTGCGGATCTTGAAGTGGATGTGCACGGCGCGGCCCATGTACCAACCGGGGTAGATGGTGGTGAAGGCCGCCGTCCCGTTGGCGTCGGTGGTCTGGTAGCCCCGCAGGAACTTGCGCCCGACGGTGCGGTTGGCGGAAACGTCGGAATACAGGCCGGTGGCGTCGCACTGCCATACGTCCACCGTGGCCCCTGCCAGCGCCGTGCAGCCGCTGGAAGCGACCTGCGACACCCGGAACGCCAGCAGCAGCGGCACCCCGTCCGCGGCGGCCCCGCCGGACGGATCGGGACGGATGTCCGAGCGGTTCAGCTTCTCGTCGACGAAGTACGGCCCTTCGGTCAGCTCCGGCTTCACCACGCACGACGGGGCGGCGACGGCCACCGTGGTCGCCGGGCCGGCGAGCGACGTCGAGGTGGAGGCCGACGTGGAGGCGGGGGCAGACGTCGACGTGGCCTGAGACGTCGAGGTGGTCTGGGCCGCCGAGGTGGTCTTGGCCGACGAGGCGCAGGCCGGCAACAGCACCGCCGCCGCCCCTCCGAACAGGACGAGCGCCTCCCGGCGGCTCAGGATGCGCCCGAGCAGCTCGTCGTCGTTGTCGTCGCCGGCCGTCACCGCGGCTCGCCTGCCGGACATCGTGCCCTCCTCGTTCGGTCCACCGTCTGTACCCCATCGTCGACCCCCGGGCTGGGACCTGCACGGGTGGCCCCTGGGAGCTCGCCCGCAACCCGCGGCCGCCGACTATCCGAGCGTGCGCTCCGGCACGGCCGCTTGCCGCCCCGCCGCTGCGTCGCCACCGACCGGCAGCGACACGGTGAACCGGGCTCCCTCGCCCGGAGCCGTGTCCAGGCGGATCTCCCCGCGGTGGGCGGCGACGATCTCGGACACGATCGACAGGCCCAGCCCGGTACCGCGGCGGGCGTGCTCGGGGGTCGCCTCGCCCTGCCAGAAACGATCGAACACCCGGTCCGCCTCCTCGGCGGTCATGCCCGGGCCGTCGTCGGCCACCACCAAGGTGACCACCTCGGCGCCCGTGCTGAGCGTCACCGACACCGAGGTCGTGGGCGTGGTGTGCTCCCGGACGTTGGCCAACAGGTTGTCGGCGACCTGGCGCAGCCGGTTGCCGTCGCCGGTGACGACCGCGGGAGTTTCGCCGACGTCGACGCGAAGGGCGCGGTCGGGCTCGACGGCGCGGGCTGCGGTCACCGCGTCCAGCACCAGTGCGGTCAGGTCGACGGGCGCGGCCTCGAGCGGCCTTCCCTGGTCGAGGCGAGCCAGGAGCAACAGGTCCTCGACGAGGTCGCCCATGCGCATCGCCTCCCGCTCGATGCGGGTCATGGCCCGGTCGACGTCGGACGACGATCTCGCCCCCTGGCGGTAGAGCTCGGCGTAGCCACGGATGCTGGTCAGCGGTGTGCGCAGCTCGTGGGAGGCGTCGGCCGCGAACCGGCGGGTCCGCGCCTCGGACGCGGTCTTGGCCGCCACCGCCCCCTCGATGCGGTCGAGCATCAGGTTCAGCGCGTTGCCGAGGTCGCCCACCTCACTGGCCCGCTTCGGGACCGGCGCCCGCTCGGACAGCTCGCCTTCGGCGATGCGTTCGGCGGTGACGATCATCTCGTCGATCGGCCGCAGGCCCCGACGGACGGTGAGCCACACGATGCCCCCGGCGAGGACGACGGCCAGCGCGCAGGCCGCCAGCACGGTTCCCGTGGCCGTCCGCACGGTCGAGTCGACGTCACGCAGCGAGATGGCTGCCGCCAGCGTGCCGCCGTCGCTCATCTGCCGCACCACCACGCGGTAGTGGAGGGCCCCTCCGTTCACCGATCCGACCGTGAGCGGGCCGGCCGGGGCCTTGATCCCGGCGACGTCGGGCAGCGGGTCCGGGGCGTCCGCCCGTCCCGAGGCGACGGTGGAGGTCACGTTGCCGGACGCGTCGAAGCTGATGAACGCGTAACGCTTCACGTCGAACGGCGACCCTTGCGTCTCCTGCGGCGGTTGGAACTGCTGCGCCGGCCGGCCGCCGGGCGGTCGACCCTGGCCGTCGCCGCCCCGAGGCGCGACCGCGGTCGCCTGCGTCAGCAACTCCTGGTCGACGTCGGCGACCAGGCGACGCTCGAGCGTCACGACGATGAGCACGCCGGCACCGCCCGTGACCGCGGCCACGACGGCGAGGATCACGGCGACCAGCCGTCTGCGGATCATCGGTCGGGGGTCACCGGCCCCGGCTGCTCATGGCTCGCGGCGCAGGACGTACCCGAAACCGCGCACGGTGTGGATCAGCGCCGGCTCGACGTCGTCGACCTTCTTGCGCAGGTAGGAGATGTAGTTCTCGACCACCCCGCCGCTGCCGCCGAAGTCGTACTGCCAGACGTGGTCGAGAATCTGGCTCTTCGACAGCACCCGCTCCCTGTTCACCATCAAGAAGCGCAGGAGCTTGAACTCGGTCGGCGAAAGTTGGATCGGCCGGCCGCCGCGGCTCACCCGCATGGTGTCCTCGTCGATCTCGAGGTCCTCGTACTGAAGGCGGTTCACGACGTCCTCGGTGCCACGGGTGCGACGCAGCACGGCCCGGACCCGGGCGATCAGCTCTTCCAGGCTGAACGGCTTGGTGAGGTAGTCGTCGCCCCCCTTGGTGAAGCCGCTGATCTTGTCCTCGGCGGCGTCGCGGGCGGTGAGGAACACGACCGGGGTGACGTCGCCGTCGGCCCGCAACCGGCGGCACACCTCGAAGCCGTCGATGCCCGGCATGCCGACGTCGAGGATCAGCAGGTCGGGGTGGTGGGAGGCGACTGCCGCCAGTGCGCGCGACCCGTCGTCGGCGGTCATGGACTCGAACCCGGCGATCCGCAGGGCCGAGGACACCAGGTCGCGGATGTACTCCTCGTCGTCGGCCACCAGGACCCTCGCGTCTGTCATGGCATCCAGTACAGCGGACAAAGCTGGGAATGCGCTCACAGCCGGCTGTGAGGGTGCCGCTCGTTATTTGACGAGCGACGCCACCACGTTGATGGTCATGGCCACCACGACGGTGCCGAACAGGTAGGACAGCAGGGCGTGGTGCGTGGCGGTACGGCGCATGGACTTGGTCGTCAGGTCGGTGTCGGACACCTGGTACGTCATGCCGATGGTGAAGGCGAGGTAGGCGAAGTCCCGGTAGTCGGGCGGCTCGCCGCCGTTGAACTCCACGCCCCTTCCCGCCCCGTAAAAGAGACGGGCGTAGTGGAGCATGTAGACGGTGTGGACCACCGTCCAGGACAGCACCACCGTCACCACGGCCAGGCCGGTGAGGGCGGCGCCGGTCGACGAGCCCATGTCGTTCGACTTGAGGAGGGCGAAGCCGACGCCGACCAGGCTGGCGACGCTGGCGCCGACGAGCAGCACGTCGGCCAGCACCCGGGAGTTGTCCTCGCGGGTGGCGATGGTCGCCGTGCCGGTACCGTCGAGCGGGAGCAGCGCCGACAGAACCCACGCGACCATCACGGCGGCGGCCACGTTCCAGGCGGCCAGCGCCGCGACCTGCCACGGCGCAGCCAGACCGACGGCGACCCACACGACGGCGCCGATGATGGCGCTGATCAGCAGACGGGTCCGAGCTCGGCGGAGGCGCACGCACCGAGATTAGAGACCAGGATCCCCTGCGGCGGGGATCCTGGCCGGGCGCCCGGACGACTAGTTCTTGCGGGCCTTGTCGCGCAGGTAGTTGTAGATCGTGTCGGTCATGCCCTGGACGTTGTGCTTGGTCCGGGCGTGCTCGGTCACCTTGGCCTTCAGCTCCTCTTCACTGGCGGCCCGCACCGTGTAGCCGCATCCTTCTGCTCCGGCCTTCGCACAGCTGTGCTCGTACATTCCCATCCCTTCGTCGGCAGTTCCTGCCAGGTGTTCGACGCCGCACCCTGGCTCGGATGACCCCGCTCGTACCGACCGTGATGGCGGGGCGCTACCGGATCCCGTCCTCGTCGTCGACCGGCTCCTCCCAGGCCTGCTCGAGGGCGTCGGCCTCGGGCACCTCGGGTTCGAGTCTGGGGGCGACGAAGCTTGGGCTGTCACCGACCGGCCGGGCCTGCTCGACCGCATCGGGCTCGGGAACCTCTTGATCGCTCATCGGACCAGTCTGTACCGCGGACGTCGGGGTACCTCACAGACATGGGCCATGGTCCGCCGCCGGACGGCGCCGAGGTCGACGAGGGACGGTTCCCAGCCCGCGATCAACCGGGGATATAGCGCTTCCTGCCGCGACTGTGGGCCCGAGCCTGGCGCGTGAGCCGAGGGCTGGCGACGTCGATGCGGGAACCCCTGCGCTCGTCGCCTCCGGCGAACATGGCCATGCCGAGCGCCAGCACCAACAGGCCGATCGGTGTCGAAACCTCCAGCCGCTTGGCCGCCGCCGTCCCGCAGTCCGTGTTCGGCCGGTGGAAGGCGACGTAGCCCGCCGGACCGCAGTTCTCGCCACTGAAGGGGACGTGGAACGGCTCGAGGCGCTGGGTGGCCGGGCCGACGGGCATCACCGCGGCGCCGACCATGAGGAGGGCTCCCAGGCACATGGTCAGGAAGCCGACGTACTTTGTTCTTCTCAA
The DNA here is from genome assembly GCA_036269435.1 of Acidimicrobiales bacterium. Lineage (GTDB taxonomy): Bacteria > Actinomycetota > Acidimicrobiia > Acidimicrobiales > AC-14 > CADCTB01. The sequence goes on along the minus strand of DATASA010000083.1, from coordinate 6,641 downwards.
ATGACCCCCCATCACTCCGTTGTCGGGTCGGTCCCTCGTCGGCAGGTACCCGGCTCGACTTGAGCGGTTTTTTCGGACCTCGGATACCGTTCCGCCGTGTTCAGCGCCTTCTACGGGACGTTCGCGACCATCGCGTTCACCATCTTCGGGCTGTGGATGTTCGTGGCCCAGGCCCGGTTCCGCGAGTGGATGGTCAACCCCGACCAGTACCGGCGGGCGTCGGCGGTGTCGATCCAGTTCGCCCTGCCCGGGCTGATGTGCCTGCTGGCCCTGATCAACTCGGAGAGCAAGGCCCTGTGGCGGGTGGCGTTCGCGGTCACGTCGCTCGTGGCCGTCCTCGTCCTGGTCGCCCTCCGCGGCCGCCCGGGCGGCACGCCCGCCGGTGCCAACGAGGTGGCCAACTGGATCGCCATGGCCATGTTCGTCGGCATCGCCGTGGTCGCCACCTGGCCGGCGACGGTGGACGCGCTGGGGATGTCCGGCCAGTACCGGCCCGTGGAGTTCTTCTTCTTCTGCATGCTGATGCTGGACGGGCTGGTGATCGCCTGGATGATGCTGTTCGCCGAGGTCCCTCCGGTGCGGGGAAGCCTCACGCCCGGACCCGAGCCCGAGATGCGCTGAGCGCAGCCAGTCGCCCGGCAGCCGCCGTCGCGCCGGTTACTCGGCCGCGGCCAGCCCCACGGGGCAGCTCACACCGGTGCCGCCCAGGCCGCAGTACCCGTTGGGGTGGCTGGCCAGGTACTGCTGGTGATAGCCCTCGGCGTAGTAGAAGCCGGTGTCCTCGGCGATCTCCGTGGTGATCTCGCCGTGGCCGGCGGCCGTCAGCACCTGCTGGTACGTCGATCGGGAGGCCTCGGCCGCAGCCAGCTGGGCGGGGGACGTGGCGTAGATCGCCGAGCGGTACTGCGTGCCTACGTCGTTGCCCTGGCGCATGCCCTGGGTGGGGTCGTGGCTCTCCCAGAAGATCCGCAGCATGGCGTCGTAGGAGGTCACCGCCGGGTCGAACACCACCAACACCGACTCGGTGTGGCCCGTCCGGCCGCTGCAGACCTCTTCGTAGGTCGGGTTGGGGGTGAAGCCGCCGGCATAGCCGACCGCGGTCGTGTAGACGCCGGGCGCGGTCCAGAACTTGCGCTCCGCACCCCAGAAGCAGCCCATGGCGAACACGGCCGTCTCCATGCCCTCGGGGAACGGGGGCTTGAGCGGCGTCGCCTTGACCAGGTGGTGGTCGGGTACCGACAGGGGGATATCGCGCCCGGGAAGCGCCTCTTCGGCGCTCGGCAAGCGGCTTTTGTGTCGCGCGAAGAGCATGCGGACAAGTATGGGCCAATGTCACTGCGTATTGGGTCCCATGCCGCTGCCGCTTGAGGACTACGCGCTCATCGGCGACACCGAGACTGCGGCGCTCGTCGGTCGCAACGGGTCCATCGACTGGCTGTGCTTCCCCCGCTTCGACTCGCCCGCCTGCTTCGCCGCCCTGCTCGGCGACGAGCGCCACGGTCACTGGGCGCTGCGTCCGGCCGGCCACGTCCGCAAGGTCGAGCGCCGGTACCGGCCGGGGACCCTGATCCTCGAGACGGACATGACCACCGACACGGGAACCGTCCGCATCGTGGACTGCATGCCGGTGCGCGGGCACGCGCCCGACGTCGTCCGAGTCGTCGAGTGCCTGTCCGGGCGGGTCGACATGCGGATGGACCTGGTGATCCGGTTCGACTACGGCTCCGTCGTGCCCTGGGTGCGCCGCCAGAACGGCCGTCTCACCGCGATCGCCGGGCCCGACGCGCTGACCCTGGCCACGACGGTGCGAACCCACGGCGAGAGCATGACCACGGTCGCCGAGTTCGAGGTGTCGAAGGGCGACCGTCTGCCGTTCGTGCTGACCTGGTCGCCGTCGCACGAGCCCCCACCGGCACCCGTGGACGCGTTCCTCGCCGTCGAGGAGACCGAGCAGTGGTGGGGGGAATGGTCGGCGCGCTGCACGATGACCGGCCCCTGGCGCGACATCGCCCTGCGCTCGCTTATCACCCTGAAAGCCCTGACCTACGCGCCCACCGGCGGCATCGTGGCCGCGCCCACCACCTCGCTGCCCGAGCAGCTGGGCGGCGTACGCAACTGGGACTACCGGTACTGCTGGCTGCGTGATGCCACCTTCACCCTGTACTCGCTCATGCTCGCCGGCTACCGGGAGGAGGCCGAGGCCTGGCGGGACTGGCTGTTGCGGGCGGTGGCCGGGTCACCGGCGCAGATGCAGATCATGTACGGCCCCGCGGGCGAGCGTCGGCTGGACGAGTTCGAGCTGCCCTGGCTGCCCGGGTACGAGGGCGCGAAGCCGGTGCGCGTGGGCAATGCCGCCGCCGGGCAGTTCCAGCTCGACGTCTACGGCGAGGTGATGGACTCGCTCCACCAGGCCCGCAACATCGGAATCCAGTCCGAGTCGTACGCGTGGTCGCTGCAGCGGGCGCTGATGGAGTTCCTCGAGTCGAACTGGCGGGAGCCCGACGAGGGGATCTGGGAGATGCGCGGCCCCCGCCGCCACTTCACCCATTCGAAGGTGATGGCGTGGGTCGCCTTCGACCGGGCGGTCGGCGCATGCGACCGGCTCGGGCTCGACGGCCCGGTGGGACGGTGGCGGGCCATCCGCGACGAGATCCACGCCGAGGTGTGCCGGGAGGGCTACGACCCGGAGCGCAAGGCGTTCACCCAGTCGTACGGGTCGTCGAACCTCGACGCCAGCCTGTTGCTCGTCGCCCTCGTCGGGTTCCTTCCTGCCACGGACGAGCGGGTGATCGGCACCGTCGCCGCCATCGACCGCGAGCTGTGCGACGACGGCTTCGTCCTCCGCTACACGACGTCGTCCGGCGACGACGGCCTTCCTGCGGGCGAGGGGGTCTTCCTCCCGTGCAGCTTCTGGCTGGCCGACAACCTGGCCCTGGCCGGCCATCCCAAACGCGCCGCCGAGCTCTACCGCCGGCTGATCGGCCTGGCCAACGACGTCGGCCTGCTGTCGGAGGAGTTCGACACCCGGGCCGGCCGGCTCGTCGGGAACTTCCCCCAGGCGTTCACCCACGTCGCCCTGGTCAACACCGCCCACAACCTGACCCAGCAGCAGGGACCGGCCCGCCGGCGACGTCGCCACCACGGCCCGGACTGATGCGATGGCCGTCCGCCTCCAGTTCATCCCCCGCCAGGAGCCGCCCGACCTGATCGACCTTCCGTGGTCGACCCCGCTGGCCGCCTGGGACCATCCCCGGCTGGTGCGCATGGCCGCGGGCGTGAGTCGCCACGTGGTCCGGTTCGTGAGCGACCAGGACCGGGTCTACGCGCTCAAGGAGACCCACCCCGACGACGCCGAGCGCGAGTACGGGATGCTCCGGCTCCTCGGCGGCGAGAACCTGCCGGTGGTGGAGGCGGTCGGCCTGGTGACCGGCCGCGAGACGATCGAGGGCGACGCGCTCGGCGCGGTCCTCGTCACCCGCTACCTCGACTACGCCCTCCCCTACCGCTACCTGTTCGGCGTCGAGGGCGGACCCGGCCTCGGACGGCGGCTCGTGGACGCGGCCGTCGTCCTGCTCGTGCGGGTGCACGTCGAGGGCTTCTATTGGGGCGACTGCTCGCTCTCCAACCTGTTGTTCCGGCGCGACGCCGGGTCCTTGATGGCGTACCTGGTTGACGCCGAGACCACCGAGCACCGCACCCCGCTGCCTCGGGGCATGCGCCAGTCCGACGTCGACCTGGCCCGGGAGAACATGGCCGGCGGCCTGCTCGACCTGGAGGCCGAGGGGCTGCTCTCCCCCGACGTCGACGTCTTCGCCCTGGCTGCGCTGCTGGAGGAGCGCTACACGGCGCTCTGGGACGAGCTCACGGCCAGCCTGGAGGTCGACATCCGCGAGCGGCACCTGATCGAGGGCCGCCTGCGCCGGCTCAACGACCTCGGCTTCGACGTCGACGAGCTCATCGTCGAGCACGAGCCCGGTGGCGACCGCTTGCGGGTCACACCGGCGCTGGTCGAGGAGGGCCACCACTCGCGCGAGCTCCGCCGTCTCACCGGCCTGGAGGTGCAGGAGAACCAGGCCCGACGCCTGCTGAACGACATCGCCGCCTTCGGGGCGTACCTGGCCCGCACCGAGGGCCGCCCCCTGCCGCAGGCCATCGTCGCCGCCCGGTGGATCGCCGAGGTGTACGAACCCATCGTCGCCCGCATCCCGCCGGACCTTCGGGGCCGCCGTGAGCCGGCCGAGCTGTTCCACGAGCTGCTGGAGCACCGCTACTACCTGTCCGAGGCGGCCGGCCACGAGGTCGACAACGACACAGCGTTGCGCTCGTACCTCGAGTCGGTGCTCCGCTTCCGCCCGCCGGAGAAGGTGATCTTCGAAGATCAGGAGTAACGCCGGAAACATTTGGTTACAAACCCAACGCACCTGTCTTGATCCGTCAGGGCAGGAGTACGCCAAGCAGAGCGCGTCGTTGCACGGTTTCCAGGGGGAGGCACGTGAGCAGCGCACGGAAATGGCCGATGGCCGTCGCCGCCGTCCTGTTCTTCTCGGTGCTCGTGGCGTGCGGCGGTAGCTCCGGCGTCGCCACGCTGAACTGGTACATCAACCCCGACAACGGCGGGCAGGCCGAGCTGGCCGCCAAATGCGCCGCCGCCTCCAACGGGGCCTACCGGATCAACACGTCGACCCTCCCGAACGACGCCACCTCCCAGCGCGAGCAGCTCGTGCGCCGGCTGGCGGCCAAGGACTCGTCCATCGACCTCATGAGCCTGGACCCGGTGTTCGTCCCCGAGTTCGCCGCCGCCGGCTTCCTGCAGCCCTTCAGCGACGCCGACGCCAAGGACCTGACCGCCGGCGTGCTCTCCGGGCCGGTCGCCTCGTCGACCTGGAACAACAAGCTGGTCGCCGCCCCGTTCTGGGCCAACACGCAGCTCCTCTGGTACCGCAAGTCGGTCGCCCAGAAGGCCGGCATCGACCCGTCACGGCAGCCGGTGACGTGGGACCAGATCATCAAGCTGGCCGCGTCGGACGGCAAGACCGTCGAGGTCCAGGGGAACCTGTACGAGGGCTACATGGTCTGGATCAGCGCCCTGGTCTCCTCCGCCGGCGGCCAGATCCTGGTCAACCCTGAGGCGGGCAAGGACGTCAAGACGTCGATCGACTCCGACGCGGGGCGCAAGGCGGCCACGATCGTCCAGGAGCTGGCCCACTCCAAGGCCGCCGACCCGGCCCTCACCACGACGGACGAGGAGGCGGCCCGCGCCGCCTTCCAGGGTCCTGGCGGTGCGTTCATGGTCAACTGGGCGTACGTCTACGGCGCGGCCCAGGAAGCCGTCGCCGCGGGCTCGCTGAGCCAGTCCGTCCTCGACGACATCGGCTGGGCCCGGTATCCGCAGGTCGACGCCGGTACCCCGAGCAAGCCGCCGCTCGGCGGGATCAACCTCGGCATCGGCGCCTACGGCAAGCACAAGGACTTCGCGCTCCAGGCCGTGCGCTGCATCACGTCGCTCGAGAGCCAGACCCAGTACATGGTTAAGTCCAAGAACCCGGGGGCGCGGGCCGCGGTGTACGACGACCCCGAGGTGCGCCGCATCTTCCCCATGGCCGACGAGATCCGCGCCTCGATCGACGCCTCCGCCCCCCGCCCGAAGACGCCGTATTACACCGACGTCAGCGCCGCGGTGCAGCGCAGCTTCCACCCCGAGGGCTCGGTCGACCCGGCCAAGACGCCGGCCAAGGCGGGCAAGCTCATCGTCGACGTCCTCCACGACAAGGTGTTGTTGTGAGCTTCGCTGTCACTCGCTCGCTCCGCTCGCTCCGTTCAAGCGAGTTGACGGCGCTCACGGCGCCGGCGGACCCGGCGCCGCTCGCACTGAACACCTTTCTTGCCGCCAGCCGGGGGGAGCCGCCTTTGGCGGCTTTCTGCGGCCGCCGGCAACTTGACCCCCGCGGCGACCTCAGGAGTGCTCGACCATGACCATGACGGCTACGGCGGCGCCGGCGGTCGGGGTGCCGGTCACGGACCGCACGAAGAACGAGAAGCGGCTCGGGTGGAAGCTGACCGCGCCGGCGGTCATCGTGATGTTGGCGGTCACGGCATACCCGATGATCAACGCGTTGTGGCTGTCGCTGTTCAGCTACCGGCTCACCGACCCGACCGCCCGCTCGTTCGTCGGCCTGCGCAACTACGGGGTCGTCCTCACCGACGGCCTGTGGTGGCAGGACGTGGTCACCACCGTGATCGTCACGGTCGTCACGGTGGCCATCGAGCTGGTGATCGGCTTCGCGTTCGCCATGGTCATGCACCGGATCATCTTCGGGCGCAGGGTCGTGCGGACGTCGATCCTGGTGCCCTACGGGATCATCACCGTCGTCTCTGCGTTCGCCTGGAAGTACGCCTTCTCGCTCGACACCGGTTTCATCAACAGCTGGTTCGGCCTGGGGAACTTCGCCTGGTTCGGTCACCGGTGGTCGTCGCTGTTCGTCATCTGCATGTCGGAGATCTGGAAGACCACGCCGTTCATGTCGCTGCTGCTGCTCGCCGGGCTGGCCCAGGTGCCCGAGGACCTCCAGGAGGCGGCCAAGGTCGACGGTGCCGACTGGCGCCAGCGCCTGGCCCGGGTGACCCTGCCGAACATGAAGGCG
>DATASA010000082.1:0-6853 GCA_036269435.1 Acidimicrobiales bacterium | reverse complement strand
CCCAGGTGAACCGGGGGGAGGCGGCGACATCCTCGATCATGGTCGTGGCGTTGAGGAAGGCGTTGGTCGTCCTGATTGCGCGCACCTTGCGCACCGCTGCCGCGCTCACCTCGTCGTCGGCCGGCAGAGCCAAGGTTTCCGAGCACAGAGCGATCGCGGTGAGCGCATCTGCGACGTCGTCGACCCAACTCCCGCCGTCGTCGGTGTCGGCACAATGCGGCTCGATCAGGGTCAGGCCGGCAAGGCGCTCGGGATAACGCAGGCCGGCCCGGAGGGCGACCGACGCGCCGTAGCTGTGACCGACGAGGTGGACCGGGTCGTCGATGCCGAGCCCGTCGACGACGCCGAAGAGGTCCTCGACCGAGTCGTCGAGCGTGTAACCGGCAGGGGTCTGGTCGCTCCGGCCGTGACCGCGCAGGTCGAACAGGATCGCGTCGGCGCCGGCCTGGGCCACCGGGTTGGCCAAGCTGTAGTAGAGGCTCGAGAGGTTGTCGATGAACAGCCCATGGACGAAGAGCACGCTCGGGTGGTACGGGGCAAGGGGGCTCGGGGTGACGGCCGCCTCCGCCCGGGCGATGCGCTGGACATGGAACCTGATGCCGCGGGCGACGAGCTCAGCCACCCTGGGCCCCTTCCTCCGATCCGTTCTTTGCCTCTGGGCCGGGCTCGGTTCGGCCGGTGTCGTCGCCCGTGTCGTCGCCCGTGTCGCCGGCCAGCGAACGGATGATGTGCGCGGCCAGAGCGCCGACGGTCAGCCCGAGGATCTCGTCGATGCTCAACCCGGCCAGGAAGCTGGTGAAGTCGACACGACCGCCGTAGCGCTGGCGCAGGCGCTCGGCCAGAGCGACGAACTCGATGCTCTCCAACTCGATGTCGCGGCTGAAGGTCGTATCGGGCGTGATCTCGATGTCGACGAGGAATTCGTCGCCGATCACGGCCACGAGGCATTCGGTGATGTCGGCGTATGCGTCGGACGTGTCGGTGGTCAGGACGCTTCCCTCCTTCTGACACTGCGCCGGGGATGCGAAGGCTCGCGGCGCGCCGCCGCGTCCCGGGTCGAGCGCGGCTCGTCGGTCCAGGCGACCACGTGGGTCGGGGGCCCGCCGGGGGTCGTGGTGAGGACCCGGGTCTGCACCCGGTGGACCGCGGCGGCCTCTTCTGCCGGGGCGACGACCAGCAAGGCGGGTCCGTCGACCTCTCGCACTTCGAACGCCTGCGGGCGACCGGCCAGTCCGGTCCCGAGGGCTTTCCCGGCGGCTTCTTTCGCGGTCCAGAAGCGGGTCGTCCAGACCGGGTTCAGCCCCGTCGGCCCAGCGGGCCCCCGTCGCGACAGCCGCTCCAGCAGCTCGAGCTCGTCCTCGCTGAGGGCGATCGCCCGGACGGCATCGGCGGCAGCACTCACGGACTCGACCGATTCGACGTCGATGCCGACCGGGGCCGACCCGGCCGGCCGAACGATCGCCACGCCGATGCCTGTGGTGTGGGCCAGCGAGACCGAGAGCCGCTCGCTCCCGCGGGACGGGTGGCGACGGATCCACGGCTGGCCGCCCGGGTCGTTGCCCACCCTGAACTCGGCTGGCCACAGCGGCCCGCTGCCGTGCTGCCACAGCCACGCCCTCGCGGCATCCTTGGCCGCGATGCGCCCGAGCAGCCACGCCCGCTGTGCCCGGGGTTTGCGGGTCTCGAAGTCGGCACGCTCGGCACTCGAGAGGTAGCGGCGCATGGTGTGCTCCATCGAGGCCCGGTCCGGCCAGCGATCGGTGACCAGGCACCAGCCACCGGGCTGGTGTTCGCCGAGGCTGGTCTCCGATGGCCGGGTGTGTACCGCCGGCCAGGTTATCTCGTCGGTGGCGAAGCGTCGGCATGTCCAGCCCTCGATCCGAGCCCACAGGTCCCCCTGGGTGGAGGCCAGTTCCATGTCGACCTGCAGCCACTCGCTGGTGAACGAGCGCACCTCGACCGAGCACGTCAGCTGGTCGCCCGGGCCCGGATGCGGCCCGAAGAACCGCACGGCGTCGATGGCGACGGGGAAGGCCAGCCGGTCGGTGTCCGCCGAGGCCTGCGCCCAGTGGCCGGCGAGCTGGCCTGCGGCGTCGAGCAGCGCGCCCGGGGCCGGGAGGGTGGTGAGTGTGCCCCGGATCCCGTTGTCGCCGAGCGCATCGACGGTGACGACGCCCTGGAAGCCGGGGCCGTGGAACATCCACCCATCGCCGTACAGGGAGTGTCCGTCGGCGAGCGGTGCCCGCTCGGCCTCCAGCCGATGGCCGCCAGCGCGGGCGCCAGGCGCCGGCGGGTGGGCGAGGCCGAGCTCGACGGTCCCCTCGGCGTAGGGGCCGATCCTGACCAGGATCCGCCCGTCGGCCAAGGGAACAGCCTCGATCGTCACCGTGACGGGCGGGGCGACCGCCAGCCAGCGTTGGGCGCGGACGTCGGTGATGGCGACGACGGCGCGGCCTGGCGCCGTCGCCTGGGCGGCGTCGCCCATGATCTCGAGCAGGCTCGTCATCGGTACGACCGGGAAGGCATCGGCGTCGTCGGGCCAGCCCGGCGCCTGGCGGAACAGGCAGTGGTCCCGGAGCTCCGGCATGGTGTCGAGAGAGAACAGCCGGGTCGTCCGTGCTGGGACCGGTGCGGTTCGGGATCGCCAGGCGACCATCACCTCCTCCATCGCGACCTGCGCCTCGGCGACCGTGGATTCGTAGGCGGCAAGAACCGCGTCGGTTGCCGCCGGCGCCAGTAGGCGTACCGGACGGGACGGGACCGCCTCCAGGGCTCCATGGCGGCTGGAGGCGCCCTCGACCCACAGGGCCGCGAGGACCCGGGCGAGCTGCGGGAGCGCCGGTCGGGCCGGGACCTGGGCGGCCACGGCCACGTGCTCCTGGCTGCCGAGGGTGTCCTGGATGAAGCCGGCAAGGCTCCCGGCCCCGATCTGGACGAAGGCCCGGACCCCATCCGCGTACAGCGTTTGGACGAGCTGGCGGAACCGCACCGGCTGCAGCAGGTGGGCGCGCACGAGTGCGCGCACCGCGGCCGGGTCCTCCGGGTACGGGCTGACGGAGGTGGCCGACCACACCGGACGGGTCGGCCGGGCCAGTTCCAGAGCGGCCAGGCCGTCCCGCCCGGCGTCCAGGCAGGGGGCGAGGAGCGGGGTGTGAAAACCGGAGCGGAACGCCATCACCTGGCCGAGCACGCCCTGTTCCTTCAGGCGGTCCAGTGCGGTTTCGACCAGCTCGGGCCGCCCACAGACGACGCACTGATGGGGGCAGTTGTCGTGTGACACGTAGACCCCGTCGAGGCCGGCGATCCCGGCCTGGGCAACGTCCACCCCGCAGCCCAGGGCGGCATAGGCCACCTCAGGGAAGGACGCGCCGCCGGTCCGCACCGGCGCGAACAGCCGATCGATGTCCTCGATGCAGCACATCCCGGACACGATCATCGCCGTCCATTCGCCGAGGCTGTGGCCGGCGTAGAGGTCGGGATGGACGCCGAGGGTGGCCAGGGCGGCGGCCAGCACCCGATTCCCGGTGACGATGTCGACCGCCTGGTTGATGATCGCCTCATCGGCGGCGTGCGGCGCGGTCAGCCGGCTCGGCGACGGCCGGTCGAGGCCGGAGAAGTCGGCGACGTCATCGACGGAACCGGCCGGCTCCGGCTCGAACCCGGGGAACAGAAAGGCGAGGCGCCCGCCGCGTCCACCCAGGAGGGGCGCGCCGGTGAACCACACATCGTTCCGACCACGCCACGGCGAGCCCCGGCCGATCACCTTACGGGCCAGGGCAACTCGAGCCGGCGTCGGGTCCATGATCGCCAGCCGCCAGGGCCCGACTGTTGGGCCGCTCAGACGGTCCGGGGACTCAGGGCCGTCCGACCGCGCCGCCTCGAGTGCAGCCAGCAGGCCCTCCGGCGAGTCCGACGTGACGCAGATGGTGGCGGTGCCTGCGATGGTGGCAGCGGCCGCGTCGAGGTCGCCTGGGGTACGCGGTCCGGTCACGATGTCGCCGCTCCGGAGGCCGGTGTGGCGAAGGGGTCGAGCGCCCCGGAGACGTACAGCACCTGATGGTCGGTCGGGTCGCCCCACGCCAGCTCGCCGAACAGGGCGGCGATGCCTTCCTCGGGCGCGATCATGGCGACGCCGCGCCGTGCGAACTCCCGCTCGAGCTCCGGCGACACCATTCCGTCGGCGTCGGCTGCCCACGGCCCCCAGTCGATCGACACGATCCTGTCGGCGACGATCGGCGGGACTCCATGGCCGTCGGCGGCGTCGGGTTCGTCGGCCGCGGGAAGCAGGTCCGCAGAGGACGCCATCGCGCCTGCCGGGCTACGGGCGGCGATGCGTTCCGAGGCCCGCGCCCAGCTGCGGGCAAGGGTGTCGAGGGCATCGTTGGCTGCCGCGTAGTCGACCTGGCCCGGGTTGCCGAAGACGCCGGCGATGCTGCCGAACATCGCCAGGAAGCGCAGAGGCGGCCGCCCGCCCAGCGCCGCGGCGAGCGACCGAGCCCCGTCGACCTTCGCAGAAAAGACCCGGGCGAAGCTCTCTGGTGTCTTGTCGGCGATGCGGCGGTCCTCGAGCACGCCGGCGCCGTGGACGACGCCGTCGAGGCGGCCCCACGTCTCGAAGATGTCTTCGACGAGCCTGTGGACCTGGGCGGTGTCGGTGACGTCCACCGAGTGGTAGCGCACGGGCGACCCTGTCGCACTGACCGCCGCCAGGGTGGCCCGCACTTTCCGGCTGGCCAGGATCCGGCACACTTCGGCCTCGACCGAGGCCGGGGCCCCGATGCCGCCGCGGCCCTGGCTTGTCTCGCTGATGAGGGCACGGCGCAGCGCGGCGGCATCGGAGGCCGACGCGATCGAGGGCCGCTCGTCCGCCTCGGGCACGGCCGACCGGCCGATGAGCTCGATGCGGCACCCGCACGCCTCCGCCAGCGCGACGGCGCAGCCGGCGGTGATCCCGCGGCCCCCGCCGGTAAGGAGCACCACCGAGTCGGGGCCGAGCCCGAGCGCCTCGACCGCCCGGCCGATGGCCCGGCGGTCCGAGGGAGGGGTTCCAGCAAGCTCCGACGGCACGGCCATGAGGAGCGAACGCCCACCCATTCCGTAGCCGACGACCGGCGATGCCTGGCCGGATTCGCCGGACGGGCCCAATTCGCCGAGCTCAGCGAGCAGCCACCTCGCGATCCGCTCCGGCTCGACGCTCGGGTCCACGTCGACCGCCCGGACCGCCGCGTCCGGATACTCCAGGGCCATGGTGCGGGCGAGGCCCCAGACGCCCAATCCGGAGTTCGAGTCGACGGCGGCGCCGTGGATGCCGCGGCCGAACCGCCCGCCTGATCCAGTGGCCATCAACACCGCCCGGGCACCGCCGACGAGGGCGGCGCGAAGGGGTGCGAAGGCGGCGGGGAGGACCGGGGTGTCGCCCAGGCGCAACGCCCCGAGGTGGATGACACCGTCGGTGCGGGCGCACGCCGCCTCCAGGTCGTGGTGCACGCCGAGCAGGACGGCGTCGGCGCCCTGGTGGCGCAGCGCCGACGCAACGGCGACTCCGACGCCGCCCTCGTCGTCGACGACGACAATCCGGTGCCCGGCGAGGCCGGCGGAACGCTCCTGCGCCACGCCGGGCTGGGTGACGACCTCGACCCGGTAGCGCTTCGGCGGCCCGATCACGACCGCTTCGCTCGGGCTGCCGTCGACCCCCGCTGCGTGGGCGGCGCCGACCTTGGTCCGGACTCGGTCATGCGCCAGCATCCATTCGACGATCGCGCCAATGGTCTTCAGCCGAGCCAGGGCCTCGACCGCCCCGTCGGGCGGCGGGGTCCCCTTGGCCCGAAGCTCGGCGATCAGCTCCATGACGATCTCGGTGCGCTTGATCGAGTCGATGGAGAGGTCGGCCTCCAGATCGAGCCCGCCGCCCAGCATCTCCCGCGGGTAGCCGGTTCGGCGGGAGACGATGCCGAGGATCGCCTCGGTGAGGGCCGCCTCGGTCAGGGGCTGGGGTCCGATCGGTGTCGGTGAGGGCTGGTCATCCGCTGGCGCGTTCTCGATCCGCGGAGCTTCCGCCAGCTGAACGGCCGCCGGCGGCCCGGCGGGTGCGCCGAGATAGGAAAGCATCACGTCCCGTTGGGCGGCGATGACCTCCCGGGTCGCCTGGAAGTAGGCCAGAACGGCGGCGTCGGTCCCGGTCGCCCCAGAGGCGCCGGCGTCGACGGGGCGCGTCAGGTGGGCCGCGGTGCCCGACGCGACCAGCGTGGTGGGGACGGGGACATCGCCGGGGACCGGGGCACGCCGGGCGAACTCGGCGCTGGGCCGAAGCCCGCCGGCGAGGACGTCGCCCGCTGCCGTGCGGGTCAGGTGGCCGTCGATGACCCATCCCGGCCGGGCCGGGACGGCCTCCGGGCTCACCGTCCGGAGCTCGCGGCCGGTGAACAGCGGTGTGACATCCATGGCGACGCCGGCGACCGCGAGCTCGGCGAGCGCGCTCAGGAACCGGGGCAGGCCCGGCTCCCCGCTGACCTCGCAGGCGACGGCGGTGTGGGGGCGGTCGGCGAGGGTCTTGCCGACGAGGCCGGTCAGCACACGGCCCGGCCCACACTCGACGAACACCCGGGCGCCGGCGTCGTACATGGCCCGGATCTGCTCGACGAACCGGACCGGTTCGGCGACCTGGCGGGCCAGGACGGCGCGGATGCTGTCGGGGGCGGCGCCGTCATGCTCTCGGGCCGTTGTGTTCGACCAAACCGGGTAGGCGGGGGAGGCGATCGGACACGACAGGAGCGTCTCGGCGAAGGCCGGCCCGGCGGCGGCCACGACCGGGGAGTGGAAGGCGCAGGCGACGGGGATCGCCCGCACCACCATG
>DATASA010000081.1:0-37143 GCA_036269435.1 Acidimicrobiales bacterium | reverse complement strand
CGTGGCGGACGTCGCCGGTCCTGGCCCGGCTGAAGGCGGCCGCCGGGCCGGTCTACAGCAACGCCTTCGACGGGATCGAGTTCTCGACCGGTCGCGGCGCGAATCCGCTTCCGGCCAAGGTCGAGTACCTCACCGGCCGGGTCAATCCCGACTACGACCGGCAGCTGCGGGCCATGGCCGACGACCTCGGCGCGGGCGGCGGCCTGCTCGCCTACTTCGACGCGGTCACCTTCCGGCAGTCCCTGCTGCCGACCCGCGCCGAGCTGGAACGGGCCCTCCCGCTGGAGGTGGTCACCCGCGACGCCGTCGGGACGCTCTACCGGCTGCGCCCCCCGAACGGCGGTCAGCCGCGGAGGAGCTCGGCCACCCGGTAGGCGAGGTCGAGGGACTGGCGGCCGTTGAGGCGAGGGTCGCAGGCGGTGAGGTAGCGGAGGTCGAGCTGGCTGTCGAGGACCTCCTCGGCCCCGCCCAGGCACTCGGTCACGTCGTCGCCGGTCAGTTCGACGTGGACGCCGCCGGGCCAGGTGCCGACGGCGCGGTGCGCTCGAAAGAAGGCGCCGATCTCGGCCAGGACGTGGTCGAGGTGGCGGGTCTTGCGGCCCCCGGCGCTCACGAACGTGTTGCCGTGCATGGGATCGCACACCCACACGACGGGGTGGCCGGCGTCACGCACGGCGCGGATCAGCGGGGGCAGCAGCTCCTCGGCGCGGTCGGCGCCCAGGCGGGTGATGAGCGTGAGCCGGCCGGGGATCCGGTCCGGGTTGAGGTCCTCACAGACGGCGACCGCCTCGTCGCCCGACACCGTGGGGCCCAGCTTCACGCCGAGCGGGTTGTGCACGCCCCGGAGGAACTCGAGGTGGGCACCGTCGAGCTGGCGGGTCCGGTCGCCGACCCACAGCAGGTGGGCCGAGCAGTCGTACCAGCGGCCGGTGAGCGAGTCCTCGCGGGTGAGGGCCTCCTCGTAGCCGAGGATGAGGGCCTCGTGGCTCGTCCAGAAGTCGACCTGGTGGAGCATGGCCTCGCGCCCGAGGTCGATCCCGCACGCGGCCATGAACCGCAGGGCCCGGTCGATCTCGGCCGCCACCTGCTCGTAGCGCTGGCCCTCGGCGCTGCTGGCGACGAACTCCTGGTTCCACGTGTGGACCTGGTTGAGGTCGGCGAACCCCCCCTTGGTGAAGGCCCGCAGCAGGTTCATGGTCGCCGCCGACTGGTTGTACGCCCGCTGCAGCCGTTCCGGGTCCGGGATGCGCGCCGCGAGCGTCGGGGCGACGTCGTTCACCATGTCGCCCCGGTACGCGGGCAGGACGACGTCGCCCAGGACCTCGGTGGCCGACGAGCGGGGCTTGGCGAACTGGCCGGCGATCCGGCCCATCTTCACCACAGGCACGCCGGCCCCGTAGGTCAGTACCACCGCCATCTGCAGGATGACCTTGAGCTTGTCCCGGATGACGTCGGCGGTGAAGTCCTCGAACGACTCGGCGCAGTCACCGGCCTGGAGGAGGAACGCCTTTCCGGCGGCGACGTCGGCCAGCGTGTCGGTCAGGCGGCGGACCTCGCCGGCGAAGACCAGCGGTGGCTGGACCGAAAGCCGCTTGAGGACGTCGTCGAGGGCGCCCTCGTCAGGCCACTCGGGCTGCTGCGCGGCGGGCCGGGCCCGCCAGCTGCTGGGTGTCCAGGAGGACGGGTCGGTGGTCATGGCCGGTGGGACAAGGATAGGGCCCCGGCCCTGTTTCCGTAGAATCGATTTCATCGCCGAAAAACTGGGAATCCTCGGCGGGACGTTCGACCCCGTCCACATCGGCCACCTGGTGGCCGCGGTCAACGTGCGCCACGCCTTGGCGCTCGACCGGGTGCTGCTGGTGGTCGCCAACCAGCCGTGGCAGAAGAGCGGCCGCCGGCTCACCCCGGCCGCCGACCGCCTGGCCGTGGTCGAGGCCGCCGTCGCCGGCAGTCCCGGTCTGCAGGCCAGCGCGATCGAGATCGACCGCGGCGGCGAGTCCTACACGGCCGACACCCTCGAGCAGCTCGTCGCCGAGGACCCTGAACGGGAGCTGTTCCTGATCGTGGGCGCCGACGTCGCCGCCGACCTCGGGACGTGGCGACGGACCGACGTCGTCGCCCGACTGGCCACGCTGGTCGTCGTGAGCCGGGGCGGCTCGGCGACGGTCGACGTCGGGCCGGCGTGGCGCTCGACCCACGTCGACATCCCCGCCCTGGACGTCTCCAGCTCCGACCTGCGGGCCCGGGCCGCCGACGGGCGGCCGCTCGACCACCTCGTTCCGGCCGCGGCAATTGCCTGCGTCCGCGAGCGCGGCCTGTACGCTGGAGGCAGATGACGACGACTACCGCCGACCAGGTCCGCGAGTGGGCGCGGACCGCGGCCAGGGCGGCGTCGGCCAAGGGCGGGGACGACACGGTGATTCTCGAGGTCGGCGCCGTGCTGGCCATCACCGACGCCTTCGTGATCACGTCGGGTCGCAACAACCGCCAGGTCAAGACCATCGCCGAGGAGGTCGAGGCCCGACTGAAGGCGGACGGTGGCATCGCCCCGCTGCGGGTCGAGGGCCTGGGTGACAGCCAGTGGATCCTGCTCGACTACGGGGACCTCGTCGTCCACGTGTTCCTGGAGGAGACCCGCCGGTACTACGACCTCGAGCGTCTGTGGTCGGACGCCCCCCGCGTCGCCTGGGAGGACGAGGCGGCCCGCAGCTAGAAGCGGGCGAGCGCGTCGCGCACGGCCAGGCGGGCGTCGTCGACGCTCATGGCGGCCAGCTCGGGCAACGTCCGGCCGAGGCCGCCGACGACGGAGTCGGCCAGGTAGTACCCGACCCGCCATTTGCCGTCGACCAGGCCGCCGCCGAAGAAGGTGTCGATGGCCTCGGGGATGTCGAGCGACGCCCGTACGTGCTTGCCCAGCTCCTGCAGGTGCTGCTGGCACCACGGCAGCCAGCCCTGGGCCTCTGGGTGGCCGTACCAGAAGTAGTCGATCTCCTCCATGCCGGGCACGGCCGCCCGGGACACCTGGGTGGCCATGCCTTCGGTGAACACCATCCACGCCATGTCGTCGACCGGTGCCTGCTCGTCCCGGCGCTCCAGGGCGATCTCGTGCCAGCCGTGGCTGCCCTCGTGGGCGATGAGCACCTTCGTGCCCTCGGGCGACTGGAACCACTCCAGGCAGTGGAACACGGCGACGTCGTCGTGCAGCCGGCCCACGGCGGAGTTGGTGGTGAAGGCGCCGACCATGAGCACGTGGATCGGCGACGGCTCCGGCGGCAGGCCGAGCAGCTCGCCGAGCTTCGGGTCGACCTCCTCGATCATCCGGGTCACGACCGGCGCCGCCTCCTGGACCCGGGCCCTGACCGCCGAAAGGTCCCGCACCAGCGCCGACATGCCGTCGGTGGCGCCGAGCGTGGCATCGTCGAACCCCTTGAACACGTCCACGTTGGCGGCGCGATAGGAGTCCTTCCACAGCAGCTCACGCCGCATGGGGCTCTCCAACCCGGCCTTGCGGGCATAGGCCTCGAAGGCGGGAAGCGTGTCACGGATGCGTGCGATGGGCGTCATCCTAGGGGTCGACCGAGGGGTGAAGGACAGGCCGGGCCGGGACGGCGCGCCTACATTGGTCCGGATCTCGCCCGCCCAGCCGTAAAGGAAGCCAATGGCAAAGACCCTCATCGTCCAGCTCACCTGTGACCGGTGCAAGGCGGAAAAGGGGGAAAATGTCGACGGCGCGGAGACGGTCGCCTTCGGTTTCGACGGGTACGAGTACAGCCTCGACCTCTGCGACGAGCACGCGGCCGACTTCCACAACACGGTGCAGGGATTGATCGGATGGTCGTCGGACCGTGCCCGCTCGGGCGGCGACCGCCGGTCGCGCCGGGCCACGTCGTCCGACGACTCCGGCGCCTCGAACGGAGCCGGTTCGTCGCCGCGATCGTCGGCGGACCGCGAGCGGCTGAAGTCGATCAGGGAGTGGGCCCGCCAGAACGGGCATCCCGACCTCGGCGACCGCGGTCGTATCCCCCAGGCCATCGTCGCCGAGTACGACGCCGCCCACTGAAACGCCCGGGGCGCGCCGCCGCCGGCGGCCCGCCCCGGTACCCGGACGGCGACTTCAGACGGGAACCTCTTCGTCGGCGAGGAGGAGGGCCAGCTCGGCCTGCACGGCGGCCTCGCCTTCGATGTGCAGCTCGGGCAGGAGCCGGCCGAGCCAGGCAGGTATCCACCAGTTGGCGTTGCCGAGCAGCTCCATGGTGGCCGGCACCAGCACCATGCGCACGACGGTGGCGTCGACCAGGACGGCCGTCGTCAGCCCGAGGCCGATCTGCTTGATGAACACGTTGGGGTCGAAGATGAACACCCCGAACACGAACACCATGATGGCGGCGGCGGCGGTGATCACCCTGGCGGTGGCGGCGAGCCCGTCGGCCACGGCCACGCCGTTGTCGCCCTTCCGCAGGTACTCCTCCCGAATGCGGCTGAGGAGGAACACCTCGTAGTCCATCGAGAGGCCGAACAGGATGGCGAACATGATCATGGGCACGAAGGCCGGGATCGGCGTCTCGGGAATGTTGAAGAGCCGGCCGAGCCAGGTTCCCTGCACCGCGTAGGACATCACCCCGTAGGCGGCAGCGATGGACAGCAGGTTCATGATCCCGGCCTTGAGGGCGACCAGTGGCGACCGGAACACCGTCGTCAGGAGGACGAACGACAGCAGGACGACCGAGCCGATGAAGATCGGCAGGCGCCGGCTGATGTAGTTGCTCTGGTCGATGGAGATGGCGGTGAACCCGCCGACGAGCACTTTGGCGTGCGACGTGCCGATCGCGCTCGGAATGGCGGTGTCGCGCAGGCGGTGGACGAGCGCGTCGGTGGCCTTGTCCTGCGGCTTGTCGGCGGGGAAGACGGTGACGATGGCCGTGTCGCCGGCGGGGTTCGTCGCCGCCGGTGTCACGAAGGCGACCCCCGGCGTGGCCCTGGCCGCTTCGGTCAGTTGGGCGACGGTGCCGGCGCGGTCGGAGGTGCCCTGGAGGTCGGCGACCAGCAGGAGGGGACCGTTGAAGCCGGCGCCGAAGCCGGTCGTCAGCAGGTCGTAGGCCTGGCGCGACGTCTCCGACTTCGGGTTGTTGCCGTCGTCGGGGAAGCCGAAGCGCAGTGACAGCAGGGGCGTGGTGATGACGAGCAGGACGAGCGCCCCGCCGGCGAAGGCGAACCACGGCCGGTGCTGGACGACCCGGCTCCACCGGTACCAGAAGGCCCGCTTGCCCTGGTGGGACGCCCGTCCGGTGAACGGGACGCGCAGGCGGTCGATGTTCGTGCCGGCGAAGCCGAGGACGGCCGGCAGCAGGGTGAGCGACGCGGCGAGCATGGTCAGCACGGCGAGCACCGCGGATGCGGCCACCCCGTCGAGGTAGCTCAGCCCCATGGTCAGCATGCCGAGGAGCGAGATGACCACGGTGCTGCCGGCGAACAGCACCGCCCGCCCGGCCGTCCCCATGGCCGTGATGTTGGCCTCCCGAGGGTGCAGCCCTCCGGCCAGCGACTGCCGGTACCGGGTGATGATGAACAGGGCGTAGTCGATGCCGACGCCCAGGCCGATCATGGTGGCGACCGTCGCCGCCCAGTCCGGCGTCTGGACGGCCCGGGAGGCGATGCCGCCCAGGGTGGCGCCGATGCCGAGGCCGAAGAGGGCGGTGACGATGGGCAGCCCCATGGCCAGCGCGGAGCCGAAGGCCAGCAGCAGGATGAAGGCCGCGAACACCAGGCCGATGGCTTCCGAGCCCAGCTTCTGGGCGGCCACGAAGTTGCTCACCTCGACGTCGAGGCCGGGTCGCTGGCCCGGGGCGATGGCGTCGAGGAAATGCTTCTGGAACTGGGCGTCGGTGTTCACCAGCTTGTCGACCGTCTGGTCGAAGTGGACCTCGGCGTAGGCGACCCGGTGGTCGGCCGAGACCTGGGCGGCACCGTCGGGTGCGAAGGGGCTGGTCACACCGGTGACGTGGGGACGGGCCGCGGCGGTGGCGATGACGGCGTCCACCTGCGTCTTGACCGCCTGATCGCCCAGGTCGCCGGCGAACACGATCTTGACCGCGTCACCCTTGCGGGCGGGAAAGCGCGTGGCCAGCAGGTCGTAGGCGTGCGTCGACTCGGCCCCGGGCGTCTGGTAGTTGGCCTTGTGCTCGGCCGGGAGCGCCCCGCCGGCGACGATGACCGCGGCGAGGACGAGGACCCATGCCAGCAGCACGTACCGGCGGCGGCGGTAGCAGACGTCGGCCAGTCGGATCACGAGTTCCTCCAGGGTCTTGGTGGCGCGCGCCGCGACGAGGTCGTGGTGCGGGATCGGTGTGCGACAGTCGTCGCCGGCACCCTCCCTCATGGGACCGGCTGACTGTCCTGCGTTGCGATCATCCAAGTACACGATGATGGTACTTGTCAACCATATTCTCGGACGACTATGATCGCGACATGCCCACCAAGGGGAGCTCGTGGATGGTCCGGGCCAGCGAGCGGCACGGCGACGCGGAGCCCACCCTCGAGGAGCTGGTCGGCCTGCTGTTCCAGCTGACCGGCGACCTTCGCCAGCGGTTCACCGAGCGGTCGGCCGAGTTCGACCTCTCGTTCGCCCAGGCGCTGGCGCTGCGGGAGCTCGACGAGCCGATCCCCATGCGGGATCTGGCCGACCGGCTGTGCTGCGACGCGTCCAACGTCACCGGCATCGTCGACCGGCTGGAGTCGCGGGGCCTGGTCGAGCGGCGCACGGCGTCCGACGATCGCCGGGTGAAGCAGCTCGTCCTCACCGAAGCGGGCCGGCAACTCGAACGCGAGCACCGCCAGGGCCTGATCGTGGACCTTCCCCTGCTCGACGACCTGTCGGCCGACGAGCGCCGTCAGCTGGCCGAGCTCCTGCGAGCCAGCGTGGGTGAGCGTCGCACGACGTCGCGGCCGTAGTCCACGGCATGCGAAGTGAGGCATGCCGTGACATTTCGCGTGGAGCTGGTCCGACTTCTTTCCAACCCTGAACACCAGGCGCACGGCCTGCTCGTGCGACCCTCATCCACGCCTTACCGTGGCACATCGAGGGCGGCGACCTCCTCAGGATCACCCCACTCGTAACCCCCTTCGTCTCGATTGGCGGTGAGCTCGCCATGCCGCATCGCCAAGGGAATGATCGTGACGGGCACTCCGGCCCCGTGACGGCACCCCTCAGCCCCGGCATCAGAGGGCGCCCAGCTGCCCGGGACCATCGGTGGCTCGCCCAGCGTCGCACGTCCTGATGGGCCACAACGCCCGCCAGTGGCGCGTCCTCGGCACCGCGTCGGCAAGGATGTGCCATGGCCGAGATGGAAGCGCGGGATCGCCCACCACGCGGCAACGGGCCAGTTGCGCTGAACGACGCGACCGCCACTCGGCGTCAGCGGCTCCTTGATCTGCAGGGACCCGTTCCCGTCCCAGCGATCACGCGCATCCGAATCAAGAACTTTAAGAGCATCGGGGCCGCGGACGTCGCGCTGAAGCCCTTGACCCTTCTGGTCGGCCAGAACGGCGCAGGAAAGAGCAACTTCCTCGACGCGTTCCGGTTCACATCTGATTCGCTCAGAAGCACCGTGGAGTACGCGCTTCGAGACCGTGGCGGCATCAACGAGGTTCGGCGCCGGTCGCGAGGCCACCCGACAAACTTCGGCATTCGCCTAGACCTGAGCCTGGGAGGGGGGTGGGCGGGGTGGTATGCCTTTGAGATCTCCGCAAAGAAGAATCAGGGCTTCGAGATCCTTCGTGAGGAATGCGTCGTATCGTATGACGATCAACCGGCAGCGTACTTCACCGTACAGCGCGGGACGATCACGGACTCTCACCTTGACGACTTCTTTCCCGACCAGGTTGAGTCTGACCGCCTCTTTCTCGGGCTGGCGTCGGGCCTGCCAGAATTCAGGCGGGTATATGAACTCCTCGTTGGGATCGGATCCTATAGCCTAAATTTGGACGCCATTCGCGAGCTCCAGAACCCCGATCCTGCGGATCTGCTCCAACGTGACGGAGGGAATCTCGCCTCAGTTATCCGGCGAGTCAACGAAGAGGCGCCCAGCCTTGCCGCGAGAGTGGCAGAGTACCTGCGGGCGGTTGTACCCGGAGTACGGTCAGTAGGCCCAAAAACCATCGGGCCAAAGGAGACCATCGAATTTCGCCAGGAGGTCGCAGGCGACCCGAACCCCTGGCGCTATTTGGCAGCTAACGTCTCAGACGGCACGCTACGGGCGCTTGGCGTATTGGTCGCCGTGTTCCAAACAGCCCCGCGAGGAATAGGCATACCTGTTGTGACAATCGAGGAGCCAGAGATCGCTGTGCACCCGGGCGCGGCGGTTCGTCTGATGGACGCGCTCCTTGAGGCGTCTCGCGCCCGACAGGTAATCTTGACGACCCATAGCCCCGATCTCCTCGACCACCCCGATCTCGACATTGAATCGGTTCTTGTGGTCGAGTCTATAGAGGGAAACTCCCTTATCGGGAGGGTCGAGGATTCCTTGCGTCAGGCCGTTCGAGATCATTTATATACCGTTGGCGAACTCCTTAGGCTCGAGCAACTGCGAGGTGATCTATTCGATCGTGAGGCCAGCCTACAGCTCAGACTTTTCCGCGCTCAGGAATGACCCGCCTCGGCCTCATTGTCGAGGGTCACGGTGAAACCGTTGCCGTGCCGCTCTTGGTGCGGCGGATCGCACACGGCGCCCTTGGACGGTTCGATACCGGCGTTCACAGGACGATCCGCGTCAAACGCGGGCTCGCAGGCGCAACGAACTCGACCGACCTCGATCGGTCTGTGACACTCCTCGCACGAGATGGCTGTGAATCGATCCTCGTGCTGCTTGATTCAGATGACGACTGCCCGGCAATCTTGGCTCCGGCACTCCTTGCCACGGCCAAGCCGGTGGCGGCCCATGTTAAGCTAGGAGTCGTGCTGGCGCATCGTGAATTTGAGGCGTGGTTCCTTGCCGCCCTGACCTCACTTCGAGGCGTCCGAGCCATGCCAAGCGACGCTTCATTCGATCGTGACCCTGAATCCGTCCGAGGCGCCAAGCGCGCCTTCGAGGCGCTGTTCAAACCTGGCAACTACTACTCCGAGACAGTTGACCAGCCGTCCTACACCGCAGCGTTCGATCTGGATGAGGCGCGGCGGAACTCGCCCTCCTTCGACAAGTTCTATCGAGAGGTCGAACGGCTCACGGCGCCGTGAGCGCGCTGTACTCAGTTGGTTAGGGTCCAGGTTGTCTTGCGCGTGGAGCTGGAGGGAATCGAACCCTCGTCCGCCCGGTGCGGACTTCCCGTGCTACGACCGTTCCCGTGAGATGGACCTAACGCTGTCCTCGTGCCGGGTCACGAACTGCTCGTCACGTCTTTCCATGAGGTCAGTCGGTCTTTCCCTACATGCCAGCGGTCTTTCCCTAGCTGTCAACCCTCATTCTGTTCCCAAGGCAAAGGGTCGTCCTCGGCGTGCCCTTGCGGGTCGCAATTTGAGCTTGGCCTTACAGTTTCTTAGGCTGCGAGAGCAAGTTCACGGTCCGTGTTGGCACCTGTTTTTGTGCCCCGTTTATCGAGTCTGAGCAACTCGGGTCGCACGACAAGCCAACGGTCCCAGCGTCGAAACCAGTCAGCCCCAAGACATTTCAAGATGCGGAGCCAGTCTACCGGCCCTTGGGCGACATGGCCTTCGCCGCCTCCCGCGCCGCGTCCCGCTCGGCGATGGCGTGGCGCTTGTCGTAGTTGCGCCGGCCCCGGGCCAGGCCCAGCTCCACCTTGGCCCGGCCCTCCTTGAAGTACACCGACAACGGCACGATCGTCAGCCCCTCGCGCGCGGTCCGCTCGCCCAGCTCGTCGATCTCCCATCGGTGCAACAGCAGCTTGCGCCGGCGCTCGGGGTCGTGGCCGCCGAACCCGTCGGCCAGCTCGTAGGGGGCGACGTGGACACCGACCAGCCACAGCTCGCCGTCCTCCACCCGGGCGTGGGCGTCCTTGAGGACGATCTTGCCGTCGCGTAGTGACTTCACCTCGGTGCCGACGAGGGACATACCGGCCTCGAACGTGTCCAGCACGTCGTAGTCGTGGCGGGCCTTGCGATTGCTGGCGACGACCTTCACGCCTTTTCGGGAGCCCTGCACGTCCTTGGGAGCCACCGGGCGGAGAGTACCCTCGCCCCATCGTGATCAGGATCAGCCGCGCCGACTGGCAAGCCATCATCGACCATGCCCAGACCGAGAAGGAGAAGCCGGCCGAGGCCTGCGGGCTGCTGGCGGGCGAGATCGACGGGCTCGACGTCCGCGCCGTCTATCCCTGCCGCAACGCGGCCCCGACGGAGCGACAGGACTTCGTCTACCAGCTCGACGCCGGCGATTTCCTGAAGGCGGACCGCGACGCGCAGGCCAAGGGGTGGGAGATCATCGGCGTCTACCACTCGCACACCCACACCGAGGCGCTGCCCTCGCCGACCGACATCGCCCAGGCGCCGGACCCTGCATGGCACTACGTGCTGGTGTCCCTGCGGCTCCCCACGCCGGTCGTGCGCTCGTTCAACATCGTCGACGGGAAGGTGGCCGAGGAGCCCCTCGTCCTCGAAAGGCCAGTAGCTAAGTAGGATTTCGGTCGTCCGAAGAGTCCCGTCGTCCTGCTCCGCTGGAGGCCTGCCCGCCGTGCCTGTCGAAGTGCGCCTGCCAACCGTCCTCCGCCAGCACGCCGCCGGCCAGTCGTCCGTCAAGGCCAACGGCGCCACCGTCGGTGAGGTGTTCGACGACCTGCTCCGCCAGTTCCCGCTCCTGGCCGGCCAGGTCATCACCGAGGACGGCGCGCTGCACAAGTTCGTGAACGTCTACCGCAACGACGACGACGTCCGGTTCCTCGACAGCCTGGCCACCCCGGTGTCGGAGTCCGACGTCATCACCATCCTGCCGGCCGTCGCCGGCGGCTGAGCCGGCTCCATCAGGCGTGGCCGTCTACGGCTCGATCCTCGAGACCATCGGCAACACGCCGCTGGTCGAGGTCAGCCAGCTCAGCCCGAACCCGGCCGTACGCATCCTGGCCAAGCTCGAGGGCCAGAACCCGGGCGGGTCGGTCAAGGACCGCATCGCCCTCAACATGATCGAGGCGGCCGAGGCGGACGGGTCGCTCAAGCCCGGCCAGACCATCCTGGAGCCGTCGTCGGGGAACACCGGGATCGGCCTGGCCATGGTCGCCCGGCTCAAGGGCTACAAGCTGCGCGTCGTGCTGCCCGAGAACGTCTCGGTCGAACGTCGCCAGCTCCTCGAGATCTTCGGCGCCGAGATCGTCGTGTCGCCGGGAGCGGAGGGGTCGAACGGTGCCGTGCGCATGGCCCAGCGGCTGGCCAAGGAGTCGGACGACGTCGCCTTCCTGTTCCAGTACGGCAACCCGGCCAACCCCGGGGCCCACGTGAAGGGCACCGGGCCCGAGATCTGGCGGGACTGCCCCGAGCTGACCCACGTGGTCGCCGGGCTCGGTACGGCCGGCACGTTGATGGGCCTCGGCCGGTACCTGAAGGAGCGCAACCCGGCCATCCAGATGTGGGCGGTGGAGCCCCCGGCCGGAGAGATGGTCGAGGGGCTGCGGAACCTGGACGACGGGTTCGTGCCCCCCGTGTACGACCCGGACCTGCTCGACCGCAAGATCATCGTCCGGCCCCGGGAGTCGATCGAGTGGACGCGCCGGCTGGTCACCGAGGCGGCCATCTTCGCCGGCATCTCCTCGGGGGCGGCGATGGCCGGCGCGGCGAAGGCCGCCGCCCAGCTCGACTCGGGCGTGATCGTGACCGTCCTCGCCGACGGCGGATGGAAGTACCTGTCGACCGGCGCCTGGACCGACGACATCGACGAGGTCGTCGAGCGGGCCAAGAAGATCGTGTACTTCTAGCTCTCGCAGGCGATCCCGTCGTGGTCGGCGTCGAGGCCGTAGATGTCCGTGCCGACGACCCGGAAGTTCTTGGCGTCGACGTAGGCCGGGCCGTTGTCCTTCCGGCTGCAGTCGACGTCTGACGCGATCGGCACGCACGCCCCGCTGTAGTTCGGGTCGCACGCACCGCCGGTCGACGGGGCCGCCGCGGTCGTCGCGGTCGTGGCTGTCGTCCGGGGAGCCGTCGTGGCGACCGCGGTCGTGGCCGGGGCGGTCGCGGCCGTCGTGGCGACCGTGGTCCGGACGGTGACCGTGGTCGACGTCGGTGCTGCGGTGGTCGTGGTCGGCCCTGCGGTGGTCGAAGTGGTGGGGGCCGCGGTGGTCGTGGGCGCCTCGGTCGTCGAGGGCGCGTCGGTCGCCGGGGGGACGGTCGTCGTGGCCACCGCGGCGAGGGTCGTCGTGCCGCCGCCCTTGTCGCAGGACGCAGCTGCGACCGCGAGCAGCAAGAGCATCAGGACTCCGCCGATCCGTCGCATGACCATCCCTCTCGGCTGCCGCGGGGCCGGCTTGGACCGATGCCCCAGCCTCCCACGGGTGTCAATCGACCCCGCCGTCGGGCACGTAGCCTCCTGGGCGGTATGGACGACCGGCCGATAGGGATGTTCGACAGCGGTTTCGGCGGGCTGACGGTGGCCCGCGCCGTGATCGACCTCCTCCCGGGCGAGGACCTGGTCTACTTCGGCGACACCGCCCGCTACCCGTACGGGCCCCGGCCGCTCGAAGAGGTTCGGGAGTTCGCCCTGCAGGTCACCCGGCTGCTGGTCGACCGCCACGACGTGAAGATGGTGGTGGTCGCCTGCAACACCGCCGCCGCCGCGGCGCTCGAGCTGCTGCGGTTCGAGTGCGACGTCCCCGTCGTCGGCGTGATCGACCCCGGCGTGCGCGCCGTGGTCCGCGCCACCCGCAACGGCCGGGTCGGGGTGATCGGCACGGTCGGCACGATCGGCTCGGGCGCGTACCAGCGGGCGGTCCGCTCCACCCGGGCGCCGGTCGACCTGAGCCTGGCCGCCTGCCCGGGGTTCGTGGAGTTCGTCGAGCGGGGCGACACCGGCAGCGAGCAGGTGCACGTCCTGGCCGAGCGACTGCTGGCTCCGCTGGTCGACGCCGGCATCGACACCCTGCTGCTCGGCTGTACGCACTACCCGTTCCTGGCCCGGACCATCGGCGACGTGATGGGCCGTGGCGTCGTCCTGGTCTCGTCGGCCGACGAGACCGCGTTCGAGGTGAGGTCGATCCTCGACGAGACCGGACTCGGCCGCCGCTCGGCGGCCAAGGGCGCCCACCGGTTCGTGTCGTCCGGGGACGTGGCCTGGTTCCGGGCCCTCGGCAGCCGGCTCCTCGGTCCCGAGCTCGACCGGGTCGAGGAGTGGGCGTGGGCCTGACCGTGACCGTGCTCGGCTGCTCAGGCTCCTACGCGGGCCCCGGCGGCGCGTGCAGCGGCTACCTGGTCGACGACGGGGCCACGACCGTCTGGGTCGACGCGGGGTCGGGCACCTTGGCCAACCTCCAGCTCCACGTCGCCCTGGCCGACGTGGACGCCGTCGTCCTCAGCCACGAGCACCCGGACCACTGGTCCGACCTCGAGGGCTGGAACAACGTGCTGCGGTTCGTGCTCGACCGCCGCGGCTTCCCGGTCTACGCGCCCGCCGGCCTGCGCTACCGGGCGTATCAGGACACCTCGCCGCAAATGGCCTGGCACGACGTGGCCGACGGCGACAAGGTCACCGTCGGCACGCTCGACTTCACCTTCTCCCGCACCGATCACGGGCCCGAGACGCTGGGCATGCGGGTCGACGGCGGCGGCCGCTCGCTCGGGTACTCCGCCGACACCGGGCCGGCCTGGTCGCTCGAAGCGCTCGGCGGCCCGCTGGATCTGGCACTGTGCGAGGCGACCATGGCGGCAGAGGAGGAGGGGACGTTGCAGCATCTCAGTGCCCGACAGGCCGGGGCGTCGGCGCGGGCGGCGGGAGCGGGCCGGCTCGTGCTGACCCACCTGTGGCCCACGCTCGACCGGGAGCGGTCGCGGGCCGAGGGGTCCGAGGCGTTCGGGTCGGCGGTCGAGGTGGCCATCGTCGGCGCCAGGTACCAGGCATGAGGCGCGACGGCCGCCAGCCCGACGACCTGCGGCCCCTGACGTTCGTGCGCGACTACACCGAGATGGCCGCCGGCTCGGTCCTGGTGTCGATGGGCCGGACCCGGGTGCTGTGTACCGCGTCGGTCGACGAACGGGTGCCGCCCTGGATGCGGGGCAAGGGAACGGGCTGGGTCACCGCCGAGTACTCGATGCTGCCGGGGTCGACGCCCGACCGCAGCGACCGGGAGGTCAACAAGGGCAAGCCGTCGGGGCGTACGCAGGAGATCCAGCGCCTGATCGGCCGTTCGCTGCGCTCGGTCATGGACATGAAGCTGCTCGGCGAGCGCCAGATCGTCCTCGACTGCGACGTCCTCCAGGCCGACGGTGGCACCCGCACCGCCTCCATCAGCGGGGCCTACGTCGCCCTCCACGACGCCCTGACCCGGCTGGTGGTCGCCGGGCGCCTGCCCGTGCACCCGATCACCACCGCCTGCGCGGCCGTGTCGGTCGGCGTCGTCGATGCCATCGGCATGCTCGACCTCGACTACTCCGAGGACGTGCGGGCCGAGGTCGACATGAACGTCGTGATGACGGCCACCGGCCGGTTCGTCGAGGTCCAGGGAACGGCCGAGGGCCAGCCGTTCAGCCGGTCCGAGCTCGACGACCTCCTGGGCCTGGCCGAGCACGGGATCGCGTCCATCCTCGACGCCCAGGCCGAGCTGCTGCTGACGCCGCCGCCACCTCGCGTGTGACGGTCCGGCTGGTCCTCGCCACCGCCAACCCGGACAAGCTGCGGGAGCTGGCCGCCCTCCTGGAGGACGAGTTCGACGTCGCTCCCCGTCCGGCCGACATGGGCGAGGTCGACGAGACGGCCGACACGCTCGAGGGCAACGCCCGCCTCAAGGCCGAGGCGGTGGTCGCCGCCACCGGCGAGGCCGCCCTGGCCGACGACACCGGCCTGGAAGTGGACGCCCTCGGCGGTCGTCCGGGCGTGTACGCCGCCCGCTACGCGGGTCCGGGCGCAACCTATGCCGACAACGTGGCCAAGCTGCTCGACGAGCTGGACGGCGTCCCTCACCAAGGGCGCACGGCGCGCTTTCGCACCGTGGTGGTCGCCCTGTTCCCGCACGGCGGCGAGATCGTGGCCGAGGGATGGGTCGACGGTCACATCGCCGAGGCCGCCCGGGGCACGAACGGCTTCGGCTACGACCCCGTCTTCGTCCCCGACGGTGGCGACGGTCGCACCTTCGCCGAGATGACGACCGCCGAGAAGGGCGGCGTCTCCCACCGCGGCCGGGCCCTGCGGGCCCTGAAGGCCGAGCTTGCCGGCCTCTTTCCGCGCTGACGGGGAACCGGTCGCCGGTACGGTGGGCGTCGTGGCCCGCAAATACCTGATCCGCACGTTCGGCTGCCAGATGAACGTCCACGACTCGGAGCGGCTGGCCGGCCTGCTGGAGGCCGGCGGCATGGAGGCCACCGAAGACGTGGGTGAGGCCGACGTCGTCGTCCTCAACACCTGCTGCATCCGGGAGAACGCCGACAACAAGCTGTACGGGAACCTCGGCCACCTCAAGTCGCTGAAGGACCGGCGGCCGGACATGCAGATCGCGGTCGCCGGTTGCCTGGCCCAGAAGGACCGGGACCTGATCCAGGCCCGGGCACCGCAGGTCGACGCCGTGTTCGGCACCCACAACGTCGGCCGGGCGGTGGAGCTGCTGGCCCAGGCGGCCGCCACCGGTGACCCGGTGATGGAGATCCTGGAGGAGGACACCGCCTTTCCGTCGGCCCTCCCGGTTCGGCGGGAGCTGCCGTACACGGCCTGGGTCACGATCCAGATCGGCTGCGACAACGCGTGCGCCTTCTGCATCGTGCCTGCCGTCCGGGGCAAGGAGATCAGCCGCCCGTTCGAGGAGATCGTCGACGAGGTGCGGGCGCTGGCCGCGGCGGGCACGGTCGAGGTGACCCTGCTCGGCCAGAACGTGAAC
Organism: Acidimicrobiales bacterium; assembly: GCA_036269435.1. Lineage (GTDB taxonomy): Bacteria > Actinomycetota > Acidimicrobiia > Acidimicrobiales > AC-14 > CADCTB01. The sequence goes on along the minus strand of DATASA010000081.1, from coordinate 21,135 downwards.
TCCTACGGCCGCGACCTCACCCACCGGCGGCCGCTGTTCGCCGAGCTGCTCCGGGCCGTCGGGGAGGTCGACGGCATCCGCCGGGTCCGCTTCACCAGCCCCCATCCCAAGGACCTGCGACCGGAGACGATCGCGGCCATGGCCGAGACGCCCACGGCCTGCGCCCACCTGCACCTCCCGCTGCAGGCCGGGAGCGACCGCACCCTCGCCGCCATGCACCGGGGCTACACGGCGGCCCGGTACCTGCAGCGGCTGGCCGCGGCCCGCGCCTCGGTCGCCGACCTTGCCGTGACCACCGACCTGATCGTGGGGTTCCCGGGCGAGACCGACGCCGACTTCGAGGCCACCCTCGAAGTCGTCGCCGAGGCCGCCTTCGACAGCGCGTACACGTTCGTCTTCTCGCCCCGACCGGGCACCCAGGCCGCCGAGATGGCGGACCGGTTCGTGCCGGCCGAGGTCGTGGCCGAGCGGTTCGAGCGGCTGAAGATCGTGGTCGAGCGCTCCGCCCTCGCCCGTCACCGGGCGCGGATCGGCCGGGTCGAGGAGGTCCTCGTCGAGGGGCCGTCGAAGAAGGACGCCACCGTGGCCACCGGCCGTACCGGCCAGAACAAGCTGGTCCACTTCGCCGGTCCGGTGCCGCCGGCGGGCACGTTCGCCGAGGTCGGCATCACCGACGCCGCGGCCCACTTCCTGCGGGGCGAGCTGGTCGAGATCACCGCCCGGCCCCGTCACAAGACCCGGATCCCGGTGGCGGCCGGGTGACCCGTCGCCGTTGGGTCGATCGGGGGCCGGACCGGGCCGCGGATTGACCGAACGGGCGAGGCACCTGGTGCTCGTCGGCCCCACGGCGAGCGGCAAGTCGGCCCTCGCCCTCGAGGTCGCCCGCCGGCTGGGCGGCGTGGAGCTGGTCTCGGCGGACTCCATGCAGGTGTACCGGGGCATGGACGTGGGCACGGCCAAGGCCACTCCGGCCGAGCGGGCCGAGATCCCCCACCACCTCCTCGACGTCGCCGCGCCGCAGGAGGACTTCTCGGTCGCCCGGTTCCAGGAGCTGGCCGCGGCGGCGATCGCCGGGATCGAGGAGCGGGGACGCCGCGCCCTCGTGGTGGGCGGGACCGGCCTGTACGTCCAGGCGGTGGTCGACGGGCTGGCGCTGCCGGGCCAGTGGCCCGAGGTGCGCCACGAGCTCGAAGGCCGCCCGGTGCAGGAGTTGCACCGGCGACTGGCGGAGGCCGACCCGCTGGCTGCGTCACGCATCGAGCCGGGCAACGCCCGCCGGCTCGTCCGGGCCCTGGAGGTCACCATCGGCAGCGGGAGGCCGTTCTCGTCGTTCGGGCCCGGCCTCGGCACGTACCGCCCCAGCAGCCGCTTCCGGCTCGCCGGCGTGTGGCTGCCCCGCCCCGTGCTCGGCGCCCGGATCGAGGCCCGTTACCGCACACAGCTCGGCGAAGGCTTCCTCGACGAGGCCCGCCGCCTGGCGGCCGGAGGCATGTCCCGAACCGCCCGCCAGGCGCTCGGCTACCGGGAGCTGCTCGACCACCTGGCCGGCCGGTGCCCTCTTGACGAAGCGGTCGACGCCGCCGTCCGTCGCACTCGCGCCTTCGCCCGCCGCCAGCGGGCGTGGTTCCGCAGGGACCCCCGCATCACCTGGCTGGCCACCGGCCGCAATCCGGTCGATCTTCTGCCCGCCCTGCTGGGAGACTGGTCGCTCCCCATGATCCCGCCCGCCTCATGATCCGACTCGAGAAGTACCACGGCCTCGGCAACGACTTCCTCGTGCTGCTCGACCTCGGCGATCGCCGCCCGGTCGAGCCGGGGGAGGTGCGCGCCCTGTGCGACCGCCACCGGGGGATCGGAGCCGACGGGGTGATCCGCGTCATCCCCGGCCGAGCCGGAACCGGCTGCGCCATGGAGCTGTTCAACGCCGACGGTGGGCGGGCCGAGATGAGCGGGAACGGGATCCGCTGCCTGGCCATGGCCATGGTCGACGCCGGCCTGTCCGGGCCCAGGCTGCTGGTCGCCACCGACGCGGGCGACCGGCTGGTGACGGTGGACGACGACGGGTGGGCCAGCGTGGACATGGGGATGGCCAAGATCGACGCCAAGGACGGGGGCGTGGCCTTCGTCGACATGGGGAATCCCCACACGGTGGTGCCCCTGGACGAGGACGAGAGCCTCGACACGCTCGACATCGTGGAGCGCGCCGCGGTCTACGGGGGCCGCAACGTGGAGTTCGTGGTGATCGGCCCCGGCCGCGACCACCTCACGCTGCGGGTATGGGAGCGCGGGGTCGGTGAGACCCTCGCCTGCGGGACCGGCGCGTGCGCGGCCGCGGCGGCGGCCTACATGTGGGGCCGGGTCGGCACCCACGTGACCGTGACCCAGCCGGGCGGGAACGCCACCGTCCACCTCGAGTCGGACACGATCGTCCTCAGCGGGCCGGCCGACCACATCGCCACTGTCGAGGTGCCATGGCTCTCATAGAACGACATCGCCGGGAGACCGTCGTCCTCGTCGGCGTCGCCATTCCCCCGGTCAGCGTGAGCGAGGCCGAACTCTCGCTGGAGGAGCTCGCCGCGCTGGCTGACACCGCCGGGGCCGACGAGGCCGACCGGGTCCTGCAGCGCCGCAGCGAGCCTGACGCGGCCACGTTCGTCGGCAAGGGCAAGGCGGAGGAGCTGCGCGACCTGTCGAACACGGTCGACGCCGACACGGTGATCTTCGACGACGAGCTGTCGCCGGCCCAAAGCCGCAACCTGGAGAAGATCCTGGGCCGCACCGCCATCGACCGCACCGCCCTGATCCTCGACATCTTCGCCCAGCACGCCCACACCCAGGAGGGCAAGGCCCAGGTCGAGCTGGCCCAGCTGCGGTACCGGCTGCCCCGGCTGCGGGGCAAGGGCATCACCCTCAGCCAGCAGGCCGGCCGCATCGGCACGCGGGGCCCGGGCGAGACCCAGCTCGAGGTCGACCGGCGACGGCTCGTGCGTCGGGTGACCAAGCTCGAATCGGACCTGAAGGAGCTGCGCAAGAACCGCCGCACCCAGCGCAAGGCCCGGGCCCGCTCACGGCTACCGACGGTGACCATCGTCGGCTACACCAACGCGGGCAAGTCGACCCTGCTGAACCGCCTGACCGACGCCGGCGTCCTCGTGCAGGACCGCCTGTTCGCCACCGTCGACCCGACCACCCGGCGCCTCGACCTGCCCGGCGGCGAGCGCGTCCTGGTCACCGACACGGTCGGGTTCGTGCGCAAGCTGCCCCACCAGCTCGTGCAGGCCTTCCGCTCCACCCTCGACGAGGTGGCCGAGGCCGACCTGCTCATCCACGTGGTCGACGCGTCCACCCCGGACCCGGCGGCCCACATGGACGCGGTGCGCCGGGTGCTGCGCGACATCGGCGCCGACGACGTCCCCGAGCTGCTGGTCTTCAACAAGGCCGACCTGGCCGACCCCGACGAGGCCCGTCGCCTGGCCCAGCGCCACCCGGGATCGGTCCTGCTGTCGGCGACCACGGGCCAGGGCATCGACACCCTCCTCGCCGCCGTCGGCGAGCGGCTGCGGTCGATGACGCACGTGGTCGAGCTGGTCGTGCCCTACGACCGGGGCGACGTGGTGGCCGCCGTCCACCGCCAGGGCGAGGTGGTCTCGGAGTGCCACGACCCCGAGGGCACCCGGATGTGGGCCCGCATCCGACCGGACGACCTGGGCCGGTTCAGCGAGTTCGTGGCGTGAGCGGGGGCTTCACCCCGCCCCCGTACCCGTACGACCGCCTCGACGGAGCCAAGGCGGTCGCCGCCGCCCACGACGGCGGCCTGGTCGACCTCTCCATCGGCACGCCGTTCGACCCGCCGCCCCCGGCCGCGGTCGCCGCCCTCTGCGCCTCGGGGGCCGAGCGGGGCTATCCCCCGTCCATCGGGACGACGGGGCTGCGGGAGGCGGCCGTGGGATGGATGGCGCGGCGGTTCGGCGTGGACGTGGGCGTCGACGCCGTCGCCGCCTGCGTCGGGACCAAGGAGCTGGTCGCCAACGTCGTCGGATGGCTGCGGCTGCGCTCGCCCGACCGTGACACCGTGCTCTACCCGTCGATCGCCTATCCGAGCTACGAGATGGGCGCCGTCCTGGCCGGCTGCCGCGCCGTGGCGGTCGACGACCTCGCCGCCGTCGGCGACGAAGATGCGGCGCGGGCCCTGTGCCTGTGGGTCAACTCGCCGTCGAATCCGACCGGCGCGCTGGCCGACCTCGCCGGCGCGGCCGAGTGGGGCCGCAGCCACGGCGTCCCCGTCCTGAGCGACGAGTGCTACGCCGAGTTCACCTGGGACGGGTTGCCCCGCACGATCCTGGAGCACGGGCTCGACGGCGTGCTGGCCGTGCACTCGATCTCCAAGCGCTCGAACCTGGCCGGCCTGCGGGCGGGCTTCTACGCCGGCGACCCCGAGCTGGTGCACTATCTGGCCGAGGTCCGCAAGCACGCCGGGTTCATGGTCCCCGGGCCCATCCAGGCCGCGGCCGCGGTCGCCCTGGACGACGACGCCCACGTGGACGAGCAGCGCGAGCGGTACCTGGAACGCCTGTGGTTCTTCGCCGACGTGCTCCGCGCCGAGGGCGCGCAGGTCGACCTGCCCGGGGGCGGCTTCTACCTATGGGCCCGCGCCCCCGGAGAGGGCGACGCCTGGGCGTTCACCGCCGACCTGGCCCGCCGGGGCGGGGTCCTCGTGTCGCCGGGCGACCTCTACGGCCCCGCGGGCGCAGCCCACGTGCGGGTCGCGCTCGTCCAACCGATGGACCGGCTGCGGCTCGTCGCCGACCGCCTTCGGGCCTAGTTCGCCGCCCGCCTGCAACCGGACGCGCCGACGCGGTGTTCTTCCAGTGATGACCGCAGATCTGGCCTTCCGGCTCGGCGAGGACCTGGAGGCCGCCTTTCCCGACGTCGTGGCCGGCTACGGCCAGGCGGTCTTCACGACGGCCCTGCGCATGGCGGGCCGGGCCGAGGACGCGGCCGACCTGGCGGCGGAGACGTTCCTGCGGGCCTACGTCGCCCTCCGCAGCTATCCGCCGGCGCGGCGGGCCGAGCTCCAGCTGCGACCGTGGCTGCTCACCATCGTGCTCAACCTCGTCCGCAACGAGGCCCGGGCGGCCTCCCGTCGCCCGGCCCAGGTGGCGTTCGACGCCTGGACCTGTCCCAACGGGCGCGACGGCGCACCGGAGACCCCGGAGGACTCGGCCCAGCGCCATGACGGGCAGGCCCGGCTGGGCGCCCTGCTGACCCGGCTGCCGGACGGCCAGCGCACCGCGGTCGTCCTGCGCCACGTCGTGGGCCTGCCCTATGCCGAGGTGGCCACTGTGATGGGCTGCCCCGAAGGCACCGCCAAGTCCCATGTCGCCCGCGGGCTGCAGCGCCTGCGGGCCAGTATCCCCGAGGAGGCGCCGTGACCGTTCCGCTGACCGACGACGACCCGCTGGCGGCCGAGCTGGCCGAACTGGCGGTGCCGGCCCCTGCCGGCTTCGACGACTCCGTCTTCGCCCGCTGGGTGGAGGCCGACGGCCCGCTCGGGGCCCTCTACGTCGCCTTCACCGACGTCGGCATCAGCTACGTCTGCCCGACGTCGTGGCTGGGCGACGACCGGGACCGGTTCGTCGAGTACTTCCGGACCCGATTCGGGCGGCCGCTGCGCCCGGCCGACCGGGCGCCGTCGGGGCTGGCCGCCGCCCTCCGCTCGGGCCGGGGGACCGGCCTGCGCTACGACCTGCGCACCGTCGGCGCCTTCGACCGGGCCGTGCTGGCCAAGACCCTGGAGATCCCCCCGGGCGAGATCCGGCCCTACGCCTGGATCGCCCGGGAGATCGGCCACCCGGCCGCGGTCCGGGCCGCCGGATCCGCGCTCGGTCGCAACCCGGTCCCCATCCTGATCCCGTGCCACCGGGTGGTCCGCAGCGACGGGATGCCGGGCAACTACGGGTTCGGGCCGCAGTTGAAGGTCGACCTCCTGCGGTTCGAGCAGGTCGACCTCGACGAGAGCCGGGCGCTCGGCCGCCGCGGCGTGCGCTACGTCGCCAGCGACACCACCGGCATCTACTGCTACCCGAGCTGCACCTCTGCCCGGCGCATCACCGCCGGCCATCGGGTCGAGGTCGCCGACGCCGCTGCCGCGGCCGCGGCCGGCTACCGGCCGTGCCGGCACTGCCGGCCGGCGGCCGGCGTCGCCTGAGGGTGGCGGGCCGTCAACGCGGGGACTTCTCGGCCGGTGCGTAGACGTCGACACCAGCGCCGACCAGGCGTTCCTCGAGGAGGCGGCGGTCGTCGTCGCTCAGCAGGAAGCCGTCGTGGCGGCGGGCCGGGGGGGTCTCGACCCCCACCATGGCCGCCGCCTTGAGCAGCCGACGGTCGTAGCGGTCCAGGTCGGCGGCGTGCTCCTCCTCCTTCGTGGGCCACGAATGGGTGTTGTTGCGCTGGGCCTCCAAGCGGCTGCGGAGGCTCTTCAGTTCCAAGGAAACGGTTTCGATGCTCACTGCAACTACCTCCGGCGGAGCGCGGTTCCGCTGGCGCACGTGATGCACTGGGATGCTTCGGGAACCGCTTCAAGTCGTGCGATGGAAATGGCGTGACGGCAGGTGCGGCAAGCACCGTAGGTGCCGGCCTCCAACCGGGTGAGGGCGGCGTCGACCTCGTCCAGCCGCTGGCGGGCGATGGCCCGGAGGGAGAGGATCTGGTCGCGCTCGACGTTGATCGGGTCGGCCTCGGCGAAGCCCTCGTCGTCGCCGAGATCCGGCGCTCCGGTGGTCTCGCCCAGCTCGTCGACGGCGACGGACAGCCGCTCGAGCTGCTCCCTGTACGCCCGGCGGCGCGCCACCAATTCGGCGCGCTGCCGCACGAGGAACTGGTCGTCGACGAAGGGGGCCGCGGACGCGGCCTGGGAAGTCATTCGATCGGCCTCTACTTCTTGCCGGTGGTCGGCGGGGTGGCCGTCTCTTCTGAGGCCTTCCGCGCGCCTGAACCTGCCTGTCAGGCAGTGTCCTTCCCCGAAAGGGCGCGGCTTAGACCTCCAACGACGGCGGCCAGCCCGGAACGAACATCTGGCCCCCGCTGAGACTGGCCACCACCCATCCGTCGTCGGTGTGGCGCATGGCGAAACGGCGGGCGAGAGCCGAACGGCCGGGATCGAACCGGACGGGGCGACCGTCGCTCTCCAGGAACGTGACCATCTCCAGGTCCACCCCGACGAGCTCGGGTTGGTCCCACGTCGCCCACGTGCGGCTGGAGAACCCCTCCCACATCTTGGCGTACCGGCTGACCAGCTCCCGGGAGAAGGCGTCCCACAGCTCGTGCGCCGGCGGCACAGCCGACAGCCCCCGGGCCAGCTCGTCCCAGCTGCGGTCGTGGCCGATGCTCGGGTGGTGCCGGTTGGTCCAGACCCAGTCCTGGGCCAGGACGAGGCGCAGCACCGGGTCGGTGAGGGGCCAGGCCGCCGCCAGGTCGCCGTCGTCCATGATCGCCTGCACCCACCGCTGCGCCGCGGCCTGCGGGGTCTGCCGGCTCAGCGGCTCGTCTGCCACGAGCCCAGGGTACGGCGCCCGAGCCGTCCGGTCACGGCTCACCCCGGGAGAGGTGCACGGCCCGCCAGCAGTACAGCGCGGCGACCGACCGCAGCGGCCGCAGTGGGTCGCCGAGCACGGTCAGCTCGGCGGGTGTGGGCGCCACATCCAACCCGTGGGCCATGCGCCAGCCGTTGCGCACGGCCAGGTCGCCGACCGGCCAGACGTCGGGCCGGTGCAGCTCGAACAGCAGGAACATCTCGGCCGTCCAGCGGCCGATGCCCCGCACCTCGGTGAGCTGGGCGACGATCACGTCGTCGGGCAGCCGGCTGACACGGGCGAGGGCGAGCCGGCCGTCGGCGGTACGGGCCGCGAGGTCGCGGATCGACGCCGTTTTGGCGGCGGACAGGCCTGCTTCGCGCAGCGCCGTCTCGGGAAGGGCCAGGATCGCCTCGGCAGTGAGTGGCCCCGGGACCAGCGCCCGGACCCGCCCGTGGATGGCCGCCGCGGCCCGGCCCGCGAGTTGCTGGTACGTGATCGACCGGACGAGGGCGCCGAACGGTCCGTCCGGGTCCTTCGACCGAGGCCCGACGGGCCCGGCCCGCTCGATCACCGCCGCCAGCGCGGGGTCGCGTGCCGCGACCTCGGCCGCCGCCGCCGCCCAGCTCATGCGGGCCATCCCACCCACCCCCTCTCCCGGACCGCCTCCACCAAGCGCCCGTAACTGTCGTCCATCCGGTCGCGGTCCGCGGCCACCGGCTCCGCCGGATCGGCCGGTTCGGGGACCATGGCGTCCGAGGCGGCGTCGAGCGACCCGTGCAGCGTCCCGGTCGCGGCCAGCACGCAGGCGCCGAAGGCGGTGTCGGCCGACGGGGCGCGGGCGACGGGCATCCCGAGGACGGTGGCCCGGATCGACGACCACACCGCGCTGGCGCTCCCGCCGCCGGCGGTGCGCACGGGCGGGGTGGCGGTGGCGCCCAGCGTGGCCAGTCGCTCGTAGCCGAGCCGCTCGACGAAGGCCACGCCTTCGAGCACCGCCCGGTACCTCTCGACGGCGTCGGCCGGCGCGCCGATCCACAGCTCGCATGCGTCCGCACAGGCGAACGGGAACCGCTCGCCCGGGCGCACGAGCGGGTAGCAGACGACGCCGGCCGGCCCCCGCCGTGCCGCCTCCCGGTCGAGCCGACCGAGGTCGTCCTCGGCGAAGCCGGCCCGCAGCGACCCCCCGCCGACGTTCGACGCCCCGCCCGGTAGCCACCAGCCGCCCGGATGGCGATGGCTGTAGATGCCCGACGCCGGGTCGTCGATCCGGTCCTCGCTGGCCCCCTTGACCACCAGGGTCGTGCCCAGCACGGTCACGAACCGCCCGGGCCGATCGGCTCCCGCGGCCAGCTGGGCCGCGCCGGCGTCGGTGGTGCCCAGCCGCACCGGGCAGCCCTCGGTCAGTCCCGTCGCGGCCGCGGCCGCCGCGCTCAGGGTGCCCGCCGGCGACCCCGGGGGCAGGACTTCGGCCGGTCGGAGGGCGGCGGCCGGACCGCCTGGTCGGGTCCACCGGCCCTCGCCGGGGTCGTACCCGGTCTTGAGGGCGTGGCCCCAGTCGGTGGGCGGCGGGTGGCCGGTCAGGCGGCCGACGATCAGGTCCGACGCGTGCCAGGCGTGGGCCACCGCTCCGGTGGCGGCGTCGGGCTGGGCGAGCAGCCAGTCCCACCGCTCCGTCGCCGGCACCCGCCCGTCGTCGTAGAGCAGCGCGGGCCCGACGGGCTCGAAGCGGGCGTCGGCCAGCACGACCGTCCCCGAGGTCGCCGACACGGCAACCGCCACCACCGGGCCGGTCACGCCCGACGCCGCCTCCCGCAGGGCCCGCGCCACCGCCGGCCACCACGACCGGGCGTCCTGCTCGGAGATCCCCGGGGCGGGCCGGTGCGGCGGGGCCAGCGACGCCTGCGCCCGAGCCGCCACCCGGCCGCGACCGTCGACCAGCGCCACCCGGACGTCGGCCGTGGCCAGGTCCACGCCGGCCACCAGCGCATCGGTCGAGGAGGATCCGGCCATCGGTCGGGGTCAGCCTACGATCGGCGCAGAGGTGGGCGACCGGCCCGCCGGGGAAGGACGAGCGTTGCCCTCCGAGTCCGAGTCAATCGTCGGCCTACGCCGCCTGGTGACGCAGCTGACCGATCCGGCCGAGCCGGCGGTGGCCCGCATCGCCGCCACCAACGCGGCCCGCAGCTACCTGGAGGCCATCACCCGGAACCTGGTCGAGGAGGCCCGCAAGGACGGGGCGACGTGGCTGGAGATCGCCGACCTGTTCGTGACCAGCGAGATGAACGTCAAGGCCCGGTTCGGCGACCTCCACCAGTACGACGACGGCGAGGACGACGACGCCGGGTCATGACGGTCGACGACGACAAGCGCGACCGGCTGGCTGAGCGCCTGCGGTCCCTTCGGGCCCGCTTGGACCAGCCTCCGGGCGACCCCGACGCGTGGGAGCTCGACCTCTACAGCTACGACGAGTCGCTCATCGTGGCCGCCGACCTGTTGGACGTCGAGGTGCCCAAGGGCGCCCGGGGGGCCATGACCGCCGAGCAGCGTCAGGCCGTCGAGGACCACCTGGCCGAAGCCGGGCTCGACGTCCGGGGAACCGACTGAGCGCTCACTTCTTGGTGAAGCCGTGCTGCTGCAGCCACGCCTTGGCCAGGACGTCGGGGTCGGCCTTGTCGACCGAGGCCTGCTTGTTCAGCTGGATCAGGTCCGGGGTGTTGAGGGCGGCCGAGACCTTGTCCAGGTCCTTGCGGATCGTGTCGTCGACGACGTCCTTGCGGATGGCGGGCACGATGTTGTCGACCGTCTGCAGCTTCTTGTCGTCGTCGAGCACGACGAGGTTCTTTGCGGCCACACTCCCGTCGCTGGAGAAGACCAGCCCGACGTCGATGTCGCCGGCCACGAGCGCGTCGATCGTCTTCGGGCCGCCCGAGTCCAGGACGCGGAACGTCTTGAACTTCAGGCCGTACGTCTTCTCCAGGCCCGGCTGGCAGAACGGTCGGGTGGGACACTCCGGGCCGGCACCCAGGGTCATGTTGCTGGCGTAGGGAACCAGGTCCGACAGCTTCTTCAGCTTGTCCTTGTCGGCCGTGGCCTTCGTCACCGCGAACGCGTTCTGGTCGGCCGCAGGCGACGGCGTCAGGGCGGTCAGGCCCATCGGGTCGAGGCGGGCGCGCAGCTTGGTGGCGGTGGCGTCGAGGTCCCCGCTGGCCTCGCCCGCGCCCTTGTTCACGTATTCGAGCAGCGTGCCCACGTACTCGGGGACGAGGTCGATGCCGTTGTTCTTCCCGCCCTGCTCCAGGGCCGGCAGGTAGATCTCGCGCTGGCCGAGCCCGCTGCGCACGGTCACCTGGTAGCCGTCGGCCTGCAGGGCGCCGGCGTACATGTTGGCGACGATCTCGCTCTCGGGGAACGGCGCCGAGCCGATGACCAGGCTCTTGCCGGCCGCGGTCGACGTGCTCGACTTCCCGGAACCGCAGGCGCCGAGGACGAAGGCGGCGAGCACCGCCACCGTCCCGACGGTGCGGGACTTCACGGGAAAGGGACGGGTCATCGATTCCTCCTGGTCATGCGGTCGCGACCGCCACTGCTGTCTCTCGCCGCCGCCGGTCGGGCCGGAGGCCGTCCGACACCACCGCCCGCTGCACCCAGCCCAGCCCCAGCTCGGTGGCCAGGGCGAGCAGGCCGACCAGCAGCGCGCCGGCCACGATCTGGGCGTCGTCCTGCTGGCCGAACCCGTCGACGATGAACCGTCCCAGCCCTCCCCACGCCGTCACCGCGGCGAGCGTAGCCGTGGCCACCACCTGGACCGCGGCAGTGCGCAGCCCGGCCAGCAGGAGGGGCAGGGCGATGGGTACCTCCACCCGCCACACCAGCTCGGCGCCGGTCATGCCCATGCCCCGGGCGGCCTCGACGACGTCCCGGTCCACCCCTCGCATGCCGACGTAGGCGTTCGTCAGCAGGGGGGGCACGGCCAGGGCGACGAGGGCGACGAAGGCGGGGCGGGCGCCGAACCCGGGCCAGCCCCGCAGCCCGAACGCCTGTTGGAAGAGGGCCAGAATGGCGAGCGACGGGACGGCCCGGCCGACGTTGGCCAGGTTGATGGCCACCGACCCACCCCGGCCTCGGTGGCCGAGCCAGATGCCGAGGGGCAGGGCGATGACCACGGCGGCGACGATCGCGGCCGCCGACATCGTCACGTGCTCGAGCATGCGGTGGGGCACGCCGAAGTCGCCCCGCCAGTGGTCGGCCGTGGTGAACCAGGTGACGACGTCGGCGGGCAGGCTCACGCCTCTCGCGCTCCTCTCGACCAGGGCGACAGGAGCCGGGCGATCCCGGCCAGGCCGACGTCCGCCAGCACCGCGAGGGTGATCGACAGGACCGAGCCGACGACGAGGGGCGTGCGGAAGTCCCGGTTGATGCCGTCGATGATGAGGGCGCCGAGGCCGCCCTGGCCGATGAGACCGGTGACGGTCACCAGGCCGATCGTCGTCACGGTGGCGATGCGGATCCCGGCGATGATCACCGGCAGGGCGAGCGGCAGCTCCACCCGCAGGAGCTGGCCGGCGGGCCGGAACCCCAGGCCGTGTGCCGCCTCCCGGACCTCCTCGGGCACGCCCTCCAGGCCGGCGACGATGTTCCGCACCAGGATCAGCAGCGTGTAGGCGACCAGCCCGATCTCGGCCGTCGTCCGGGACAGGCCGGTGAAGGGGACCAGCAGCGCGAACAGGGCGAGCGACGGGATGGTGAACAGCGCGCCGGTGAAGCCGAGCACCGGCCCTTCCGTCCACCGCCACCGGCGGGCGGCCAGGCCGAGCGGCAGCGAGATGGCCAGCCCGAGACCGACGGCAATGCCGGTGAGCTCCACGTGCTGGCGCGTCGCGGCAAGGATGTCCGCGCCGTGGTTGCTCACCCAGTCCCATCGCACCCACGGGTCCGACACTCCCGGCAGACTAGCGAGTTCCTCCCATGACCAATCGCCCGATGATCCGGCTGGAGTCGCTGACCAAACGCTGGGACAACGGCCAGGTCGCGGTCGACGCGCTGAGCCTCGAAGTCGGCGCGGGGGAGATCTGCATGCTCGTCGGGCCGTCCGGGTGCGGCAAGACCACCACGCTCAAGATGGTGAACCGCCTCATCGAACCCACCGGCGGGCGCATCTTCCTCGACGGCGACGACGTGACCGCCGCCGACCCGGTCGAGCTGCGCCGCCGGATCGGCTACGTGATCCAGCAGGTCGGCCTCTTCCCCCACCTGAACGTGGCCGACAACGTGGCCACCGTCCCCCGGCTGCTCCGGTGGGACAAGGCGCGCGTGCGGGCCCGGGTCGACGAGCTGCTCGACCTCGTCGGCCTGGACCCCCGCCAGTACGGCCGCCGGTACCCGCACGAGCTGTCGGGTGGGCAGCGCCAGCGGGTCGGCGTGGCCCGCGCCCTCGGCGTCGACCCGCCGGTGCTGCTCATGGACGAGCCGTTCGGCGCCATCGACCCCATCACCCGTGACCGGCTCCAGGGCGAGTTCCTGCGGCTGCAGGCCGAGGTGGGCAAGACCGTCGTGTTCGTGACCCACGACATCGACGAGGCGGTCCGCCTGGGCGACCGGATCGCCGTGCTGCGCGAGGGCGGGGTGCTGGAGCAGTACGCGCCGCCGGCGGAGGTGCTGGGTCGGCCGGCGTCGCCGTTCGTGGCCGACTTCGTCGGCGCCGACCGTGGCCTGAAGCGGCTGAGCGTCGTCCCGGTCGACGTCGCCGACCTGGAGAAGCCGGTGACGGTGTCGCCGGACACGCCGTTGGCCGACGCCCGCCGGGCGCTCGACGGCGCGTCCGCGGCCTGGGCCGCGGTGGTCGACGTCGACGGGCGGCTGGTGGGCGAGCTTCGGCGGGCCGACGCAGATGGCGAGGGTCACGGCGCCGATGGCGGCGGTGCGGTCGCGGTCGCGGCCGTCATGCGGGCCGTCGCCGCCCGGGTGGGGCCGGCCGCCAGCCTGAAGGACGTCTCCTCGGCCCTGCTCCTCGGCGACGCCGGCTGGGTGGCGGTGGTCGACGGCGACCGGCTGCTCGGCGCCTACACGCCGGAGTCCTTGTACGGGTCGGCTCGGCGCTCCGCCGGCGACTGATCGTCGGCGACTGATCGTCGGCGCCTGATCGTCGGCGACTGGTCGTCGGCGACTGGGTCGTCGGGCGACTGGGCGCCCGGCCCCGGCTACCCTCCGACAAATGGCTGACCTCGAGGCCCAGATCGCCGAGCTGTGGGAGCGCCGCGCCGAGCTGACCCCCGACGACCACGACGCGCTGGCCGTGGTGCGCGAGGCGGTCGCCCTGCTCGACTGCGGCGAGGCCCGGGTGGCCGAAGTCGACCCGACGACGGGCGAGATCGTCGTCCACGCCTGGCTCAAGCAGGCCATCCTGCTCCTGTTCCGCCTGTCGGCCCTGGAGACCATGGAGCTGGGCCCGTTCGAGTTCGCCGACCGCATCCCGCTCAAGCGGGGATGGGTGCAGGCCGGGGTACGGGTCGTGCCCGGCGGGTCGGCCCGATGGGGGTCGTTCATCGAGCCGGGCGCCGTGCTCATGCCCAGCTACGTCAACATCGGCGCCCGGGTCGGCGCCGACACCATGGTCGACACGTGGGCCACGGTCGGCTCCTGCGCCCAGGTCGGCGCCCGGGTCCACCTCTCCGGAGGAGTGGGGATCGGCGGCGTGCTCGAACCTCCGCAGGCTGCGCCGGTGATCATCGAGGACGACGCCTTCATCGGGAGCCGCTGCATGATCGTGCAGGGTGCCCGGGTGGGCCGGGGGGCGGTGCTGGGTGCCGGCCTGATCCTGTCGTCCACCATCCCGGTCATCGACGCCGAGACGGGGGAGGAGCTCGGCCGGGGCGTCGTTCCGCCGTGGAGCGTGGCCGTGACCGCCACCCGACCCCGGGTCTTCCCCGGCGGCGAGTTCGGGCTCCCGTGCGCGCTGGTGATCAGCCGGATGCCGGAGGGCCAGCGGCACGAGAAGTCGACGCTGGAGTCGCTGCTGCGCCAACACGGCGCCACCGGCGCCTGAGCGCGCTCGGCGCGGGCGCGGGCCGGTGACCGACCTTCTCAAGCTCACGGCGGCGCTGGTCGACATTCCTTCCGTGAGCCACGACGAGCGCGCCGTCACGGACCACCTGGAGGCGATGCTCGCTCCGGTCCCGTGGCTGTCGCTGACCCGGGTCGGGGAGAACCTGGTGGCTCGGACGTCGCTCGGGCGGGAGCGTCGGCTCGTCCTCGCCGGCCACACCGACACCGTGCCGGCCAACGGCAACGAGCGGGCCCGCGTCGAGGGCGACGTGCTGTGGGGACTCGGGTCGTGCGACATGAAGGGCGGGGTGGCCGTGCTCGCAGAGCTGGCCCGGACCGTGTCGGAGCCGGCGGTGGACGCGACGTTCGTCTTCTACGAGTGTGAGGAGATCGACGCCCGGTTCAACGGGGTCGAGCGGCTGTTCCGCGACCGGCCCGACCTGCTCGCCGGCGACGCCGCCCTGCTGGCCGAGCCGACGTCGGCCCGGGTCGAGGCGGGCTGCCAGGGGACGCTGCGGGTGGAGGTGGGCTTCACCGGCGAGCGGGCCCACACGGCCCGGGCCTGGCTGGGCCGCAACGCCATCCACCGGCTGGCGCCGATGCTCGCCGCGGTGGGGGCCTACCAGGGCCGCCAGGTCACGATCGACGGCTGCGACTTCCGCGAGGGCCTGCAGGTCGTGCGGGTCGACGGCGGGGTGGCCAACAACGTCGTCCCCGACCGGGCCACGGCGACGCTGAACCACCGGTTCGCGCCCGACCGCACCCCCGCCGAGGCCGAGGCACACGTCCGGTCGGTGGTGGGTGACGTCGACGAATTCGCGGTGGCCGACATGGCCGTGGCTGCCCTGCCCGCGCTCGGGCATCCCCTGCTCCAGGCGGTGCTGGCAGCCAGCGGAGGTGTCGCCTACGGCAAGCTCGGGTGGACCGACGTGGCCCGCTTCGCGGCCCGCGGCGTCCCGGCCACCAACTTTGGCCCGGGCGACCCCAGCGTGGCCCACAGCGCCGGCGAACGGGTGACCCGCTCGGAGCTGGACACCGTCTACCGCGTCCTGCGCACCGTCCTCGAGGCGGGATGACCGGGCTGCGGCGGCTGCTGGCCGTCGCCGTCGCCGTGGTGGCCGTCGTCGTGCCGTTCGCAGGTTCGGCGTCGGCGACCAACGACACCTACTTCGCCCGCCAGTGGGCCCTCGACCAGATCCACGCCCCCCAGGCCTGGTCCCGGTCGACCGGCAGCGGGATCACCATCGGCATCGTCGACACCGGCGTGGACCTCACCCATCCGGACCTGGTCGGCAAGGTGGCGGCCTCGGCCGACTGCGTCGGGCACCCGTGCGTGCTGGGCGGCGGCCAGGACACCCACGGCCACGGCACCATCGTCAGCGGCATCGCCGCCGCCGTCACCAACAACGGCCGGGGCGTGGCCGGCGTCGCCCCCGACGCCCGGCTGGTGGTGGCCAAGGTGCTCAACAGCAGCGGCGAGGGCCGGGTCGACGACATCAACAACGGAATCCGGTGGGTGGTGGACAACGGGGCCAAGGTGGTCAACCTCAGCCTGGGCGACCCCAACTTCCTCGTGTCCAGCGTGCTGGGCACGCCCCTGCGCAGCGGGATCGAGTACGCGTGGAGCAAGGGCGCGGTCCCGGTGCTGGCGTCGGGCAACTACGCCACCGGCTCCGGCGACCTCGGCACCGAGAACTACGGCAACCTGGACGCCCTGGTCGTCGGGGCCACCGACCGCTCCGGCGCGGTGCCCACC
Organism: Acidimicrobiales bacterium; assembly: GCA_036269435.1. Classification (GTDB taxonomy): domain Bacteria; phylum Actinomycetota; class Acidimicrobiia; order Acidimicrobiales; family AC-14; genus CADCTB01. The sequence goes on along the minus strand of DATASA010000081.1, from coordinate 4,764 downwards.
TATTCCAGCGCCCCCGGCAACGCCAAGTGGGGCCTGGTCGCTCCCGGTGGCGCCGGCTCGGGGAGCGCCGACAACAACGTCATCTCCACGTTCCCCCTCAGCTCGGGCGGCAGCGGCTACGCCTCCGCGGCGGGGACGTCCATGGCCGCACCCCACGTGTCGGGCGCCGTCGCCCTGCTCCTGGCCCAGGGGCTGAGCCCCACCGCCGCGGTCAACCGACTGCTCGCCACGCTCGACAAGTCGTCGCCCTGCGGGCGCGGCTGCCAGGGTCGCCTGGACGTCGGCGCTGCCGTGGGAGCCGACGCCGGCCCTGCCCCCACCGCCGCACCGGCGCCGACCGTCCCCCGGACCACGGTGCCCAAGGTCACGACCACGACCCGGCCCCGGGCCACGACCACGGTCCCGCCGTCGTCGACGACTTCGTCCACCGTCGCCCCCGGGGCGGCGCAGTCGACGGACCCCTCGCAGCTCTCCTCGCCCCTGCCGGTGATCGTCGCCCGGGGCGGCTCTGGCCCGTCGTCACGCAACCCGATTGTCGTGGCTGGAGCGATCGGGTTGGTTCTGGGCGTCGGCGCCTCGGTCGGCGGGGTCGGCGTCCGGCGCCTCAGAGCCGTCTGACCACGGTGACCACCTTGCCGTAGATGGTGACGTCGGCGGCGTCGAACTCCATCGGCGACAACCGGGCGTTGGAGGGGAGCAGGACGACCTTGCTGCCCTTGCGGGTGAAGGTTTTCACCGTGCCCTCTTCGCCCGGGATGCCGGCGACGACCACGTCTCCCTTGCGCACGTCGGCTTCCTGGCGCACGACGACGTAGTCCCCATCGAGGATGCCGGCGTCGATCATGGAGTCACCCCGCACCCGCACCATGAAGACGGGACCGTCTCCGGTGAAGTCGGCCGGGAGGGGAAGGAGCTCTTCGACGTTCTCCTGGGCGAGGACGTCGGTACCGGCGGCGACGTCACCCACGAGGGGAACGTGGCGAGCGGGCCGGCGCTCTCCGGACGCGCCCGATCCCGGGTCGTACCGGACCTCGATGGCCCGGGGCTTGGTCGGATCCCGCCGCAGGTAACCCAAACGCTGAAGGCTGGCCAGGTGGGCGTGCACGGTGGACGTGGAGGTGAGGCCCACTGCTTCGCCGATCTCCCGGACGGACGGTGGATAGCCACGCTGGCTGGTTTCCGCCTCGATGAAGTTGAGGATCCCGCGCTGGCGTTCGGTCAGGTTGGAGGTCACGTGCAACACCATACGGCCGGAGTGGTCAGAATGCAAACATATGTTCGTACTTTCCCTTGACCTCGAACGGGCGTTCGTGGTTCACTCCACTGGTACCGAACGTCCGTTCCCTGAGGAGGGTCCTCATGGTTGCTGTCGCCCAGGCTCCGCCGGCCGATCTCCGTCGCCTCGTGCTGGTCCGCACCACACCGGTGGTGAGGTATGCCGTTGCCGGCACCCCCGCGGCCACGTATCGCCGGCGGCGGGCCGCCGCCGCCGCCCTCGTCCTGGGCCTGCTCATGGCCCTCGTCATCGGTGTCCACTCCCTGCTCGGGTCTGTCGGCGGCGCCGCATCTGCCTCGTCCCGGGGCGTGGCGGTCGCCGGGCCGGTCCATGTGGTCCAGCCGGGTGACACGTTCTGGGACATCGCCCGGGCACTCCGGCCGAACGACGATCCCCGTCCCCTCGTTGCCCGGCTCGTCGCCGCCCACGGCAGTGCCGTCCTCGTGGTGGGCCAGCGCATCCCCTTGCCGCCGGGAGGCTGAGCGGCGTCGAGCCCGCCAGCAGGCGGCCGTCGAACCGGCCGAGTGGGGCGGTCGGCGGGTACCGTCAGACGATGCGGTGCCCCACGTGTGCGAGCGTCGAGGACAAGGTCGTCGACTCGCGCCTCGCCGACGAGGGCGTCGCCATCCGCCGTCGGCGCGAGTGCCTCGGATGCGGGCGGCGCTTCACCACGTTCGAGCGAATCGAGGAGGTCGGACTCCTGGTGCAGAAGCGCTCGGGGGTGCGCGAGCCGTTCCGCCGGGCCAAGATCGTGACCGGGGTGGCGGCCGCAGCCAAGAACCGACCCCTCGGGCCGGAGCAGTTCGAGAGTCTCGCCGCCGACGTCGAGGAGTCCCTCCGCCTGGAGGGCTCGGAGGTCACGAGCGCCCGGGTGGGCGCCATCGTGCTGGACCGCCTCCGGGCGCTCGACGAGGTGGCCTACGTGCGGTTCGCCAGTGTCTACAAGGGCTTCGACGACCCCGGCGACTTCGAACGTGAGGTCCTGGCGCTGGCCAAGGTCGATGACCCCCGCTTCGACTCGCCCGACCAGCGCTGACGTCCACAGGGTTGCTCCTCTAGCCGTCCACAGGGTGGCCTGCGTACCGTCGCTCCGTCGGACCAATCGGTTGTTGACACGGTAGAATGACGGTGATGTAATTCCTTCCGCTGGGGGTCGAGCGGGGCACCCACCACAAGATGTTGTGGTGTTGTTCGGTGCCCGCGCACGCGGCGCGCCCTTCCACAACTTTCGATGCAGGAGGCATGCGTATGGCGATGGCGCCGGAGCAGACGGGTATCGGCATCCGCCGGCACTTCACCACCGCGGGGCTCGACCCGTACGACGAGGTGGCGTGGGAGCATCGGGACGCCCGGATCACCAACTACCGCGACGGCGTGGTCGCCTTCGAGCAGTTGGGTGTCGAGTTTCCCGCCGGCTGGTCGCTCAACGCCGCCAACATCGTCGCCCAGAAGTACTTCCGGGGCCCGCTGGGTGCGCCTGAGCGCGAGCGGTCGTTGCGTCAGGTGATCGATCGGGTCGTCGACACGGTCACCGCCTGGGGCGTCAAGGACGGGTACTTCGTCGACGACACCGAGGCCGAAGCCTTCTCGGCGGAGCTCAAGCATCTGGTCGTCCACCAGAAGGCGGCGTTCAACTCCCCGGTCTGGTTCAACATCGGCGTCAACGGTGAGCCGCAGCAGGCGTCGGCCTGCTTCATCCTCGCCGTGGACGACACCATGAAGTCCATCCTCAACTGGTACGTCGAGGAGGGCACGATCTTCAAGGGCGGCTCGGGGTCGGGTATCAACCTGTCCAACATCCGCTCGTCGCAGGAGGAGCTCAAGGGCGGCGGCACGGCTTCCGGGCCCGTCAGCTTCATGCGGGGGGCGGACGCCTCCGCCGGCACCATCAAGTCCGGGGGCAAGACCCGTCGAGCGGCGAAGATGGTCATTCTCAACGCCGACCACCCCGACATCGAGGACTTCATCTGGTGCAAGGCGGTCGAGGAGCGCAAGGCCCGCGTCCTGCGCGACGCCGGCTTCGACATGGACCTCGACGGCAAGGACAGCCACTCCACCCAGTACCAGAACGCCAACAACTCCGTCCGGGTCACCGACGAGTTCATGCAGGCCGTCGTCGACGACGAGGACTGGGCGCTGCGGGCGGTGATCGACGGCGAGCCGATCCGGGTGGTCAAGGCCCGCCAGCTGTTCCGCCAGATCGCCGAAGCCACGTGGGAGTGCGCCGACCCGGGCATGCAGTTCGACACCACCATCAACCGGTGGCACACGGCGGCCAACACCGGTCGCATCAACGCATCGAACCCATGCTTCACCGGCGACGCACTCGTGCACACGGACAAGGGCCTCGTCCGCTTCGACGAGCTGTTCGACCGGGCCCGGCGCGGTGAGTCCTTCGGCGTGTACACCCACGACGCCACCAACCCCGCCGCTCCGGCCCAGACGCTCCACGTCACCTCGCCCGAGGCGTACATAATCACCGGCACGAACGAGATCGTGCGGCTGCGGTTCAGCAACGGCATGGAGCTCCGCTGCACGGGCGGTCACAAGGTGTTCACCCGCAACCGCGGCTACGTCGCGGCGTCCGACCTCACGCCCGAGGACAGCGTCCATGTGCTCGACCTGCCCGCTCCCGCCGTAAACGCCGACCTCCGGCTCCCCGTCTCCTCCGACGTCCGCGACTATGCGGTGAAGGGGGACTGGTCTCGATCCGTCCGCCTCCCCGAGAAGTGGACGCCGGAGTTCGCCCACTACGTCGGTTGGCTGATCGGCGACGGCTGCGTCGCCCGGGACGTCGTCACCACCGTGTACGGCGGCGCCGACGACCAGGCCGACGCGATGCCGGCCCACCGGGAGCTCGTCGCCTGGATGAACGGCGACCGACCGCCGACGCCGTCGGTCCAGGCCAACGGCACCGTGCAGCTTCGCCAGAGCCGGCGGGTCATCGCCCGCTTCTTCGAGGCGCTCGGCGTGACCGAGGCCAAGGCGGCGGCCAAGACGGTGCCGTGGGCGGTCCAGCAGGCCCCGCCCGACGCGCTGGCGGCGTTCCTCCGGGGTTTGTTCGATGCGGACGGATGCGCGTACGACGGCAGCAAGAGCCGGTACGTCGGTCTCGGGTCCGCGTCGGCCGAGCTGCTGCGGGGGGTCCAGCAACTGCTCGCCACCCTGGGAATTCCGAGCCGGATCTACGAGGGTCGTCCTGGGAGCGAAGAGGCGTTCTCGCACGTCCGCAAAGACGGCTCGTTTGGGATCTACGAGTCGGCGCCGTCGTACGACCTGAGAATCTCTGGCGACGGGATCACCACTTTCGCCAATGTCGTGGGATTCGGGATCCGGCCCAAGGCGGAGAAGCTGGCCCGCATGCTCGACGAGCACGTCTTCTACCGGAGCAGCACCGAAGTCCGGCTCGTCGAGCGCACCGACGACGGGGTGGAGCTGACGTACAACCTCAGCGAGCCGCGCAACCACTCGTACATCGTCAACGGCGT
>DATASA010000080.1:0-19074 GCA_036269435.1 Acidimicrobiales bacterium | reverse complement strand
GGGGGGCGACGAGGCGCGTACGGCCCGTCTCCTGGTCGACGCGGGCCAGGCCGGCTGGGCCACCGGCCACGTCGGCCCGGAGGCGGTGGAGGAGTGGCGACCGGACGGCTCGGTCGTGCTGGCGGTGCGGGTGACGAACCGCGACGCGTTCCGGTCCTTCGTCCTCGGCTTCCTGGACCACGCCGAGGTGCTCGGGCCGTCGGAGCTGCGGGCCGACCTGGTGGAGTGGCTCGAGGCCCTGTGCGTCGCATGAGGCTGTGCGTCGTAAGAGGCCGTGCGCCGGATGAGCCTGTGCTTCGGATGAGGCCGTGGTTCGGATGAGCCTGTGCGTCGGATGAGGCCGTGCGGGAGGTGACGCCGTGGCCCGGGTGAGCGCGGACGGGAGGCTGCAGCGCCTGCTGGCCCTCATCCCGTGGGTGGCCGGCCGCGACGGCCCTCTCGTCGCCGACGTCTGCGCCCGGTTCGACGTCACCGAGTCCGAGCTGGTCGACGACCTCGAGCTGCTGTTCCTGTGCGGGTTGCACCCGTACACGCCGGACGTGCTGATCGACGTCGACATCGCCGACGGCCGCGTGTGGATCCGCTACGCCGACTACTTCGCCCGCCCCCTGCGGCTCACCCCGGCCGACGGCCTGGCCCTGCTGGCCGCGGGCCGGACGGTGCTCGGCGCGTCCGGGGGCGACGACGGCGGCCCGCTGGCCCGAGGCCTCGACAAGCTCGCCGGGGCCATGGGGGTCGACGCCACCGAGGCGGTCGAGATCGAGCTGGGGCCGGTGGCCGAGGATCTGCTCGGCACCCTGCGGGCGGCGGCCGCGGCCCACCGCCAGGTCGAGATCGACTACTACTCGTTCGGCAGGGACGAGCGGGCGTCCCGGGTGGTCGACCCGTACGCCGTCTTCTCCGCCGGCGGCCAGTGGTACGTATCGGGGTGGTGCCACCGGGTCGACGACGAGCGCCTGTTCAGGGTCGACCGGATCTCGGCGGCCACCCTGCTCGACACCGCCTTCGACCCGCCCGCCGCCCCGCCGGAGCTGGCTGCCTACCGCCCCGATCCCGGCGATCGTCGGGTCACCCTCGACCTCGAGCCCGCGGCGCGCTGGGTGGTCGAGCAGTACCCGGTCGAGTCGGTCGAGGACCTCGGCGGGGGTCGGGTGCGGGTCACGCTGGCCGCCAGCCAACCGGCGTGGCTCGAGCGCCTGCTCCTGCGGCTCGGCCCGGCGGCCGCGGTCGTGGGCGGCGACGGAGGAATGGCGTGCCGGGCGGCACGCCGACTGCTGGGACGATACGGGGGGTAGCCTCGGCAGGAATGTCCGTCGAGAACGATCCCGTCCTGGCCGAGGCCGGCCGTCCGGTGGAGACGACGGCGTCGCCGCCGCCCGAGCCGGAGCGGAAGGCGTCGACGCTGCGCAATGTGGCCGAATGGGTCCTCATCGCCGGCGGCGCCCTCCTGGTCGCCTTCGTCATCAAGACGTTCCTGCTCCAGGCGTTCTACATTCCCTCGCTGTCGATGTACCCGACCCTCAAGGTCAACGACCGGGTCCTGGTCAACAAGATCTCCTACGACCTCCACCCCGTCCACCGGGGCGACATGATCGTGTTCCACAGCCCGCCCAACGAGGGCTCGACCACGAAAGACCTGATCAAGCGGGTCATCGGCCTGCCGGGGGAGACGGTCGAAAGTCGCGACGGCCACATCCTCATCAACGGCAAGGTCCTCGACGAGCCCTACCTCGGACCCGACGTGACCACGGGGCCGGTGGACAAGACCGTCGTGGCGCCCGGGCACTACTGGGTCATGGGTGACAACCGGCCGAACTCGCGCGACAGCCGGTTCTTCGGCACCATCCCGAAGTCACTGATCATCGGGCGCGCCTTTTTGCGGGTCTGGCCCGTGAACGCCATCAACCTGCTCTGACCGGATCCCCGGTCGAGGGGCACGCTCAGCGCGCCAGGAGCGGCGTCGGGCGGCGCCGGCGGCGGACCAGGAAGGGGCCGAGGGCCAGGGCGTCGACCGGGGCCGAGCCGAAGCATTCGAGGGCGTCGCGGGGGTCGTCGACCATCGGGCGGCCGGCCGTGTTCAGGCTGGTGTTGATGACCACGGGGATGCCGGTCCGGCGGGCGAAGGCCTCCAGCATCCGGGCGACGAGGGGCTCTTCGGCCGGGTCGACCGTCTGGATGCGGGCGGTGCGGTCGACGTGGAGGGCGGCCGGGATCCGCTCGGCCCACTCCGGCGACACCCGGTGGGTGAAGAGCATGAACGGGCTCGGCAGCACGCCGTCGAAGATCTCGGCGGCGCGGTCGGCGAGCACCATGGGGGCGACCGGGCGGAACTCCTCCCGGCCCTTGACCCGGTTGAGCCGCTCGAGGTTGTCGGCAACCGCCGGGCTGGCCAGCAGGCTGCGGTGACCGAGAGCCCGGGGGCCGTACTCGCTGCGGCCCTGGAACCAGGCGACGATCCCGTTGGCGGCCAGCACGTCGGCGACGGCCTCGGCGATGTCCGCCGGGCGCTCGTACGCCACGTCGGCCTCGACCAACCAGCCTTCGAGGTCCTCGTCGTCCCAACCCCGCCCGAGGGCGGCGGTGGCCATCGGCGAGATCCGGTCGCCCAGAGCGTGGGCGACGTGCAGCGCCGCGCCCAGCGCGGTGCCGGAGTCGCCCGCCGCGGGCTGGACCCACAGCCGCTCGAACGGCCCCTGCTCGGCCACCACCGCGTTGGCCACGCAGTTCAGGGCCACCCCGCCGGCCAGGGTCAGCGCCTTCTCACCGGTCTGGGCGTGCAACCAGCGGGCCAGGTCCAGCAGGACCTCCTGCAGGCGGATCTGCACGCTGGAGGCCAGGTCGGCGTGCTCGGGCCCCCAGTCCTCGGATCCCTTCCGCCGCTTGACCAGGGCGCCCCAGTCGATCGGGTCGACCCGGAACCCGCCGTCGCCCGTGGCCGCCACCGCGTCGCGCAGCTCGGGGAGGAAGGTGGGCTGGCCGTACGCGGCGAGGGCCATGACCTTGTACTCGTCGGACGACCGCCGGAAGCCGAGGTGCGCGGTGACCTCCTCGTACAGCAGCCCGAGCGAGTGCGGGAGGTCCTGGATGGCGAGGACCTCCAGGTCGCCGTCGACGGACCGCCCGGCCAGGTGCGACGCCCGCTCACCCCGGCCGTCGAGGACCAGCACCGCCGAGGACGGATAGGGCGCGGCCAGGTGGGCCGACGCGGCGTGGGCCAGGTGATGGGGGACGTAGCGCACGCAGGCCGGGTCGAGGCCGGGCAGAGCGGTGCGGAGGAACAGCGGCGCCCGCTCGGCGTACAGCGTCCGCAGCCCCTCCCATGCGTCGGCGGCCAGGTCGGTGGGATCGACCGGTGCCGCCAGCGAGGGGTCGTAGGAATAGGCGACGGCGTCCAGCTCGTCGGGAGCCAGGCCCGCCGAGGCCAGGCACCACGCGGCCGACTGCACCGGCAGCTCCCACGTGGAGAACGGGACGGGATCCTTGCCGTGCTTGCGCCGACTGAACCGTTCCTCTTCGGCTGCGGCCACGACCTCGCCGTCGACGACCAGCGCGGACGCAGGGTCGTGGAAGACGGCGTTCACCCCGAGCACCCGCATCGTCGGCGGCTACCCGTCATGTCCGGGCGGCAAACGGGGAAGGGGTGCGGCAATGCGTGTACTGGTGACAGGAGCGACGGGCAACGTCGGGACGAGCGTGGTGCGCAAGCTGGCGGCCGATCCGGCGGTGACGTCGATCGTGGCCGTGGCCCGCCGAGCGCCCGACCTGGACGTGGAGAAGGTGCGCTGGGTGGCCGCCGACGTGAGTCGGGACGACCTGGCCCCGGTGTTCGCGGGCGCCGACGTCGTCGTGCACCTCGCCTGGTTGATCCAGCCGTCGCACCGCCTGGACGTGGTCGAGGCGACGAACGTGGCCGGCAGCAAGCGGGTGTTCGACGCGGCTGCCCGCGCCGGAGCCGGCGCCCTCGTGTACGCCTCGTCCGTCGGCGCGTACTCGCCCGGCCCGAAGGACCGCCGGGTGGACGAGAGCTGGCCGACGGAGGGAATCGGGTCCAGCTTCTACTCCCGCCACAAGGCGGCCACCGAGCGGCTGCTCGACGCGTTCGAGTCCGCCCATCCCGACGTGCGGGTCGTCCGGCTGCGACCCGGTTTGATCTTCAAGCGGGAGGCGGCGTCGAACATCCGGCGGCTGTTCCTCGGTCGACTGCTGCCGCCGCAGCTCCTGCGACCGTCGCTGCTGCCGGTCGTGCCCCGGACCGACCGGCTGGTGTTCCAGGCCGTGCACACCGACGACGCGGCCGAGGCGTACCGCTTGGCCGTCGTGGGCGACGCCCGGGGACCGTTCAACGTCGCCGCCGAACCCGTCCTGGACCCCGACGAGCTGGGCCGCGTTCTGGGCGCCCACCCGGTCCCGGTGCCCTCCTGGCTCCTGCGGGCCGGTGCCGATCTGTCGTGGCGGGCCCACCTGCAACCCACTCCGCCGGGCTGGGTGGACCTCGCCGTCGGCGTCCCGGTCATGGACACGAGCCGAGCCCGCACGGAGCTGGGATGGGAGCCGACCCGGACGTCGGGCGAGGCCCTGCTCGAGCTTCTCGCCGGCTTCGCCGACCGGGCGTCGGGCCCCACCGCCCCCCTGGCCCGGCGCGGCTGGCGGGCTCCGGCCCGCTCCCCGGTCACGCCCCAGGTCCCAGCGAACTAGCCCGGCGAACCCCAGCGGAACGAACTGGTGACACCGAGTGCTGCATGTCGCACTGCGTGTCACCGGTTGCGCGGTGGGGCTAGCCGGCGCCGACCATGAAGTCGGCTTCCAGGCGGTCGGCGAGGCGGCCGATGGCCCGCACGGCCTCGGAGTCGGGGGCGGTGTCGAGGACGCAGCTGGCGGCCCGGTCGGCGGCGGGCACGGTGGCGTCCTCGGGAATGGCGATCAGCAGCTCGCAGCCCCGCTCGGCCGCGAAGGCCTCCATGCGCTCGACGTCGGCCGGCCCCATGGCCCGGTTGCCGATGAAGGCCACCCGGGGGATGCCCAGCTCCAGCGCCAGCTTGTGGGTGCGATCCGCGGTCATCATCACCTTGGACGTGGGCTGCACGACCACGAGCAGCAGGTCGACGTAGCGCAGGGTGCCGCCGGCCCACGACAGGTGCTCCAGGCCGGCTTCCATGTCGGCCACCACGACGGTGCCCGGCAGGTCGTTCTCGATCCTCTCGATGAAGTCACGCACGGTGACATGGGCGGTGCCCGTTCAGCCGGTTCCCGCTTTCTCCGCCATCGCCCCGAGCAGGATGGTGATCCCGTCCGGGCCGGGCGTGCCGTACTCCTCCAGGAGCTGCACCGGCGACAGGCCCTCGGGCACCCGCCGGCGGGGCCCGGACTGGTCCAGGAAGGGCCGCAGGTTGGCCGCCCCCTCCTCGCCGAGGCCGATGTTGGCGCCCAGGTTCGGGTCCGAGTCGCAGTCGATGGCGATGACCCGGTGGCCCCGCCGGGCCAGGGTGCGGGACAGGACGGCGGAGGTGGTGGTCTTGCCCACCCCGCCCTTGCCGGAGATGCCGAGGCGCATGGGCCGCAGCCTAGTGACGCCGGGTTACGGAAGCAGGTGGCGGATCGGGTCGACCCAGGTGGTCGGATCGGCCGGGTCCAGGGCGACGTCGGCCCCCAGCGGGAGCTGCTTGTCGGTGGTCAGCGCGGCGACGGGCAGGAACCGGCCGCACGCGGCGGCGCGCAGCTCCATCACGAATTCCTTGCCGGTCTGGCCGGTGGCGTCGATGAGCACGACGGTGGGGATGAGGGCACCGCACATCTCGGGCTGGATGCTGTCGAACGTGCGGGTCTCGAACCGGCAGTCGCTCAGGTGGCCCTGCAGCGCCCGGGTCTGGCTCTCGTCGACGCCGACGGTGAGCACGATCGACGGCGGCAGCCCGGCCGTCCGCCGGGCGCCGCCCAGCTCGGCGGTGTAGTCGGCCTCCTTGAACGGCTCGTCGGTGGCGTAGTCGCCCAGGAAGGCGTCGGCGCCGGCCCGCTCGCTGATCGCCGCGCTCGCAGTGGCTGCGTCGGTGGCCCAGACCTCCCACTGGACCAGCCCGAGGGCGATCTCGGTGTAGGTGATGGCGTAGAGCAGCGACGGGTTCGACTCGACCGGCTGCATGCCGGAGGCGGAGAGCTCCATGGCCAGTTGTGCCAGCACGTCGGACTGGCGCGGGGGGTCCTCGTGGCGGATGGCGAAGGTCTTGGGGGAGACGCGGAAACAGGCCTGCCACCAGCCGTCGAAGAAGAGGCAGTCGCCCTCGAGGTGCAGGCTCGGGCCGAACGCCGTGCGAGCTCCATCGTGGACGAAGGTGGTGATGACCTCTTTGTCCTCCATCCGCCGAGCGTACTTCCGGGCGGTACCGTTCGTAGATCGACGAAGCCTTTTGTTTCATCACCACGACGGGCCGGCGGACGGGCCGTCCCCACCGCATCGAGATCTGGTTCGCCGGCGAGACCGAAGCCACGATCTACGTCCTCGCCGGCGGGCGCGAGCGCGCCGACTGGGTGCGCAACCTGACCGCCGACCCCAAGGTCCAGGTCCGGCTCGGCGACTGGGAGGGCGACGCCACCGCCCGCGTGCTCGAGCCCGGGACGGACGAGGACGCCCTCGCCCGTCGCCTGCTGCTCACCAAGTACCAGCGACCCGGCAAGGACGACCTCGTCGACTGGGCGGCCAGCTCCCTCCCGGTCGCCTTCGACCTGGCTCGCTGATCGGCGGCGCCTTCTCCGGGATCGGCGGTCACCGGTTCGACGCGACGGTGACCTCCCGGGCCATCACGACGTGCGGGCCGATCCCGGGCACGTCGAACTCGTCGCCCAGGACCTCGAAGCCGGCGCCGCGGTAGAAGCCGACGGCCGACATGCGGGCGTTGCACCACAGCTCGGTGCCCCCGGACGACGCCACGTGCTCGAGGGAGGCGCCCAGCAGTGCGGCGCCGAAGCCGGCCCCCCGGACGTCGGGGTCGGTGGCCATCCCTCGGAGCCGCCAGCCTCCGCCCGGGCCCCCGCCCCGGTCCTCGGGGTACAGCGAGGCGATGCCGACGAGGCGGCCTTCTTCGGCGAACGCGCCGAGGTGCAGCGTGTCGGCGAGGTCGTCACCGGGATAGGCGGTTTCCTCGAACGGCTGCGCGGGCCGCAGCACGCGGTGGCGCAGCGGCCGGATCTCCTCGGCGGTGACCCGGCGGATCAGGGCGCGGCCGCGGCGACCGAGCTGGGCAGCCACGTCGGGCGGGCGGCCTCGTAGGCGGCGATGGCGTCGGCGTTGCGGAGGGTGAGGCCGATGTCGTCGAGGCCTTCCAGGAACCGCATCCGGGTGAAGTCGTCGAGCGGGAAGGTGGCGGACACGCCGGCGCCGGGCGAGGCGACCGTGCGGGTCTCGACGTCGACCGTCACGACGGTGGCCGGGTCGGCCTCCACCGCGGCGAGCAGCGCCTCGGCGACCTCGGCGTCGACCTGGACCGGCAACAGCCCGGCCTTGGTGCAGTTGGTACGGAAGATGTCGGCGAAGCGCGACGACACCACGGCGCGGAAGCCGTAGTCGAGCAGGGCCCAGACCGCGTGCTCCCGGGACGATCCGGTGCCGAAGTTCGTGCCGGCGACCAGCACCGACGCGCCCTGGTACCGGGGCTGGTTCAGGACGAAGTCCGGGTCGGAGCGCCACTCGGAGAACAGGCCCTGGCCGAAGCCGGTGCGCTCGACCCGCTTCAGCCACTCGGACGGGATGATCTGGTCGGTGTCGACGTCGGACCGGCGCAGGGGGACGGCGGTGCCGGTGATGGTGCGAACGGGCTCCATGGCGCTACAGCTCCTCGGGGGTGGCGAAGTGGCCGGCGACCGCGGTGGCGGCGGCGACCGCGGGGGAGACCAGGTGGGTGCGCCCGCCACGGCCCTGGCGACCTTCGAAGTTGCGGTTCGACGTGGACGCGCACCGTTCGCCGGGCGACAGCTGGTCCGGGTTCATTCCGAGGCACATCGAGCAGCCCGCGGCCCGCCACTCGAACCCGGCGGCCAGAAAGACCCGGTCGAGGCCTTCGGCCTCGGCGTCGGCCTTCACCCGCATGGAACCGGGGACCACCATGGCCCGCATCCCGCGGGAGACATGGCGACCGTCGACCACGGCTGCCGCCGCCCGCAGGTCCTCGATGCGGGAGTTGGTGCACGACCCGATGAAGACGGTGTCGACCGGGATCTCCCGCATGGCCGTGCCCGCCCGCAGGCCCATGTAGGCCAGCGCCCGGCGGGCGGCCTCGGCGTCGCCGGCGTCGCCGAAGCTGTCGGGGTCGGGGACGACCGAGTCGATCGGCACGACCTGGCCCGGATTGGTGCCCCACGACACGTGCGGGCGCAATCGGGTGGCGTCGACGGTGACCTCCTTGTCGAACGTCGCCCCCTCGTCGGTCACCAGGCTGCGCCACTGGTCGAGCGCCCGCTCCCAGTCGGCACCGCGAGGGGCGTGGGGGCGGCCCTCGAGCCAGGCGAAGGTCGTGTCGTCGGGGGCGACCATGCCCGCCCGCGCCCCCGCCTCGATCGACATGTTGCAGACGGTCATCCGACCCTCCATCGACAGCGACCGGATCGTCGAGCCGCGGTACTCGATGACGTGGCCCATGCCGCCGCCGGTGCCGATGCGGCCGATCAGGGCGAGGATGACGTCCTTTGCGGTGACCCCCGCGGGCAGCTCCCCGTCGATGGTGACCGACATGTTCGCCGGGCGGCGCTGGGGAAGGGTCTGGGTGGCCAGGACGTGCTCCACCTCGCTCGTCCCGATGCCGAAGGCCAGCGCGCCGAAGGCTCCGTGGGTGGAGGTGTGGCTGTCGCCGCAGACGATGGTCATGCCCGGCTGGGTCAGGCCCAGCTCGGGGCCGATCACGTGGACGATGCCCTGGTTGGCGTGGCCCATCGGGTACAGGGTGACCCCGAACTCGGCGCAGTTGGCCGCCAGGGTCTCGATCTGGCGGGCCGAGACCGGGTCGGCCAGCGGTAGGTCGAGGCCCACCGTGGGCGTGTTGTGGTCCATGGTGGCGACGGTCAGGTCCGGCCGGCGGACCGGGCGGCCGGCCAGGCGCAGGCCGTCGAACGCCTGGGGCGTGGTGACCTCGTGGATCAGGTGCAGGTCGATGTAGAGCAGATCCGGCTCGCCTTCGGCCGAGTGGACGACGTGGCCGTCCCAGATCTTGTCGTTCAGCGTGCGCGGTGCTGGTGCTTGTGATCCCACATCGTGAGACGCTAATCTCTCCATGTGGACACTGTAAGCGGCATCGGCGTCTTGGACAAGGCGGTTTCCGTCCTGGACGCCGTCGAGCGAGGTCCGTTGACGCTCGCCGCCCTGGTGGAGGCCACCGGCATGTCCCGTGCCACCGCCCACCGCTTGGCCGTCGCCCTCGAGGTCCACGGTTTCCTGCGACGGGACGGGCGCGGCCGCTTCACCGTCGGCCCGCGGTTGACCGGCGGCGACCTCGCCAAACTGGCCCTCCCGGCCCTGGGGGCGCTGCGCGACCGGACGGGCGAGAGCACCCAGCTCTACGTGCGCCGGGGCGACCGGCGGCTGTGCATCGCCTCGCTCGAGTCGCCCCACGGGCTGCGCACCATCGTCCCGGTCGGCGCCTCGTTGCCCCTCGACGTCGGGTCGGCCGGCAAGGTCCTGCGGGGCGACCTGGAGCCCGACGACCTGCCGTCGGGTGAGCGGCGTTGGGCCGAGAGCGTCGAGGAGCGCGAGCGTGGTGTCGCCTCGGTGAGCGCGCCGGTGCGCGACGGCGAGGGTCGCGTGGTCGCCGCCGTGTCGGTCTCCGGGCCGATCGAGCGGACGACACGTACGCCCGGGCGCCGGTACGCCGACGCCGTCGTGGAGGCGGCCGCCTCGATCGGCCAGGCGGTTCAGCTGGTCGCCCGGCAGGGGTCCTCGGGTTGGGAGCCGTCGGCCTGGACGCCGTCGTAGATCATCGTCCACGGGGTCGGGTTCAGGTGCTTCGGGTCGTCGGCCTCGTCCTTGTTGACCAGCGCGACGTACAGCGTCGTGGGCTTGGAGCTGAGCCCGACGGCCAGGGGGGAGTAGTCCCGCTGGACCTGGGCGAACATGCAGATCGGGGTGGCGGTGATCAGTTGGGAGACGGTGGTGATCCGGTTGCCGGGCACCGGCTTGTAGCCGACCAGCCCGCTGGCGACGTCGGCCTTGAAGGCGTCGATCTGGTTGAGCAGCTCCGGGCCCGTGTAGATGGAGCGCAGCCGGTCGGTGACGTCGGGCGTGATCTGGCGCTGCTTGACCAGGATGCGCTGGAGGTCACCCATCACCCCGTCCAGCCCGGCCAGCACGGCGTTGACCGAGGCGGCGTCGGCCCCCGCCCCGCCCGGGGCGGTGTCGGAGGTCGTAGGAGGCGGTGCGGCGCCCTTCGCCGCGCTGCCGGTGCAGCCGGTCAGCAGGACCAGAAGCAGGCACGCCGCAGTCGCGACCCTTCGCATGCGTTCAGTGTATCTGATGTATCTCCGTACTACACCTCAGCTGGATCAGTGCTCCAGCTCGACGATTTCCACCTTGAGGTTGCCGCCGGGCGCCTGGTACTCGACCACGTCGCCTTGGCGGTGCCCGAGCAGGGCCTGGCCCAGGGGCGAGGCCGGGGACACGACGGCCACGTCGGCCCGGCGCTCCTCGATCGAGCCGACGAGATAACGGTCCGCTTCGTCGTCGCCCTCGTAACGGAGGGAGACGACACTTCCGGCGCCCACGACGTCCGGCGCCCCCGTGCTCCCGTCGACGATGACCGCGTTGTCGATCAGCGACTGGAGCTGGCGGATCCGCGCCTCCATCCGGCCCTGGTCGTCGCGGGCGGCGTGGTAGTCGGCGTTCTCCTTGAGGTCGCCGAGCTCCCGGGCCGTCTCGATCGTCTGGGCGATGTCGACCCGGCCACGGGTGGTCAGGTCCTCCAGCTCGGCCAGCAGCCGGTCGTAGGCGTCGCGGGAAAGGTGCGTCTCGGACATGGGTCGAGGGTAGCGCCCCGCGCGGCCGTTCCGGCCCTCGTCGATCCGCCGTTCCAGCCCTCGTCGATCCGCCGTTCCGGCCCTGTCGATCCGGGTTCCTCCCACGGTCAATTGCGCCGGGCAGGGCCGCGAGGCACACTGGAAGCGGCATGTACCCGTCGGTCATTTCCGTACTGCTCTGAGCGCCCGCCTGTCGGCGAGTGCTCTCCTGCCGCCCTTCCGGGCGGTTTTCTTTTTTCCCGCACACGCGTCCATCAACAGCAGGTTCGAGAGGCATCCCAGGTCGTGGGTTACAAGGTTGGCGTGATCGCTGGTGACGGCATCGGCCCGGAGGTCGTGGCCGAGGCCCTCAAGGTCGTGCGCGCCGTCGGCGTCGACCTGGACACGGTCGACTACGACCTGGGCGGCGCCCGTTGGCTGCGCGACGGCGAGGTGCTGCCCGACGCCGTCCTCGACGAGCTGCGGGCCCTCGACGCCATCCTGCTCGGCGCGGTGGGCGACCCCCGGGTCCCGCCCGGGCTGATCGAGCGGGGGCTGCTCCTGCGGTTGCGCTTCGAGCTCGACCTGTACGTGAACCTGCGCCCGTTCGACGGGTTCTCCGTGGTCCGCGAGAACACCGAAGGCTCCTACGCCGGCGAGGGCGGTTTCCTGCGCAAGGGCACGCCCGCCGAGGTGGCCACCCAGGGCTCGGTGAACACCCGGATGGGCGTGGAGCGCTGTGTGCGCTTCGCCTTCGACCTGGCCCGTGCCCGTCCCCGTCGCCGGCTCACTCTGGTCCACAAGACCAACGTGCTGACCTTCGCCGGCGACCTGTGGCAGCGCACGTTCGCCGAGGTGGCCACCGAACACCCCGACGTCGCCACCGACTACTGCCACGTCGACGCGGCCTGCATCCACCTGGTGGAGGACCGGGCCCGCTTCGACGTGATCGTGACCGACAACCTGTTCGGCGACATCCTCACCGACCTGGCCGGCGCGGTCACCGGCGGCATCGGGTTGGCCGCCTCGGCCAACCTCAACCCCGAGCGCACCGGCCCGTCGCTGTTCGAGCCGGTGCACGGCTCGGCCCCCGACATCGTCGGCACGGGCCGGGCCAATCCCCTCGCCGCCATCCGGTCGGCGGCGATGATGCTGGAGTTCCTGGGCGAGGCCGATGCCGCGGCCCGCGTGGCCGCCGCAGCTGCGGCGACGATCGGCCGGGCCGGTACCACCGTCGAGCTGGGCGACGCCGTCGCAGAAAGGGTCTAGGCAATGCCACTGCAGAAGGTCGAAAAGATCTGGATGGACGGGCAGCTCGTCAACTGGGACGACGCCAACGTCCACATCCTGACCCACACACTCCATTACGGCAGCGGCGTGTTCGAGGGCATCCGGGCCTACGCCACCAGCCAGGGACCGGCCGTGTTCCGCCTGAGCGACCACATCCACCGGCTGTTCAACAGCGCCAAGGTGTACCTGATCGACATCCCGTTCACGCCCGACGAGCTGGTCGACGCGGTGAAGGACACCGTCCGGGTCAACGGCCTGGAGACGTGTTACATCCGCCCGCTCGTCTACCTCGGCTACGGCGAGATGGGCCTCAACCCGCTGCCGTGCCCGGTGAACGTGTCGATCGCCGTGTGGCCCTGGGGCACCTATTTGGGCGACGAGGGACTGCGCCACGGCGTCCGCATGAAGATCTCGACGTGGCAGCGCCACGACCCCAACGCGGTCCCGGTGGCGGCCAAGGGCATCGGGATGTACGTCAACTCGTCGATGGCCAAGGTGGAGGCACTGAAGGCCGGCTACGACGAGGCCATCCTCCTGTCGCCCCAGGGCTACGTCAGCGAGTGCACGGGCGAGAACCTGTTCATCGTCAAGAACGGTCGCCTGCTGACCCCGCCCGTCTCGGCCGGCGCCCTCGAGGGCATCACCCAGCACTCGGTCATCACCATCGCCCGGGACCTCGGCTACGAGGTGGCCGAGGCCAACCTGTTGCGTACGGACCTGTACCTCGCCGAGGAGGCGTTCTGCACCGGCACCGCGGCCGAGATCGTGCCCATCCGCTCGGTCGACGACCGGGTCATCGGCGAGCCGGGGCCTATCACCAAGGCCATCCAGGAGACGTACTTCGCCACGGTGAACGGTGAGGTCGACCGGTACAAGGACTGGCTCGAGCACGTTGGGTAGTGCCGGCCCGCTCGTCGTAGGCGACCAAGGAGGGCCCGATGGCCGCCCCTGACTACGTGCCCGTCACCCGGACCGACCGGCCGCGCGAGCCGCTCGGCACGCCGGGTCACGACGGTTGGACGGCCACCCGGCCCGCCGACCTGACCGGCGGCCAGCCGACCGGCGCCTACTTCGGCAACCAGGGCCCGGACCAGGGGTTCGGGCTGGTGCTGGCCGAGCGCATGTCGGACCGGCTGCTCCTGCCGGAGGACGAGGACCGCCACGACGTGGTCGCCGGTTGCCTGGGTGTGGGCCTGGCCCGGGCGTCGCTGTTCGGCCGGGCGCCGGTGATCTACGACATGGAACTGGCCTACGGAGTGTGGGGGTTCCTGGACCCGCCGCCGGCCGACCTCGTCGCCTTCCGCAAGCCGCTGTTCGCCGGTGCGTCGCATCACTACTGGGACCAGCGCCAGATCGTCGACCAGGTGCCGGAGGCGACCCTGCGCCTGGCGCCGGCCGACGTCCGCAGCCGGCTGGGGGAGTGGCGCACCCTGCTCGGCGCCTGACCGGAACGTGCGGGGTGGCATGCGACCGCGGATCAGCCTGCCGGCTGCGCCGGCACCCTCGCCCTCGCCCTCGTCGTCGCCCTCGGCCGCCCGGGGGCTGACCTTCGACGCCGACGCCGCCGGGCCGGTCGACGGCGAGGTCGTCCTCCTGCTCCACGGATTTCCGCAGACGTCGTCGATGTGGATGTCCCAGCTCGACGCCTTGGCCGGCGCGGGATACCGGGCGGTGGCGCCCGTCCAGCGGGGGTACTCGGCACGGGCCCGGCCGCAGGAAGTGGAGCGTTACGGCATCGACCACCTCACCAGCGACGTCCTGGCCATCGCGGACCGTCTTGGCGCCGAGCGCTTCCACCTGGTGGGCCACGACTGGGGCGCGGTGGTGGCTTGGCACTTCGCCGGCGCAAGCCCGGAGCGGGTGCGCACGCTCACCGCGATTTCGGTCCCGCACCCCATGGCGTTCGCCTTGGCGCTCGGCGCCCCGGACGGTGACCAGCGGGACCGGTCGAGCTACATCTCGTTCTTCCGCCAGGTCGGTACCGCGGAGGATCTGCTGCTGGGCGGCGGCCTGGCCGCGCTGCTTCGGGGCTCCGGGTACCCGCTCGACCCGGCGGAGATCGTCGAGCGCATGTCCGAGCCCGGCGCCCTCACCGCTGCCCTCAACTGGTACCGGGCCATGAGCGTGCAGCTGGCCGCCGTCGGCCAGATCACCGTGCCCACGCTCTACGTCTGGAGCACCGGCGAGGTCGCCATCGGTCGTGCCGCCGCCGAGGCCACCGCCGCCTACGTCGACGCCCGCTACCGCTTCGTGGTCCTCGACGGCGTCAGCCACTGGATCCCCGAAGAGGTGCCCGACACCCTCAACCGGCTCCTCCTCGAGCACCTCGCGACCGTCGTCTGACCGCGACGGCGCGCGGCAGGAGCACCGACGCCGAGTACGCCCGTGCCCACCCTCGCCCCGGGCGGCCGGTTTAGTACGCCTTGCCGACCGTCGCCACCAGTCCGGGCTCGGTCGAGGAGTCGGGGACCGAGCCGTCCTCGCGCTGGAGACAGCGGACGGTCAGGGCGTCGCCGGCCAGGTCGGCTTCGGCGTCGCGGACCGCGTCCCACGGCACTCTGGCGAACCCGACCTGCGCCGCGGCACGCGCTGCATCCACCCCGGATGCGTCGACGGTGCGCGACTCCCGCCGCGCCAACGCCTGGTTGTGCAGGGCGGTCTGGATCTCCTCCAGTACGTCGCTTACCCGCCGGGCGAGGCCCTCCAGCGGGACGGTGACCTTCTCGCCTCCGACGTCCCGGCGCACGAGCGTGGCTGTCCCCGCCGCGAGGTCCCGTGGGCCGACCTCGAGCCGGACGGGTACGCCCTTCAGCTCCCACTCCACGGCCCGGCGACCGAAGCCGGTTTCGACCCGGTCGTCGAGCTGGACGCGCACGCCGGCGTCGGCCAGCTCGGCGGCGAGCGACGCGGCCCGTTCCCCGGCACCCTCCTCGGCCCGGACCAGCAGGACGACGGCCTGGATGGGGGCGAGGCGGGGAGGCAGGCGCAGGCCGGCGTCGTCGCCGTGGCCCATGACCAACGCACCGACCAGCCGGGTCGACACCCCCCACGACGTCTGCCACGCGTGCTCGGTCGTGCCCGTGGACGACTGGAACGTGATGTCGAACGCCTTGGCGAAGTTCTGGCCCAACTCGTGACTGGTGCCCATCTGGAGGGCCTTGCCGTCGCCCATCATCCCCTCGATCGTGTACGTGGCTTCGGCGCCGGCGAAGCGCTCCCGCTCGGTCTTGCGACCGACGAGGACGGGCAGGCCCATGACGTCGACGGCGAAGTCCTCGTACACGTCGTGCAGGATGCGCCGGGCGTAGGCGTTGGCGTCGGCCGCGTCGACGTGGGCGGTATGGCCCTCCTGCCACAGGAACTCCGTCGTCCGCAGGAACACGCGTGGCCGCAGCTCCCATCGCACGACGTTGGCCCACTGGTTGATGAGCAGGGGGAGGTCCCGGTGGCTCTGCACCCACTTCGAGAAGAACGAGTTGATGATGGTCTCGCTCGTGGGCCGGACGACGACGGGCTCCTCCAACTCCTTGCCGCCGGCGTGGGTCACCACGGCCAGCTCGGGGCTGAACCCCTCGACGTGCTCGGCCTCCTTGCGCAGGTAGGACTCGGGGATGAACAAGGGGAAGTAGGCGTTCTGCGCGCCGGCTGCTTTGATCCGCCGGTCCAGCTCGGCCTGCATCCGCTCCCAGATGGCGTACCCGTAGGGACGGATGACCATCGTGCCGCGTACCGGCCCGTTGTCGGCCAGCTCGGCCTTGGCCACGACGTCCTGGTACCACTTGGGGAAGTCCTCGGACTGCGACGTCAATACACCCTTGGCCATGAGGGGCCGAGGCTACCGTGACGGTGGTGAAGGTCCGCGTCCGTTTCTCACCGGCCCCGACCGGCTACCTGCACGTCGGCGGAGCGCGGACCGCCCTGTTCAACTGGCTCTACGCCCGCCACGTGGACGGCACGTTCGTCCTGCGCATCGAGGACACGGACGCGGCGAACTCACGCGACGAGCTGGTCGACGGGATCCTGCGCACGCTCCGCTGGCTGGGCATCGACTGGGACGAGGGCCCCTTCCGCCAGTCCGAACGCGTCGAGCTCTACGCCGCAGCGGTGGCCCGGCTGCTGGCCGACAAGGCGGCCTACTACTGCGCCTGCACCCGCGAGCAGATCGAGGCCCGGATGAAGGGCAGTGCCAACCAGGGCTATGACGGATGGTGTCGCGACCTCGGCCACACGTCCGGCGCGGTCCGGTTCCGGTCGCCCGACGACGGCCAGACGGTGGTCCACGACCTCATCCGCGGCGACGTCGTCTTCGAGCACGCCACCATCGAGGACTTCGTGATCCAGCGTACCGACGGCTCGGCCGTCTTCCTGCTGGCCAACGCGGTCGACGACGTCGACATGGGCATCACCCACGTCATCCGCGGGGAGGACCTGCTGCCGTCGACCCCCAAGGTCCTGCTCATCCGGGGCGCCCTCGGCGTTCCCGACGCCCCGGTGTACGCCCACCTGTCGCTCATCGTGAACGAGAAGCGCCAGAAGCTCTCGAAGCGACGCGACGACGTCGCCGTCGAGGAGTACCGGGAGAAGGGCTACCTGCCGGAAGCCATGCGCAATTACCTGGCCCTGCTGGGATGGTCGCCGTCGGGCGACGAGGAGATCGTGCCGGTCGAGCGGATGATCGCCGAGTTCGACGTCACCGACGTCACGCCGTCGCCCGCCTTCTTCGACGTGAGGAAGTTGGAGGCGGTCAACGGCGAGTACATCCGGGCGCTGCCGGTGGCGACGTTCGTGCGCGACTGCCTGCCGTGGCTCGAGATGGACCCGCCGTGGCCGCCGGAGCGCTTCGACCTCGCCGTCTTCGAACGGGTGGCGCCGTTCGTGCAGGAGCGGGTGCGCGTGCTGTCCGAGGTTCGGGCGATCGTCGACTTCCTGTTCCTGGAGCACCCGGTCATCGACCCGGACTCGTGGGCCAAGGGTGTCGCCCGCGTGCCCGAGGCCGGGGAGCTACTCGACGACGCGGCCGGCGCGTACGCGACCTGCCCGTGGGATCCGGTTGCGCTGCGCGAGGTCACGGCCGCGTCCGCCGAGGCCCGCGGGTTGAAGCTGGCCAAGGCCCAGGCGCCGATCAGAGTGGCGGTCACCGGCCGGACCGTCGGCATCCCGCTGTTCGAGTCGTTGCACGTCCTCGGACGGGAGCGCACGCTGGAGCGGCTACATCGAGCCAAGGAGCGCCTGTCCGCCTTGTGAGGTTGCTGTTCAAGCTCGCTCTCGGGCTTGTGGCGCTGGTGGTCCTCTACCTCGGGGTCACCTTCGCCCAGGTGTGGCTCGCGGCTCGCCACGACCAGGCCCGCCCGGCGCAGGCGATCGTCGTGTTCGGCACCGCGCAGTACAACGGGAAGCCGTCGCCCGTGCTCGCGGCCCGGCTCGACCACGCGATCGACCTCTACCACCGAGGCCTGGCGCCGGTCATCGTGGTCACAGGGGGCAACCAGCCGGGAGACCGCTACACGGAGGCGGGCGCCTCTGCGGACTACCTGCTGAAGCGCGGCGTGCCCGACGGGGACGTGCTGCGGGAGGTTTCCGGGACGACGTCGTGGCAGTCCCTCGCCGCGGCGGCCAACTTCCTCGACGACCGCAAGATTCACGATGTCCTGCTGGTGTCGGACCCGTTCCACTCCTACCGCATCCGGGCCATGGCGTCGGAGCTCGGCCTCAACGGGCACTCGTCGCCGACCCGCACGAGCCCGATCCGGGGCGCGACGGAAGCGGAGTACATGGCCCGGGAGACAGTGGCGGTCTCCGTCGGGCGCATCATCGGGTTCCGCCGCCAGGCCAGGATCGAAAGCGTCGTCAAAGCGCGACCGTGAGCTAGGCTGCTCCAGCCCGATCGGGGGTGGTGTAATCGGTAACACAGCAGGTTCTGGTCCTGTCGTTGGGGGTTCGAGTCCTCCCCCCCGAGCTAGCCGAGTAGCTTGCTGCTCCGGTGATGGCCCCATCGTCTAGTGGCCGAGGACACCACCCTCTCAAGGTGGCGACACGGGTTCGAATCCCGTTGGGGCTGCGGTAAAGGTGCATGTATTGAGGGGGTGCGGACCTCTCTCGCTTGCTCCCGGAACCCTGGTCTGCCAATTCCTTGCCAATCAAGAAGCCGCTCCGGACGGATTGGTAGGGATTGGCAGGAGGTGGCGGGATGCAGGGCTTCATGCGGCAGCGGGCCAGCTCGTGGGCGCTGCGCGTGTACGTCGGGCGCGACGTTGTGACCGGCCGCAAGCGGTGGGTCACGAAGACGGTCAAGGGCGGCGAGCGGGAGGCGCAACGAGCCCTGGCCGCCATGGTCGCCGAGGCGGACCGCGGGCACTCCAGAGCACAACGGCCACCGTCGGCGAGCTGCCGCAGGAATGGTTTGCCCACGCCGCGCCGGGCTTCTCGCCGAAATGCGTCCGACGATATGGCGCTCGCCCCGGCGAGCCTTGGCCGATCGCCGATGTACACAATGCCCGCGAGGCTGCGTGGGCCCGCACAAGGCCGGCTGAAGAGGTCCTGGCGCCCTGGGATCGGGCACACGAGCGCCTCCTGGCGGTGGTCAGCACGATCACCGAGGGCGAGGCACGCCGGGACGAGTACCTCGGCAAGATCGGCGCCGCCACCTACGACCACGACGCCGAGCACCTGTTCGAACTGGATGGGGCAGACCGCGTGTAGACGGGAGCCAGCGCCGAGTGAAGGAGCCGGAGCGCAACCGACTCGACCACCCGGTTCGGGACGTCGGTTGCTACGTCAAGAGAGGAACTCCGATGCCAAGGGCTCAGTCCGCCTGCA
>DATASA010000079.1:0-5654 GCA_036269435.1 Acidimicrobiales bacterium | reverse complement strand
CTGGTGAACAACGCCGGCAACCTGGCCGACCGCTACCTCGTCGACATGACCGAGGACGAGTGGGACCGGGTGGTCCGGGCCCACCTCAAGGGCCACTTCGTCCCCACCCGGTGGGCGGCGGCGTGGTGGCGGGACCGGTCCAAGGCCGGGCACGAGGTCAGGGCATCGGTGGTCTGCACGTCGTCGACCTCGGGCCTGCTGGGCAACCCCGGGCAGGCCAACTACGGGGCGGCGAAGGCGGGCGTCGCCGGTTTCACCGTGATCGCCGCGGCCGAGCTGGGCCGCTACGGCGTCCGGGTCAACGCCGTCGCCCCCTTGGCCCGGACCCGGCTGACCGAGGGCACGCCGGGGCTCGCCGACGTGGTGGCCGCGCCCGCCGACCCCGAGGCGTTCGACGCCTGGCATCCGGCCAACGTGTCGCCTGTCGTGGCCTGGTTGGCGGCGGCCGACTGTACGGTCACGGGCCGGGTCTTCCTCGCCCACGGCGGCAAGCTCCAGCTGTTCCGGCCGTGGTCGCTCGAAGCCGCGGTCGAAAAGGACGGCCGGTGGACGGCGGACGAGCTGGCCGCGGCGATGCCCGGCCTGCTCGGCGCCCAAGGCGCGGGACGCTAGGCGGTGATCTCCCGGATGCGGCGCTGGGCCTGGTCGACGGCGCCAGGGTCGGGCGGTGCCAGCTGCTGCAAGGCGGCGATCAGCTTGGCCATGTCGCCCTGGACTCGTACCTTGCCGTCCATGAACGCCTTCATCCCCGCTTCGAGGGTCCCGTCGACGAAGATGGCCTTGGCCGTGTCGTAGTCGAGGGTGACGGTGACGTCCGGGTGCTCGAGGTGCCCCGTCTCCATCTCCAGCGTGCCCGAGGACGTGTCCAGGTGGGCGTCGAGCGTCCCCGAGCCGAAGGGCACCTCGTTGATGACCTGGTTCATGCGCACGGCGGCGGCGGGCGCAGGGCCGTCGCCGGCCGGCGGCGGGACCTCGGCCCGGATCTTGCGGGCCTCGGCGATCCACTCGTCGGAGAGAAAGGGGTAGGTGGGCACGTCGTGACGCTACCGGCTGTCCGGGTCGTAGAATGACCGCGTGAGCGAGCGGCAGGCGAGCGACGCGACGGCCACCGGGGGCGGCTCGATCGCCGAGCAGTGCGACGTGTGCGGCCAGAACGTGCCCGCCGATGACATGGTCAAGAGCGAGTTCACCGTGCTCGGCGCCATGTGCCCGACGGCGATGACGTTCCACACCGCCTGCTACGAGCAGGCCTCCGCGCTGTGGCAGCCCGATCCCGATTCCTACTGCACCGTCGACCCGCTGTTCCCGGAGACGGGCCAGTGGGTGCTTCCCGAGGACGCGCCGCGGGCCCAGGGCTGAGCCCGCCCGCCGGTCGCCCGACGTGACCCGTGCCGTCGAGCGCACCCAGGGCGATCCGGTCATCGGCTGGCGGTACTGGCAGTTGTCGCCGGGCCGCCTGCTGCGGTCGGTGACCCAGCGGGGCTTCGAGTGGCCGCCGGGGCGGGTGCTCAAGGCGGTGTGCCTGGAGGTCGGCCATCCGGCGCCGGCCGAGCACTGCAACTGCGGGCTGTACGCCAACCCGGAGCTGGAGGCCCTCCGCCAGCACGGCCTCTGCCTGGCGCCGGACGTCGTCGTCATCGGCCAGGTCGCACTGTGGGGCAAGGTGATCGTCGACGAGCCCAGCTACCGCGCCGAGTTCGCCTACCCGGCGCGGCTGTCGCTGGTGGTCGACAGCCTGATCGACGACACGCCGCCCGAGGTCCTCGTCGGTGGCCTGCAGGCCTACCGGGTGCCGGTGCACACGACGACCCTGGACGAAGCGGTGGCCGGCATGTCGGCCGACATGCTCAGGTTCCAGGCCATGTCCCGACGGACGACGAGCGGCGCGACGGAGTGAGCGTGGCTGCCGGCCCCGGGGCGCTGGTCGTCCACGGGCTGACCGGCTCACCCCAGTCGGTGGCCGGGCTGGCCGCCGCCTTCGAAAAGGCCGGGTTCGACGTGGAGGTCCCGCTGCTGCCGGGGCACGGGACGTCGCCCGAGGACCTGGCCGGGATGAGCTGGGCCGATTGGGAGGCGGCGGTGGCCGAGGCCTACGCGGCGGTGGCCGGGCGCGTGGGTGGGCCGGTCGTGATCGGCGGCCTGTCGGTCGGCGGGGCCCTGGCTGCCGGGCTGGCCGCCGACCGGCCGGAGGTGGCGGGGCTGGTGGCCGTGAACCCGATGATCGACCCGCCGGCGGCGTCGTTCCAGGCCCTGCTCGGCGACCTGCTGGCCGCGGGTGAGCGATTCCTGCCCGGGATCGGCGGCGACATGGCCGACCCGGACGCGCACGAGGACGCCTACGACCGCCTGCCCGTCGCCGCCCTGCTTTCGACCTGCCGGGGCCTGGACGCGTTGGCGCCACGGTTGCAGGCGGTGGGCTGTCCCGTGCTGGTGGTGACCAGCCGCCACGACCACGTCATCCCGATTGTCTCGAGCGACGCCCTGGCCGCAGCGGCGTCCGGACCCGTCGAGCGGCTGTGGTTGGAGCGGAGCGGCCACGTCGCCACCCTCGACCTGGAGCGCGACGAGCTGGAGGCGAGGGCGGTGGCGTTCGCGCGTGCGG
Organism: Acidimicrobiales bacterium; assembly: GCA_036269435.1. Lineage (GTDB taxonomy): Bacteria > Actinomycetota > Acidimicrobiia > Acidimicrobiales > AC-14 > CADCTB01. The sequence continues at coordinate 3,052 of DATASA010000079.1, read as the reverse complement.
CCGCCGCTACAGCTGGACCGCGCCCCGGAACGCGAGGTACAGCCCGCCGGCGATGATGGCCACCGCGGTCAGCGCGGGCAGGGCGGCGAGCACCGGCGCCAACCGGCTCGCCCGCGGCCCGGCCAGGCGGGTCTCGATCGCCCCCCGGGCGCCGACCATGAGGAGGCCGGCCCCGGTGAGGGTGGCGGCCATGCCGAGGCCGTAACCGACGACCAGGACCACCCCGAACCAGGCCCGGCCCAGGGCGATGGCGCCCAGGAGCACGACGATCGCCGACGGGCTGGGCACGAAGCCGCCGGCCAGTCCCAGCGGGACCAGGGTGCGCCACTGCAGCCCGGCGTCGAGGGGCGGGGGGGCGTGCGAGTGCTCGCGGCCGCCATGGCTGTGCGCCTCGACGCCATGGTGGTGGGGCTCGACGCCATGCTGGTGGGGTTCGGTGGAGGTGTGCCCGCCGCCACCGGCGGCGACCAGGGCGAGGTCGTGCTCGTGGTCGTGGTCGTGGTCGTGGGTGGCGGGAGCGAAGAGCGGCGGCCGGTGCCGGACGGCCCGGGCCAGGAGGCTGGCGCCCAGGCCGGCCAGCAGCAGGCCGCTGGCCAGGCCGAGCCACGGGTACAGCGACTCGGGCGCCAGCGTGGTCGACGCCGACAGCAGGATCCCGAGGAGCAGCACGCCGGCGGTGTGGGTGATCGTGACCGTGAGCCCGATGACGCCGGCCTGGCGCAGGGAGCCGCGCTGGCCGACCAGGTAGGCGGCCATCATCGTCTTGCCGTGCCCGGGGGCGAAGGCGTGGATGGCGCCCAGGCCGACGGCCAGGGCCAGGGCCAGGGCGCCGAAGCCGACGGAGAGGTGCTGGCGGGCGACCAGCGCGGTGAACGAACGGGTGGCGGCGTCGATGCCGCGCGGCTGTGAGGCGGCCGTGGCCGGCCCGACCCCGGCGACCTCCGGCGCGGCCGGGCCGCCGGGGCGTACCCGCACGGTCGCGGCGCGTTGGTCGAGCGGGGACGTGAGCAGGTCGCCGGGGTAGGCGGTCAGCCGGGCGCTCGTGCTGGCGGCCCGGACGTCGGAGGAGGTCACCGTCGTCCGGTCGCCGATCGCGGTGATCTCCCGCCAGCCGACGCGGTCGGTGTACGCCGTCGAAGAGAAGGCGACGGTGCGGTCGCCCCGGATCTCGCCCGTGTCGGCGGCCAGCGCGCACGTGAGCCGCAGCGTCGACAGCCCGGCCGCTCCCGGCGGGAACGCCACGTCGGCGGCCAGCGACCGGAGGGCGACGCGGTGCCCGTCGACCTGCACGCTGAGCTTCTGGGCGAGGTCGGGGCAGGCCGCGGTCGCGTAGGCCGAGCCCTCGGCGTCGGACACCTTGCCGTCGTTGTCGACGTCGATCGTGCGCGTCGCCTGCACGGTGGGGATCTCGGCCATGTCGACCACCAGGTCGACCACCACCCGGTCGGGTTGGATCCGCAGCCCGCTGTAGGTGTTGACGGTGAAGTTGCCGAGCGGATGGGCCGACGCCGCGCCGACGGGGACGAACAGGCCGGCGCCGACGGCCAACGCGCCCAGCGCCGCCCGGCGCAGGCGGCGACGGATCATGCGGCCAGGCCCAGGTGGGCGGCCAGTTCACGGGCGGGACGGACGTCGCGGACCGAGACGGCGGGGTTGACGGCCAGGGCCCGCGCCAGGTCGGTGCGGGCCGCGTCGAGCTGGCCGAGGTCGGCCTCGGTGGCCGCGAGGTGGTACCAGAGCAGGGCGTCGGCCGTGCCCAGCCGGACTGCGGCGCGCGCGTGGGGGAGGGCGTCGGCGGGGCGGCCGGCCTGGCGCAGGGCCCAGCCGAGCGTGTCCTCGGCGAACACGGTGGGCCGTTGGGCCACTGCCGTCTGGGCCAGGTCGACCACTGTCGCCGCGTCGGCGCCGGGGTCGCGGGCGTGGTCGGCTTCGAAGTGGGCCAGCTCGAAGTCGACGGCGACGCCGTTGGCCCGGTTCAGGTCCTCGATCGAGCGGACCAGCGCGTACTGGGCTGCGGCGTCGGCCTGACGGCCGAGCGCCTGGTAGACGTCGCCCAGCAGGGCGACCGTCGCCGGCAGGGGCAGGCGGGCGGTCACGTCCTCGAGCCGCTGGGCGGCGCCGGCGAGGTCGCCCCGGGCCGCGGCCACCTTGGCCAGCCCGACGTCGGCGGCGGGATAGGCATCCACCTGTTGCAGGGCCTGGCCGTAGGCCGCCTCGGCCTCGGGGAGCGCCCCGGCGCCCAGCCTGAGGTCCCCGAGCAGCGTGTCGACGTAGGCGACGTCGGAGGCAGAGCCGGCGCCGGCGATGGCCGCCTGGGTCATCACCGTGATCGCCCCCGGGACGTCACCGTTGATCTCCCGCAGGTAGGAGGCGCGCGACAGGCTGGCGAGCGACGGACGCCGGTCGAGCATCTCCTGGGCCGCGGTCGCCGCGTCGGCGTACTGGCCGAGCTCGACGTGGGCGTCGACGACGACACCCAGAGGTTCGGGCGCGGCGGGGTCGAGGGCGTGGGCCTTCGTCCCCCAGGCCAGCGCGCCGGCGAAGTCGTGGCGGCTGAGGGCCAGCAGGCCCTCGCCGGTCAGGGTCAGCGACGCGTCGGGCGCCAGCGACTGGCTCCGATCGAGCGCGTCCGCGGCCTTGGTGTAGTAGCTGGGGTCGGCGGTCTCGCGAGCCCGGGTCAGGTAGCTGACCCCCAGCTTGGTCAGCAGGGCGGGATCGTCGGGCGTGGCCCGGAGCTGGCCCTGCAGCGTGGCGACGGTGGCCTGCGCGCTGCTGTCGGCTGCCACTGCGGGACGGGCGACGGCGATGCCGCCGCCCGTCCCGGCCAGGGCGAACCGCCCGAAGGCGAGCCCGAGGCCGATGGCGAGGACGAGGGTGGGAAGCACCCACCCCCGTCCTCGCCGGACCGTGAGGTCCTCGGTCACGCGCCCGCGATCACGGGCAGTACCCGATCCGCTGCAACTGGACGTAGTTGGCCGGCGCCTGCGCCTTGATCAGCGCGCAGTTGGCCGCGTTCGGCGACGTCGCCACCGTCGTGGTGGTGGTCGGACGG
>DATASA010000078.1:0-4219 GCA_036269435.1 Acidimicrobiales bacterium | reverse complement strand
GCCGGGCTGTCGGTCTCGGTGTGCATCCCGGCCCGGGACGAGGCGGCAACCATCGCCGGCGTGGTGACGCCGATCGTCGAGCTGCTGTGCGGCGTGCACCGGCTGGTGCGCGAGGTCATCGTCGCCGACGACGGGTCGGTGGACGGCACCGGGCCACTCGCCGCCGCCCTGGGCGCCCGCGTCCTGCGGCGCACGGGCTGGCCCGGAAAGGGCGCGGCGATGGCCGAGGCGGCCAGCATGGCGACCGGTGACGTGGTCGTCTTCCTCGACGCCGACGTCCGCAACTTCGGCCTGCACTTCGTCACCGGCCTGCTGGAGCCGCTGCTGCTCGACGACGGCGTCGTGCTGGTCAAGGGCTCGTACCGTCGCCCGGGCGACGGCGGCCCGGCCGAGGGCGGCCGCGTCACCGAGCTGCTGGCCCGGCCCCTGCTGCGGCGGCTGTTCCCCGAGGTGGCCTTCGTCCGCCAGCCGCTGGCCGGGGAGGTCGCCGTACGCCGGGACGTGCTGGAGACGCTCGTGCTGGAACCCGGCTACGGCGTGGAGATCGGGATGCTCCTCGACGTGGCCGCCCGGTACGGCCCGTCGGCGATCGCCCAGGTCGACCTCGGCGAGCGCGTGCACCGCAACCGCCCGCTGGCGCAGCTCGGGAGCCAGGCCGACGAGGTCCTGGCCGCCGTCCTCGATCGCAGTGACGCCAGTCAGCGGTCGGGGTAGGACCGGCGCCGTGGTGATGCGCCCGACGGCGACCGTGCCCCCGCCCGGACGCGCCCGCATGCTGCGTCGCGGCCTGGCGAAGCGGTGCCCCTTGTGCGGCAGCGCCAACCTGTTCACCGGCTGGTTCCGGATGAAAGAGCGGTGCCCGGGTTGTGGGTACCTCTTCGAGCGGGAAGAGGGCTTCTTCCTCGGTGCCTACGTCATCAACCTGGCCATCGCCCAGGGCCTGGTCATCCTCCTCGCGGTGGTGCCGGCCATCGTCCTGCTGGCTCGGAACCCGGACACGAGCATCGTTCCGATCGTCGTCGGCGGAGTGCTCGGCGCCGTGGTCGGCCCTTTGGCCTTCTACCCGTTCTCGAAGACCATCTGGACGGCCTTCGACCTCATCATGCGTCCGGCGTCGACGCGGGAGCCGACCGACCGCATCTGATCCCGGCGGTGCGGCCGCGCAGGTCGACAGGAAACCTGGCGTTCACTCAACCGGCGCGCCACCACAGCCGATGATGGGATGGGGTGCCGCCCTTCCGGTTCCGCCGGCTGGGAGCGCGGCACCCCACCCAGCTCGGCGGCGGCAGCGTGGCATCACGGGGCGACGATCCGTCCGGTTCGGGCTCCTCTCGCCCGGGTAGCACCGGCTCATCTTCGACGTCGTCATACCGACGGTGGGCCGGCCGTCGCTCGGGACCGCGCTGGACGCGCTGCTGGCGGGCGACGGCCCACGGCCGGAGAGGATCCTCGTGGTCGACGACCGGCCCGACCGGCGCGACGGCCCGTTGGTCGTCCCCCCGGGCGTCGACGTCCTGGCCGGACGGGCGGCGGGGCCGGCGGCGGCCCGCAACGTCGGTTGGCGGGCCGGCTCCGCCCCCTGGGTCGTGTTCGTCGACGACGACGTCGTGCCGTCCGGGTCGTGGTCGGCCGACCTGGCCGACGATCTCGCCACGGCAGCGCCCGATGTCGTCGGCGTGCAGGGGCGCGTGACCGTCCCTCTGCCCACCGACCGGCGCCCGACGGACTGGGAGCGCAACGTCACCGGCCTCGAGACGGCCCGTTGGATCACCGCCGACATGGCCGTGCGCCGTGAGGCCCTGGCCGCGGTGGGCGGCTTCGACGAGCGCTTCCCCCGGGCCTACCGCGAGGACGCCGACCTGGCCCTGCGCCTGCAGGCCACCGGCGGCCGGCTGGCGGTCGGTTCCCGCCGGGTCCTGCACCCGGTACGGCCCGCGCCGTGGTGGGTCAGCGTCCGGTTGCAGGCCGGCAACCGTGACGACGTGCTGATGACCGCCCTCCACGGCCGGCACTGGCAGGGCGACGGCGTGCCCCGGGGCCGACGCCGCCGGCACGTGGCCACGACGGCGTGCGGCGTGGGGACGCTGCTCGGGGTCGCCCTGCGGCGGCCGGTGCTCGCCGCCCCGGCGTTGGCCGGGTGGTTGGCCGGGACGGCCGAGCTGGCGTGGGCGCGGATCGCCCCCGGGCCTCGCGACCCGGCCGAGGTGGCGGCGATGGTGGCGACCAGCGTGGCCCTGTCGCCGGTGGCGACGTGGCACTGGCTCGCCGGTCTGGCCGGGCGCCGCCGGCTGCTGGACCGACCGGGCCCGTCGGCGACCGCACCGGCCGGCCACCCGCTTCTTCCTCAGTGACGGGTCGGAGACGCGTTCGGAGACGCGTCAGGCGTACGCCTCAGGTGTGGGCGTGCTTCTTCTTCGGCGCCGACCGAAGGTAGCGCCCGTCGAGCACGCTCAGCTCCACGCCGTTGTCGAAATGCACCCGGTAGCGGACCCACGTCAGTCCGACCACCGTCATCACCCGCCCCGGCGTCCCTTCGGGCACGCCAGCGAGATCCTGGGTCGCCTCCACCCTGTCCCTCTGGGAAAACTCGGTGTCGGCCACGGGCGGCACCGTAGCTCCCCGAGCGGGAATCCGGGTGGTCCGTACGCTGTTCCAGTACTCACTATGGACGACATCCGAACGACCGCCCTGCCTTTGCTTCCCCTCGCCACCGGCGTGGTGCTGCCCGGCATGGTGGTGACCATGGCCATCGAAAGCGATGAGGCCACGGCCGCCATCGACGCCGCCGCCGACGCCGACAACCGGATTCTTCTCGTCCCCCGCCTCGACGACCGTTACGCCCGCGTGGGCACCGTCGCCAAGCTCGAGGACTCGGGCGAGCTGCCCAGCGGCCTGCGCGCCGTGGTCGTGCGCGGCCTGCACCGGGCCCGCGTCGGCCTCGGCGTTCCCGCTCCTTCCGGTACCGCCCTCTGGGTCCAGGCCGACGCCGTCCGCCCCGACGCAACGCCGTCGGCGCACGCCGGCGAGCTAGCTCGCGAGTACCGGGCCGTCATCGAGAACATCCTCGACCACCGCGGCGCAAGCGGGCTGGCCGAGGCCCTGCGGGGCATCTCCGACCCCGGCACGATGGCCGACACCGCGGGGTACTCCCCCGATCTGTCGTTCGAGCAGAAGATCGAGGTCCTGGAGACCGTCGACGTGGAAGCGCGGCTGGAGAAGGTGCTGGCCTGGGCCCGCGAGACCCTGGCCGACCTGACCCTGAAGGAGCGCATCCAGACCGACGTCACCGAGGGCATGGAGAAGACGCAGCGCGAGTTCCTGCTCCGCCAGCAGATGGCCGCCATCCGCAAGGAGCTGGGCGAGGACGGCGACGGGGAGGGCGCGGTCGCCGAGTACCGGGCCAAGCTCGACACGTTGCCCGAGGCGACGCGTGTCGCCGTCGAGCGTGAGATCGACAAGCTCGAGCGCACCAGCGAGCAGAACCCCGAGCACGGCTGGATCCGCACCTGGCTCGACACGGTCTTCGAGATCCCGTGGGGCAAGAAGTCCGACGACGCCCTGGACGTGACCGAAGCGCGGGCCATCCTCGACGCCGACCACACCGGCCTCGACGACGTGAAGGACCGCATCGTCGAGTACCTGGCCGTCCGCAAGCTGCGGGCCGAGCGCGGGCTGTCGCCCGTGAGCGGTCGCGGCTCGGGCGCCATCATCGCCCTGGTCGGGCCTCCGGGCGTGGGCAAGACCTCCCTCGGCGAGTCCGTCGCCCGGGCCCTCGGCCGTTCCTTCGCCCGTGTGTCCCTGGGTGGCGTGCGCGACGAGGCCGAGATCCGCGGCCACCGCCGCACGTACGTCGGCGCCCAGGCCGGCCGCATCGTCCGCGCCCTGCGCGAGGCCGGGACCATGAACCCCGTCTTCATGCTGGACGAGGTCGACAAGCTGGGCAGCGACTGGCGGGGCGACCCGTCCTCGGCCCTGCTGGAGGTGCTCGACCCGGCCCAGAACCACACGTTCAAGGACCACTACCTGGAGGTCGACCTCGACCTGTCGGACGTGCTGTTCATCGCCACCGCCAACGTGTTCGACACCATCCCCGGCCCGCTGCTCGACCGCATGGAGATCATCAGCCTCGACGGCTACACCGAGGACGAGAAGGTCGGCATCGCCCGCCAGCACCTCCTGGCCCGCCAGCTGGAGCGCAACGGCCTGTCCGCCGACGAGG
>DATASA010000077.1:0-22315 GCA_036269435.1 Acidimicrobiales bacterium | reverse complement strand
TCGAGGATCTCCTGCAGACGGGCTTGCAGGTCGGGGTCGTCGACCGGAGTCATGGCCTCGACCCGCCGATCGAGGTTGCGGGGCATGAGGTCGGCCGAGCCGATGAAGTAGCGCCGCCGGTCCCGCGCTCCGAAGGCGAGGATGCGCGAGTGCTCGAGGAAGCGGCCGACGATGGACCGCACCCGGATGTTGTCCGAGAGCCCGGGTACGCCAGGCCGCAGGCAGCAGATGCCGCGCACGATGAGGTCGATGCTGACACCGGCCTGGGAGGCCTCGTACAGCGCGTCGATCACCGGCGTGTCCACCAGGCTGTTCATCTTCAGCACGATGCGGCCGTCGCCGTGGCCGTCGGCCGCCTCCCGCTCGGCTGCGATCAGGGCGAGCACGTCCTGGCGGAGCCCGGTGGGAGCGACGAGCAGCCGCCGGTACCGTGTCTGGCGGCTGTAGCCGGTGAGGAAGTTGAACAGCTCGGCCAGGTCGGCGCCCAGCTCGGGGTCCGCGGACAGCAGGCCGGCGTCCTCGTAGAGGCGGGCCGTCTTGGGGTTGTAGTTGCCCGTTCCGACGTGGCAGTAGTGGCGGATGCTGTCGCCCTCCTGGCGGACGACGAGGGCGGTCTTGGCGTGGGTCTTCAGCCCGAGCAGCCCGTAGACGACGTGGACGCCCGCCTCCTCCAGAGCCCGGGCCCAGCCGATGTTGGCCTGCTCGTCGAACCGCGCCTTCAGCTCGACCAGGGCCGCGACCTGCTTGCCCGCCTCGGCCGCGCGGATGAGGGCCTTGACGATCGGGCTGTCGCCGGACGTCCGGTACAGGGTCTGCTTGATGGCGAGCACCTGCGGATCCGACGCGGCCTGCTCGATGAACGCGACCACCGACGTCGAGAAGGAGTCGTAGGGGTGGTGGACCAGGACCTCGCGCTCGCGAAGCACCGAGAAGATGTCGCGGGCGTCGCCGTCCGGGTCGACCAGGCGGGGCTGGGTCACGCCCACCCACGCCGAGTCCTTCAGGTCCGGGCGGTCGAGGTCGTAGACCGACCAGAGGCCGCCGAGCTCCAGCGGTCCGTCGACCACGTACACGTCGTCGACGTCGAGCTCGAGCTCCCGCAGCAGCAGCTCGAGCGTCTCCTCGGACATCGTCCGGGCCACTTCCAGGCGCACGGCCCGCCCGAACCGTCGGCGCCGCAGCTCCAACTCCACCGCGGCGAGCAGGTCGTCGGCCTCTTCCTCCTCGAGGGTGACGTCGGCGTTGCGGGTGACCCGGAAGGTGTCGTGGCGCACGATCTCCATGCCCGGGAACAGTGCGGCCAGGTGGGCGGCGATGACCTGCTCGACGGGCACGAAACGCTCGCCGTCGGGCATCACCACGAACCGGGGGAGCAGCGGCGGCACTTTCAGGCGGGCGAAGCGCTCGGCGCCGGTGTCCGGGTCGCGCACGGTCACGGCCAGGTTGAGCGACAGGTTCGAGATGTAGGGAAACGGGTGGCCGGGGTCGACGGCGAGTGGGGTGAGCACCGGGAAGATCCGGTTGTCGAACACGTCGACCAGGTACGCGCGGTCGTCGTCGTCCAGGGCCGCCCACTCGGAGAGGACCACGCCCGCCGCCGCCAGCGCAGGGACGATGTCGTCGAGAAAGGCGCGGGTCTGGCGGGCGATCATCTCCTCGACCCGGGGGCGGATGGCGAGCAGCTGCTCCGTCGGCGTCAGCCCGTCGGGCGACGTGGCACCCAGGCCGGCCGCGTGCTTGTCGTGCAGCGACGCCACCCGCACCTGGAAGAACTCGTCCAGGTTCCCGCTGAAGATGGCCAGGAACTTGGCTCGTTCCAGCAGGGGGACGCTCGGATCCTCGGCCAAGGCCAGGACGCGGGTGTTGAAGTCGAGCCAGGCCAGTTCCCGGTTGATGTAGCGGGGCTGGACGGCACCGTCGTCGGACTGCCCGTGGTCGTCGGCGGCGCCCGGGCGGGGCGCGTGGGCATCCGTTGCCGGCAGGGACGCCTGATCGAGGTCGGTCATTCCCGACGCATCGTACCGGCGGCCATCGGATCGGCGGCGGGTCCGTGCCGGCGCGAAGCGGCCCCGAGTAGCCCTGCAGCCGAAGCCACCGAACTTCTCGGGACCAGCCTCACCGGCCTTCCACAACCGCCCAATGCCGCCCGGAGGCGGGCACCGGCCGGCCCGATGGTCCCCGGAAGGAACACCGGCGTCTGCGGAAAGCTCGTTCCGCCACCTCCCGGCGCCCGCTTGCGCGGCCGTCGGTGCGGTGTCGGACAAGCGCAGTATGGACCGGGGTGGGTGTGCATTGGAAGGGGCGCAACCTGGGGATTTCGCGAAAACCTGGGCCCGGCCCGCCGCAGTCGTGGCGGCGGCGGAGCCGGGCAATGCTTCCTCGGTTGTTCTACGTGCCCAACATGGACCGCGGGTGAACGCAGGGCGTCAGGGACGCGACGGGCTGTCGAACTTGTAGCCGAGGCCGCGGATCGTCACGATGCTGCGGGGCTTGGACGGGTCCACCTCGACCTTGGCCCGCAGCCGCTTGATGTGCACGTCGAGCGTCTTGGTGTCGCCGACGTAGTCCGATCCCCACACCCGGTCGATCAGCGTGTCGCGGGTGAGGACCCGGCCTGCGTTGTCGAGGAGCAGCTCCAGCAGCTCGAACTCCTTGAGAGGCAGCGACACTGGCTCGCCCCGGACGGACACCTCGTGGCGCTGGGGGTCGAGGCACACGTCGCCCACCTCGATGGCATCCGGGCCCGCGGCGCGTTCGGGGCCGGGCGCCCGGCGTAGGGCGGCCCGCATGCGGGCGACCAGCTCGCGCAGCCGGTACGGCTTGGACACGTAGTCGTCGGCCCCCACCTCCAGGCCGACGACGGTGTCGATCTCCGACGTCTTCGCCGACACCATGATGATCGGCACGCGCGAGCGGGTCCGGATCTCCCGGCACACGTCGACGCCGGAGATGCGGGGCAGCATCACGTCGAGCAGGACGAGGTCGGGCCGGACCAGGTCGAACAGCTCGAGGGCCTCGACGCCGTCACGCGCGACGCGCACCCGGAACCCCTCCCGCTTGAGGCCCACGGTGAGGGCGTCGACGAACGACTCCTCGTCCTCCACCACCAGCACGGTGGTGGCGGGCTCGGTCATGCCGCTCGGGAGACGGCGTGCTCGATGAAGGCGGCGGCTTCGGCTTCGGCGTCGGCCCGGATGCCGAGCAGCGGGGTGACGGTGACCCACCCGGCGCGCAGCAGGCCGGTGTCCGAGTCCGCCGGGGGCTGGCTCTCCGAGACGCGGAGCTGGACCGCGAACGGTCCGGGGCCGGGCTCACGGGCGGCCACCTGCACGGTGCCGAGGGGCGCCAGCGGGGCCTGGCGGACGCCGGCGAGCCGGTCGACCGCCAGGTCCGGCACGTTGACGTTGAGCACCGTGCCCGAAGGTGCCTCCAGGAGCCATTCCAGGGCGGCGGCGGCGACCAGGGTGGCGGTGTCGAGGTGGCGAGGGACCATGGAGTTGATGCTGACGGCCAGCGCCGACTGCCCGACGTTGGCCGCGGCCAGGGCGGCGCCCACGGTGCCCGAGAACAGGACCGACGTGCCCGTGTTGGGCCCGAGGTTGATCCCCGAGGCTACGACGGCCGCCGAACGCGCCACCTCGCCGAGCTCTCCCAGCCGGGCCGCCAGCACGGCGAGCGCGGGCGGGCCGTCGACCGCGAACGCCACCAGGTCCTCGAACCCCGGCTCGCGCAGGCCGGGGATGGTCACCCGCTCGACGGGCACGCCCGCCGCCGGGCGGGGCGCGACCGCTGCCGACGTCCCGCTCTGGTCGCTGGCCGGCGCGGCCACGACCACGCGCCGGCCCGGCCCTGCGACGGCGCGGACCAGGGCGGCGATGCCGTGGGACGCCACGCCGTCGTCGTTCGTCACCAGGACGGTGAGGCCGGTCATCCGAACCTGCCGGTGATGTAGGCCTCGGTCCGGTCGTCGTTGGGCCGGGTGAAGATGGTCGACGTCGGGCCCACCTCGACCAGGCGGCCCGGGTCGCCGGCGCGTTCGAGGTTGAAGAACGCGGTCGAGTCGCTGACCCGAGCGGCCTGCTGCATGTTGTGGGTCACGATCACGATCGTGTACTGGTCCTTCAGCTCGGCGATGAGGTCCTCGATGCGCAGGGTGGACACCGGGTCGAGGGCGGAGCACGGCTCGTCCATGAGCAGAACCTGGGGCTCCACCGCGATGGCCCGGGCGATGCACAGTCGCTGCTGCTGGCCGCCCGACAGGCTCGCGCCCGGGCGGTTGAGCCGGTCCTGGACCTCCTTCCACAGGCCTGCGCCCCGAAGGGCCCGCTCGACCACGGCCTCGAGCTCGGCTCGCTTGCGCATGCCGTTCAACCGCAGGCCGGCCGAGACGTTGTCGCGGATCGACATGGTGGGGAAGGGGTTCGGCCGCTGGAACACCATGCCGATCGTCCGCCGCACCGAGACCGGGTCGATCCCCGCGGCGTAGATGTCCTCGCCGTCGAGGAGGACCTCGCCGTCGATACGGGCCCGGGGGATGACCTCGTGCATGCGGTTCAGCGTCCGGATGAAGGTCGACTTCCCACAGCCGGAAGGGCCGATCAAGGCGGTGACCTGCTTGGGCTCGATGGCCAGCGTGACGTCGTCCACCGCCTTGAAGTCCCCGTACCAGGCGCTGACGTGGTTGGCCTCGATGCGCTTCACGAAAGGGCCTCGATCAGCCGGATCCGGCGCGCGACCGGCCGGGCGGCCACGATCGGGAGCAGCGCCACGGCACCGAGCGTACGCGCCGCGGCCGGGGCATGGTCACGGCTCTCGCCGACCGGCTCGCTAGAACTCCCCGGTGACCATGTAATGGACCCGCTCGCCGATGTTCACCGCGTGGTCGGCGATCCGCTCGAAGTACCGGCCCAGGAGCGCGACTTGGACCGCCCGCTGGATCTCGGCCTCGTCGTGGGCACCGGAGGTGAAGATGGTCCGGTACAGCTCCTTCTGGAGGTCGTCCATCACGTCGTCCATGTCCTCCAGCGCCGACGCCCGCGCCGGGTCGCGCTCGGCGAACGTGTCGCTGGCCAGCTGGAGCTGCGCGGTCGCCTGCTTGCGCATACGGTCGATGATGCCCCGCACCTTCGGGTCCAGGGGGCCGGGATAGAGCCGGCGGGCGCCCTTGGCCACGTTCACCATGAGATCGCCGATCCGCTCCAGCTCGTGGATGACCCGCAGCGTGGTGACGAGCATGCGCAGGTCGACGGCCATCGGTTGCTGGCGGGCCAGGAGGAGGTAGGTGCGCTCTTCGATCGAGTGGGTCAGGTCGTCGAGCGCCCGGTCGCCGGCGACCACCGACTTGGCCGCGGCGAGGTCGAAGTCGAGGAGGGAGGCGGTCCCGGCCTGGATGGACTCCGACGCCAGGGCGGCCAGGCGCACGGCGTCGGCGTGCAGCTGCTGGAGCTCCTCGTGGAAGACCCTGCGGGTTTCGGGCATGTGCTCCCTGGTGGTGGACGGTCAGGCGGAGGGTAGGCGGAGGGTGAAGGTCGACCCTAGGCCCTCCTCGGAGGAGACCAGCACGTCCCCGCCGTGATTGGTGGCGACGTGGCGCACGATGGACAGCCCGAGCCCGGTGCCCCCCGTCTCGCGGCTGCGGGCCCGGTCGACCCGGTAGAAACGCTCGAAGATGCGCTCGATGTCGCGGGCCGGGATACCGATGCCCTCGTCGCGCACCACCACGTCGACCCAGCCGTCCGAAGCGGCCACCTCCACCTGCACCGCGGAACCCTCGTCGGAGTACTTCACCGCGTTGCTGAGCAGGTTGGCGAGCGCAGAGGTGAGCTGGCTCTCGTCGCCGTCCACCGCCGGGTCGTCGGTGGGAGGCGTCACCACCAGAGCGACGCCGTGGCGGGAGGCGAGCGGGCCGACGCGGTCGGCCGCGGCCTCGACCAGTTCGCCGACGTCGAGGTGCCGGCTGGCGTGGACGCCGGCCGCCTCGATGCGGGACAGGTCGAGCAGCCCGTCGATCAGGCGCCCGGCCCGCTCGGCCTCCGTGGTGATGCGCTCGGCCAGCCGCCGCATGACGACCGGGTCCGGCTCGTCGGCCAGCGTCTCGGCCAGCACCCCCATGGCCCCCACCGGTGTTCGCAGCTCGTGGCTGACGTTGGCGACGAAGTCCCGTCGCACCGCTTCCAGCCGGCGAAGCTCGGACACGTCGTCGACCAGGACGACCGTGCCGCCGGCCCGCCCGGACCGGCCGATCGGGGCCGCCGTCACCTGCAGGGTCTGGGGCGGGGGCCCGTGCAGCTCCAACGTCTGGCTCGCCGGCCGCGTCGCCTCGCCGGCGGCGACCACCTCCTCCACGGCCCGGTCGACCAGCGCGACCGCGTGGCGCCCGCCGGCCAGCTCGGTGCTCCGCCGGTTGCGCAGCACCACCGCGCCGGACGCGTCGCAGACCACCACCGCGTGGGGGAGCGCCTCGATGGCGTCGCGCAGCCGGGCCGCCTCCTCCTCGGCTCGCCGGACACCTTCCCGCAGCCGCTGCGACTCCTGCTCGGCCGCCGCGAGTCGCTCGGCAAGTCGCCCTGACGTTCCGATCGGAAGCCGCACCGTGGCCCCAGCGTACGGCCCGTCCCGGCATGTCGGCGCGTCGGGGCCGCCAGCGGACGGGCGTAGCGTGCGGGCATGCGTCATTTCGGGATCCTCGCCCTGCGGGTGACGGTCGGCGGGTATCTCGCCGTCCACGGCGCCCAGAAGCTGTTCGGCCACTTCGACGGGCCGGGCCTCGAAAAGGCCGGAAAAGGGTTCGAGGGGATGGGGCTCAAGCCGGGCAAGCCTTTCGCGGCGCTGGCGGCGACGTCCGAGCTGACGGGCGGCGTCCTCACCGCCGTCGGGCTCGGGTTCCCGGTCAGCCCGATCGTGATCGCCTCGGCCATGGCCGTGGCCATCACCGTGCACTCGGAAAAGGGCGCCATGGGCCAGAAGGGCGGCTACGAGCTGCCGTTGACCGACATGGTGGCTGCCCTCACGCTGGCCATGACCGGGCCCGGGCGCTACAGCCTGGACCGGATCCTGCCCGGTCGCCTGCCCCGCCGCCTCGTCCGCCTCACCGTGCTGGGGGCGACCGGCCTCAGCGCCTACAGCGCCTCCCGGGTGATCGGCCACCGCAAGGCCACGGCGGCGGCGGCCTCTGCGCCCGCCGAGCCGGCGGCCCCGGCGCAGGAGCAGCCGGCGCAGGAGCAGCCGGGGCCGGATCCGTCCTCGGAGCAGCAGGCCGAGGTCGTCGCCGACCCCGCCGCCGGCTGATCCGGCTCAGCGCCCGGTGAGGGCGGGGCCACCTTCGAAGGCCCGCCACATGGCCGCGTAGCGCCCGCCGCGGGCCAGCAGCTCGTCGTGGGACCCGTCCTCGACCACCCGGCCGTCGTCGATCACGACGACCCGGTCGGCGCCCATCGCCGTCTGGAGCCGGTGGGCGATGAGCACGCTCGTCCGGCCCTGGGCGACCAGGCCCATGGCCCGCACGACCCGTGCTTCGCTGGCCAGGTCCAGGGTCGAGGTGGCTTCGTCGAGCAGCAGGATGGCCGGGTCGACCAGGCGGGCCCGGGCCAGGGCGATGAGCTGGCGCTGGCCGGCGGACAGGGAGCGGCCCCGCTCGGTCACCGGGTGGAGGTAGCCGCCGGGCAGGCCGGCGATGAAGGGATGGGCGCCGACGGCCCGGGCCGCCTCCTCCACCTCGGCGTCGGTCGCATCGGGGCGGCCGTAGGCGATGTTGTCGCGCACGGTCCCGGAGAACAGGAAGGCCTCTTGTGGCACGTAGCCGAGCTGGCGCCGGAAGGTCCCGAGGTCCAGGGTGCGCAGGTCGTGCCCGTCGACGAGCACCTGGCCGCCGGTCGGGTCGTAGAAGCGGGCGAGAAGCTTCAGCACCGTCGACTTGCCGGCGCCGGTCTCCCCGACGAGCGCAACCGACTCACCCGGCGCAATGTCGAGGTCGATGCCGCTCAAGGCGTCCGTGGGGCTGCCGGCGTACCGGAAGCTGACGCCGGCCAGGCGGATGCCGCCCCGCAGGCGACCCGGGTCAACCGGTGACGCCGGCTCGGGCACCGACGGCACCGTGCCCAGCAGGGCGACGATCTGGGCCACCGAGGCCCGGGCCTGCTGGTAGGTGTCGAAGACCTGCGAGAGCTGCTGGACGGGCGCGAACAGCAGATCCAGGTAGAGGAGGAAGGCGATGAGCTGCCCGGTCGTCAGCCCGCCGCCGTGGACCAGGCCGGCGCCCACCCCGAGGACGACGGCGGCCGCCACCTCCGACAGCATCTCCACGAACGGGAAGTAGGTCGCCACCAGCCGTTGGGCCCGCATGCGGGCGTCGAGGTGGCCCTGGGAGACCTTGCGGAAGTCGTCGATGTTGCGGTCCTGGCGGCCGTAGGCCTGGGCCACCCGCACGCCCGACAGGCTCTCCTGGAGGTTGGCGTTCACGGTGGCGATGCGCTCGCGCGCCGCCCCGTAGGCCCGGTTCGACAACCGCCGGAACACGACGGTGGCCGCGACCAGCGGGACCAGGATCGTGTAGGTCGCGAGCGACAGCCTCACGTTCATGGTGAGCAGGGCGACGGCCACACCGACCAGGGTGAGGATGCTGACGATGGCGTTGATCAGGCCGTTCTGCAGCAGCGTCGACAGTGATTCCACGTCGGTGGTCATGCGGGTCATGATCCGGCCCGCCATCTCCCGCTCGTAGTAGTCGATGCCCAGCCGCTGGAGGTGGGCGAAGATGCGGACGCGAAGGGCGAAGAGCAGGCGTTCCGCCGTCCGGCCCGTGTAGCGCTGCTCGGCCCATTCCACGACCCAGTCGCCGAGCACCAGGGCGAGGAAGAGGCCGGTGATCGTCCACAGCGCCCGCTGCGAGCCCCCGGCCACGCCCTGGTCGAGGCCGCTGCGGACGAGGGCCGGGCCGGCCAGCGCGGCCAGGGCGTCCAGCACGACGAGCACGAGGCCCAGGGCCAGGGGGACGCGGTAGGGGCGCAGGAACCGCCCGAGGCTGAAGTGCGGGTCCGGATCGGCCTCTTGGGCCACGTCGACCTCGGGCGCGTCGACCGGCGGGGGAAGGGCGGCCACCGACGCCAGCAGCTCGGGTGTCGCCGTGATCATGCCCATCCCGCCTCCGCCGCCGGACATCCGCCCGCCGCCGCCTCCTCCGCGTCCGCCTCCGCCCCAGCCGTTGGCCGACGCCACCTCGGACCGGGCCCGGATCACCGGGCGACCCTCTGCGCTGCCCCAGGCGGCGGTCGTGGTCCCGCCGGGTCCGGGCGGGTCCTCGTGGTCCTCGGTGGCGACCTCGTCGATGCCGGCGCCCGGGCCGGCCAGCAGCAGCCGGTACAGCCGGCACCGGGCCAGCAGCTCGTCGTGGGTGCCGGCGTCGACCACTGCGCCCTGGTCGAGCACGGCGATGCGGTCGGCGAGGCGCAGCGTCGACCGGCGGTGGGCCACCAGCAGCGTGGTCCGGCCCCGCATCAGCCGGCGGAGGGTGGCGTGGATCTCCTCCTCGACCCGCGAGTCGACCGCGGACGTGGCGTCGTCGAGCACGAGGACCCGGGGGTCGGTGAGCAGGGCGCGGGCCAGGGCCAGTCGTTGGCGTTGGCCACCGGAGAGGGTGAGGCCCCCTTCGCCGAGGCGGGTCTCGTAGCCGTCGGGCAGGCCGGTGATGAACTCGTGGGCCTCGGCGGCCCGCGCCGCAGCCACCACCTCGTCGTCGCTGGCGTCGGGGCGCCCGTAGGCGATGTTGACCCGGACCGTCTCGGAGAACAGGAACGACTCCTCGAAGACCACGCCGATCTGGCGGCGCAGCGAGTCGAGGGTGACGTCGCGGACGTCGACCCCATCGACTCGCACGCGGCCCGACTGGACCTCGTAGAAGCGGGGCAGCAGCAGCGACACCGTCGACTTGCCCGACCCGGACGGTCCCACCAGGGCCAGCGTCTCGCCCGGTCGCACGGTGAGCGAAAAGCCCGACAGCACCGGCTCGGAACGCAGGTAGCCGAACGTCACGTCGTCGAAGGTGACTTCGCCGGCCACCGGCGGGAGCGGCCGGGCGTCCGGTCGTTCGACGACGACGGGCGTCGAGTCGAGCAGCTCGAAGATGCGCTCGGACCCCGCCCGCGCCTGCTGGGCCACCACGGTCAGGACCGACAGCATGCGAACCGGGCCGACCATCTGGAAGAGGTACGTCGAGAAGGCCAGGAACGTCCCGAGGCTGATGCGCCCGTGCAGCGCCAGCCAGCCGCCGAAGGCGAGCACCGCCACCTGCCCGAGCGCGGGGATGGCCTGGAGGGCCGCGCTGTAGCGGGCCTCGATCCGCAGCGCCCGCATGCGGGACGCGAACAGGTCCTCGGACGCCTCGGCCAGGCGCAACAGCTCCCGGCGCTCCTGGCCGAACCCCTTCACCACCCGCACGCCGGACACGGCTTCGTCGACCACGCCCGCGACCTCGGCCGCCCGCTGCTGGGCGTCCCAGGAGGCCGGGAACACGGTGTCGCGCAGGCGGACCGCGACCAGCAGGATCACGGGCACCACGACGAGGCTCACGACGGTCAGCAGCGGCGACAGCACGGCCATGATCACCAGGGACAGCACCACCATGACCAGGCCGCCGCTGGCCAGGGGCAGGAACGAGAGCAAGGTCTGGATCAGGCCGACGTCGGACCCGGCCCGGGACACGAGCTGGCCGGTCTGGAAGTCGTCGTGGCGGGCGAAGTCGAGCCGCTGCAGGCGCTCGTAGATGGCGTTGCGCAGGTCGAACTGGACGCTGAGGGCCACCCGGCCGCCCACGAACCGTCGGACGTGGGCCACCCCGAAGCGGAACAGGCCGGCGGCCAGCAGCAGGGCCAGCCAGGGGGCCAGCGGCCGGCGCCGGCCGATGATCACGTCGTCGACGACCACCTTCTGCACGACCGGGGTGAAGGCGGAGACGGCCAGGCCGGCGACGGCGGCGCCGAACGACAGGACGACGTCGCCCCGGTGGGCCATGAGGTACGGCCACAGGCGACGGATCCATCCTCGGGACATCGTCCGAGCGTACGGTGAGCCGGGTCCGTACCCTCCCGGCAATTAGAGTGCGTCCCGTGCGCGCCGCTGGGCCAGACACGCTCGCGGGCTGGGCGGCGCTCGACGGCGGCGTGCCCGCGGTGATCGAGGGCGGCCGGGTCATCACCCGCGCCCAGCTCGACGCCGAGGCCGACCGGCTGGCCGGGGGGCTCGCCGCCCTGGGGCTGCGGGGCGGGGACCGGGCCGCCTGGTGCGGTCAGAACAGCGCCGAGGTCGTCACCGTCATGCACGCCTGCCGGCGGCTCGGCCTGGTGGCGGTGCCGATGTCGTACCGCTTCACCGCCGACGAGTTCGTCCACGTGCTGTCCGACAGTGGCGCGGCCGCGGTGCTCGTGGACGCCCGGCACGCCGAGCCCATCGCCGGCCTGCTCGCCCGCCTCCCGGAGCTGCGGCTGCTGGTCAGCTTCGGCGGCGAGCCTGTTCCGGGGTTCCTGTCTTGGGAGGAGGTGACCGCCTTCGGCCCCCTCGAAACCCCGCCGGCGGCCACCGGCCCGGTGATGCTCTACACGTCGGGCACGACCGGGCGGCCCAAGGGGGCGGTCCGCAGCCGCTCGGACGCGGCCACGCTGGCGGCGATGATGGCCGCCCTGGACTTCGGGTCGGCCGAGGTCCACCTCGTGACCGGGCCGCTCTACCACGCCGGTCCCCACTCGTTCGCCATGTTCACCCACGGCACCGGCGGGACCGTGGTGGTCACGCCCCGCTTCGAGCCGGCCGAGTGGGTCCGACTGGTCGGCGCCCACCGGGTGACGTCGGCGTTCGTGAGCCCCGTCCACCTCAAGCGCGTCGTGGGCCTGCCCGAGGCCGTGCTGGCCACGGCCGACGTCTCCTCGCTCCGATCGGTCATCGTCGACACTGCGCCCGTCCCGTACGCGCTGAAGCAGGAGGTGCTGGCCAAACTGGGCGAGGGCTTCCTCTACGAGGTCTACGGCTCCACCGAGCTCGGCATCGCCACCGTCCTGGCCCCGCGCGACCAGCTGCGCAAGCCCGGCTCGTGCGGGCAGCCGTACGGGGACATCGGCCTGCGGGTGGTGGGCGACGACGGCGTGGAGCTTGCCGCCGGCCAGGCCGGCGAGCTGTTCGTCCGCACGCCCCAGGCCATCGACCGCTACCACGGCCCGGTGCCCCAGCTCCGGGAGCTCCCCGGCGGCGAGGGCTGGAAGTCCGTCGGCGACGTCGCCTCGATCGACGAGGAGGGCTACCTGTCCATTTGCGACCGCAAGACCGACATGGTGATCTCCGGCGGCATGAACGTCTACCCGGCGGAGGTGGAGGCCGTGCTGCACGGCCATCCCGACGTGGCCGACGTCGCCGTGATCGGCGTGCCCGACGACGAGTGGGGCGAGCGGGTCCACGCCGTCGTCGTGGCCAAGCCGGGATGCCGGCTCCGGCCACCGGAGCTGGACGCCTTCGTCGCCGGTCAGCTCGCCAACTTCAAACGGCCGCGGTCGTGGGATCTGCGGGCCGAGCTGCCCCGGACCGAGAGCGGCAAGCTGCTCAAGCGGGTGCTGCGCGACGAGCACCGCGCCGCGCAGGGCGGGCCCCGATGAGGCTGCGGATCCTCGTCCTCGCCGTGCTGGTCGCCGCGGTCGGGCTCGCCCCGACACCGGCGGGCGCCGCCCCGACCCCGTCCACGACCGGGTCCGCCCCGGCCCTCCGGCTCGTCACACCGGTGTTCAGCCTCCGGCGGGTGGCCGGCGTGCTGGCCGGCACCGTCGCCGACTCCCACCTCGGCTCCGACCTCGACAAGGTGATGACAGACCCGGCCATCGGCGGGGCCCGCGACAACTCGTGCCTGGTCGTGGGTGACGCCGGGGGCGGGACGTCGCACTACGCCCACGCCGCCGACCAGGGGTACATCCCGGCGTCGACCCTGAAGCTGCTGACCACAGACGCCGCCCTCGCCCAGCTCGGCCCCGACAGCCACTTCACCACGGAGATCCGAGCGGGTGCGGCCCCGGCCGACGGCGCGGTGGGCGACCTGTTCATGGTCGGCGGCGGCGACCCGTTGCTGGCCACCGCCGACTTCGCGGTCGACGCGGGATACCAGGGCCAGTCCCGGCTGGCCACCTCGATGGAGGCCCTGGCCGACAAGGTCGTCGCCACCGGGATCCGCCGGGTGGGCCGCATCCTGGGCGACGACAGCCGCTACGACGACCAGCGGCTCGTCCCGACGTGGAAGCCGAGCTACGTCGCCGACTTCGAGATCAGCCCGCTGTCCGCCCTCGTCGTGAACAAGGGTTTCGCCAGCACCAAGCCGCCGGTCGAGGCGGCATCCCCGGCCGCCCACGCGGCCGGCGTGCTGGCCACGCTGCTGCGGGCCCGCGGGGTGACGGTGGGCGCCACCGGCGCGGCCAAGGCGCCGGCCGGGGCCCCGCTGGTGACCTCCATCGACTCGCCGCCGCTCACCGACGTCGTCGGGGAAATCCTGCAGAACAGCGACAACATGGGTGCCGAGATGCTCCTCAAGGAGCTGGGCGTGCGCGCCGGCGGGGCCGGCAGCACGGCGGCGGGACTGGGCGTGGCCGCCACGCTGCTGCAGAAGGTGGCAGGCATCTCGCCCAACGAGATGTCCGTGGTCGACGGGTCCGGGCTCGACCGCTCGGACCGGGTCACGTGCGCCGCCCTCGAGCGGGTGCTCGACCGCTCCGGCGAGACGGGGGACCTGGGCAAGGCGCTGTCGACGGCCGGCCAGAGCGGCACCCTGCAGAAGCGGTTCGGGGGCACGCCCGCGGCCGGGAAGGTGCGGGCCAAGACGGGATCGCTGAGCGGCGTCACCGGGCTGGCCGGCTTCGCCACCGCCCAGAACGGCCAGGAGCTGTCGTTCGCCTTGCTGGCCAACGAGCTTCCGTCGGACGCCGCCGGCACCACCCTGCAGGACAAGGTGGTCAGCGTGCTGGCCACCTACCCCCGGGCGCCGGCGGCCGACGAGCTGGCGCCCCTGCCCCCGGCCGCCCCTTCGGGGTGAGCGACGGGCCGGTCATCGAGCTGCCGATGTTCCCGCTCGGCAGCGTGCTCCTCCCGGGGACGGCCGTCTCGCTGCACATCTTCGAACCCCGGTACCGGGCTCTCGCCCGGCACTGCGTGGAGGGCGACGGGCTGCTCGGCGTCGTGCTCATCGAGCGGGGGAGCGAGGTGGGCGGCGGCGACGTCCGCTTCGGCGTCGCCACCCGCGGCCGGATCGCCGAGGCCGTCGAGTTCGACGACGGCCGGTGGTTGTTGGCCGTCGCGGGGCAGGACCGCGTGCGCGTCCGGCGGTGGCTGTCCGAGGATCCGTATCCCCGTGCCGAGGTCACGCTCTGCGTCGACGATCCCCTCCCGCCGACGGCGGCGGTGCGTCGCCCTGAGCTCGACGGCCTCCTCGGCCGCGTGCTCGCGCTGAAGGCGGAGCTCGGCGACGATGCCTCCGACCCCGCGGTCGCCGTCCGCCTCGCCGCGGACACCGCCGTGGCGACGTGGCAGGCCGTGGGGCTGGCGCCGCTCGGACCGCTCGACGCGCAGCGCGTGCTCGGCACGGACGGGACCGGCGAACGGCTCGACCTGGTCCTGTCGTTGCTCGAGGAAGAGGCGAGCGTGCTTGCGCAGCGCCTGGCCGGGGGATAGGAAGCACATCGTGGCAGGGCGGAAGGATGACGAGAACGAGAGCTTGCCCGGTCAGGCTCAGGATCTGTGGCAGCTCGTCGTCGGCTACGCCAAGCAGGAGACGCTGGATCCGATCAAAGGGCTGGGCCGGTTCGTGGGTTACGGCCTGGCCGGCGCCCTCTGCGGCAGCCTGGGCGTCGTCCTGCTGCTGCTGGGCGGGCTCCGCCTGCTGCAGACCGAGACGGGGACCGCCTTCGGGGGTCGCCGCAGCTTCATCCCGTACGTGCTCGTGCTCCTCGTGAGCGGCGGCCTGGCCGCAGGGGCGTTGAAGGCACGGGGCCGGGGCCAGCGCAAGGGCGGCAGATGAGCAGCGTCCCCGGCAAGAACGGGCGCATCACCCGGGCCGACATCGAGGCCAAGCTCCACCAGATGCGCGGTGAGGTCGACAAGACGGCCGAGGCGGCCAAGGTGCCGATCATGGCCATCGCCGGCGGCGTCGCCGCCGCGGTCGTCGTGGTCGCCTTCCTCCTGGGCAAGCGCCGGGGCCGGCGACGTTCGACCGTGGTCGAGATTCGCCGGGTCTGATGCTCCGCTCCCTCATTCGCATCGGATTCACCCGGGGTATCGGCGGGTCGCGGGGCTGGCTGGCGGTGGGCATGACCGCAGGCGGCCTGCACCTGCTGCGGCGGATGGCCACGCGCGAGCCGAAGGTCGTCTATCTGGAGGAGTTGCACCCCGGACAGTCGCTGATCATCCAGCACTTCCCGCGGGTCAAGTAGTCCCGCGCTCCGAACGCGGGACACTGGGGCGGTGGATCCCTCCTTCGCCGCCGGCGACAAGGCCCTGCTGATCGACGCCAAGGGCCGGCGTTACCTGTTCACGCTGCGCGACGGCGGCCAGTTCCACACGCACGCCGGCGTGACCCCGCACGAGTCCATCGTCGGGCGGCCCGAGGGCTCGACGGTCCGCTCGACGTCGGGGGCCCGGTACCTCGCCGTGCGCCCGACGCTCGCCGACTTCGTGCTGTCCATGCCCCGCGGCGCCCAGGTCATCTATCCGAAGGACCTGGGGCCGCTGCTGATCCTCGCCGACATCTTTCCCGGCGCCCGGGTGTTGGAGGCCGGCGTGGGATCGGGCGCGCTGTCCATGACGCTGCTGCGGGCCGGCGCCGATGTCGTCGGCTACGAGCTGCGCGACGACTTCGCGGCCAAGGCCCGGGCCAACGTCGAGTCGTACCTGGGCGATGGCCGCCCCTACCGGGTGGAGCTGCGCGACGTCTACGAGGGGATCGACGAGGTCGGCCTCGACCGGATCATGCTCGACCTGCCCGAGCCGTGGCGGGTCGTCAAGCACGCGATCACCGCCTTGCGCCCCGGCGGGATCTTCGTGTCGTACCTGCCGACGATCGGCCAGGTCGCCCAGCTCCGTGAAGCCCTCGACGGCGGCCCGTTCGTCCTGCCCGAGACGATGGAGGTGCTGCAGCGGTCCTGGCACGTCGAGGGCCAATCGGTGCGCCCGGACCACCGGATGGTGGCCCATACCGGGTTCCTGACCGCGGCCCGCCGGTCGAGCGACGACCAGGTGCCGCCCGCGCCTGCGCCGGAGTCGCCTCAGGCGTGAACCTCCTGGACCTGCTCATCGTGATCCTGCTGATCACGTCGATCGGTGGCGGCTGGCGGCTGGGTCTGCTCACCGGAGCCACCTCGTGGGTCCTGCTCGTCCAGGCACTGGTCGTGGCCACGCTCATCCTGCCTGCGGTCGTGACCACCGTCGGCGGCAAGGACCCGGGCATGCGCCTCATGGTCGGCATCCTGCTGTTCGTGTCGGCCGGGTTCGCCGGT
This sequence comes from Acidimicrobiales bacterium, assembly GCA_036269435.1. Taxonomy (GTDB): domain Bacteria; phylum Actinomycetota; class Acidimicrobiia; order Acidimicrobiales; family AC-14; genus CADCTB01. Next base: position 5,810 of record DATASA010000077.1, on the reverse strand, counting down.
CAGCAGGCCGGCCTGGTGCTGGGACGGTGGTTCTCGCGCTCGCTGCTTCCCGAGGACGGCCCGGCCCGCCACCGCGACAGGGTCGCCGGCGCGGTGACGGCCCCCGCCGCCGTGCTGATCGTGTTCTGGCTGCTCGTCCTCCCACCGCTGGCCGGCGCGGCCGGGTCGTTGTCCGGGCTGGCTCGGCACTCGGCCTTCGCCCGGGCCATCGAGACCGCGTTTCCGGAGGCGCCGGAGACATCGCAGGTGCTGCGCAGGCTGGCCGGGCCGGCCGGGGCGCCGTACGTCTTCGACGGCCTCATCCCGGCCCTCGACACCGGCCCGCCCCCGAGCGACCCGGGCCTGGCGCCCGGGGTCGTGGCCCGGGTCTCGGCCAGCACGGTGCAGGTCGAGGGCGTCGCCTGCCTGTTCGAACGCGACGGCAGTGGCTTCACCGTCGCGCCGGAGACGGTCGCGACCAACGCCCACGTCGTGGCCGGCGAGACCCGCACGACCGTGATCCGCCCCGACGGGCGTCGTCTGCGGGCCACGGTGACCGCCTTCGACCCCATCCGCGACCTGGCCCTGCTCCAGGTGCCCGGGCTGGGCGAGGACCCGCTGCCCCTGTCCACCGGCAAGGTGGGGAGCACGGCCGCGGTGTTCGGCCATCCCGGCGGGCAGCCCGCCCTACGCATCTCCCCGGCCGCGATCCGCCAGCAGGTCAACGCCCTCGGCCACGACCTCTACGACCTGGGGGTGACCAGGCGGACCGTCCTCGTGCTGGCCGCCCAGCTCGAGCCGGGCGACTCCGGCGGCGGCCTCGTCGACGCCGACGGCAACGTCGTGGGCGTGGCCTTCGCCATCTCGCCCGACAACGCCGGGGTGGCGTACGCCCTGTCGACGTCCGAGCTGCGCCACGTGCTCGAGGAGGAGCGGTCGGCGCCCACGACCACCGGGCCCTGCATCGGGTAACCGCCGGCTCCCCGTTACCCTGGCTCCATGGCAGACGTGACGAAGACCGACGAGGAGTGGCGCGAGCAGCTCACGCCGGAGCAGTACGAGATCCTGCGTCGCAAGGGCACCGAGCGGGCCGGCACCGGCAAGTACGCCTACTCCAAGGACGACGGGATGTACCGCTGCGCCGGGTGCGGCGCGCCGCTGTTCAGCTCCGACACCAAGTTCGAATCCGGCACCGGGTGGCCCAGCTTCACCGAGCCCGCGGTCGCCGACGCGGTCGAGCTGCACGAGGACCGCAAGTTCGGCATGCGCCGCACCGAGGTGACCTGCCGGGCCTGCGGCGGCCACCTGGGCCACGTCTTCCCCGACGGCCCCGGCCCCACCGGCCAGCGCTACTGCATCAACTCCGCCTCCCTGGACCTCGACCCCAAAGTGTGAGTCCAGGCCGGCGGGCTTTAACGGGGTTTCAGCGCCGCCGGCCGCTGGACGCCGCCGGAGGCGGCCCCCATCCGGCTGGCGGCCGAGAGCAGACGCGCAGGACGCCGGCTACGCCGGCGTCCGCAGCACGATCAACTCGCCCGAGCGTGAGCGAGGGCGACTAATCCACTTCGATGAAGATGCACTCCCCGGGGCACTCCTCGGCGGACTCGATGGTGCCGTCCTCCTGGCCCGCGGGCACCACGGCGAGGCCCTCGACGCCACCGGGGTCGCTGAGCACCTTGCCGGTCTGCTTGACGTAGGCCAAGCCGTCGTCGAGCAGGGTGAACACGTCCGGTGCGATCTCCTCGCACAGACCGTCGCCCGTGCACAGATCCTGGTCGATCCAGACCTTCATAGCCATGGGTCGGTGCCTCTTCCTCTTGGTCTCGATGTGCTGACACCCAATTTACCCGGAAATGGCCAGGAAAACCAATCGGCTGGCGGTACCCTGGTTCTCCGAGGGCCCGGTGTACGGTTGACCAAGCGAGGGGCGACCCGAGGAGGTGAGTCCGACGTCCAGTTCCGAGTACGAACGTCGGCTGTCGGCCTACGAACAGCAGGTCGAGGGCCTGCTCGAACAGGTGAAGTCGCTGGAGGAGGAGGTCATCGGCCTCCGCCGAAAGCTGCAGGACGCCCCGAAGCGGGTCCGCACCCTCGAGGAGCGGCTGCTCGAGACCAAGGGCCAGCTGGCCCAGGCCACGTCCCAGAACGAGAAGCTCAGCTACACCCTGCGTGAGGCGCGTGACCACATCGCCGAGCTGCGCCGCGAGGTCGAGAAGCTGACCCAGCCGCCGTCGGCCTACGGCACCCTGCTCTCCCGCAACGACGACGGTACCGTCGACGTGTTCTCCGGCGGCCGCAAGATGCGCGTCGCCCTGCACCCCGAGCTGGAGGACGTCGAGCTGACGCGCGGCCAGGAGGTCGTGCTGAACGAGTCCCTGAACGTGGTCCTGGCTCGCTCCGCCGAGTTGTCCGGTGAGGTCGTCACCCTCAAGGAGCTGATGGAGGACGGCCGGCGGGCCATCGTGGTGGGACGGGCGGACGAGGAGCGGGTCGTCGAGCTGGCCGAGTCGATCCTCGGCGAGAAGCTGCGGGCGGGCGACTCGATCCTCATGGACTCGCGCACCGGGCTGCTCCTGGAGCGCCTGCCGCGTCCCGAGGTCGAGGAGCTCATCCTCGAAGAGGTCCCCGACATCTCCTACGAGGACGTCGGCGGCCTCGACGAGCAGATCGAGATGATCACCGACGCGGTCGAGCTGCCGTTCCTGCACCGCGACCTGTTCGTCGAGCACAAGCTGCCCGCGCCCAAGGGGATCCTCCTGTACGGCCCCCCGGGCTGCGGCAAGACGCTGATCGCCAAGGCCGTGGCCAACTCCCTGGCCAAGAAGGTGAGTGAGGTCACCGGCAACAAGGCGTCGCGCAGCTACTTCCTCAACATCAAGGGCCCCGAGCTGCTGAACAAGTACGTGGGGGAGACCGAGCGCCAGATCCGGCTCGTCTTCCAGCGGGCCCGGGAGAAGTCGGAGGAGGGCGTGCCCGTCATCGTCTTCTTCGACGAGATGGACAGCCTGTTCCGCACCCGCGGGACCGGCATCTCGTCCGACATGGAGGCGACGATCGTCCCCCAGCTCCTCGCCGAGATCGACGGCGTGGAGACGCTGAAGAACGTGATCGTGATCGGCGCGTCGAACCGCGAGGACCTGATCGACCCGGCCATTCTGCGCCCCGGTCGCCTGGACGTGAAGATCAAGATCGAGCGCCCGAACGAGGTCGCGGCCACCCAGATCTTCAGCCGCTACCTGACCGACGACCTGCCCCTCGACGAGTCCGAGGTGACCAGTCTGGGCGGCGGGGACAGGGCCAAGACGGTGGCGGCCATGATCGAGCGGACCGTCGAGGAGATGTACAAGCACGACGACGACAACCGGTTCCTCGAGGTCACGTACCAGAACGGCGACAAGGAGATCCTGTACTACAAGGACTTCTCCTCGGGCGCCATGATCGAGAACATCGTGCGCCGGGCCAAGAAGCTGGCCATCAAGCGGGTCATCGCCGGCGAGAGCCGGGGCATCCGCACGGCCGACCTGCTGGCGTCGATCAAGCAGGAGTACAAGGAGCACGAGGACCTTCCCAACACCACCAACCCCGACGACTGGGCCAAGATCTCCGGCAAGAAGGGCGAGCGGATCGTGTACGTCCGCACCCTCATGTCCGAGGGCAAGGAAGCCACCGGGGGACGGGCCATCGAGCGTGTCGGAACCGGCCAGTACCTGTAGGCCTGGCGTCACGGTGGCGGGGTAGGGTCCCGCGGTGGCGATCCGGAAGGTCTGCGGCATCGAGACCGAGTACGGGATCTTTCTGCGGGGAGCCGACTCCAACCCCATCACCGTCTCGTCGCTGCTGATCAACGCCTACGTCTCCCGCCTGGCGCGGGCCTCCTCCAGCAACAAGGTCGGGTGGGACTTCGAGGACGAGTCGCCCGGGCGCGACGCCCGCGGCTTTGCCCGCGAGGGGGCCATGGCCCCCGAGGTCGAGACCCACCTGGTGAACGCGGTGCTGACCAACGGCGCCCGGTACTACGTCGACCACGCCCACCCCGAGTACTCCACGCCGGAGTGCTCGGACGCCATGGAGGCGACGCTGTGGGACAAGGCGGGCGAGCGCATCCTGGCCCGGTCGATCGAGGCTGCGGCCGAGGTGCTGCCCAGCGGCCAGGAAATCGTGGTCTACAAGAACAACTCGGACCGCAAGGGGAACTCCTACGGCTGCCACGAGAACTACCTGCTCGACCGGGCGCTGCCGTTCACCCGACTGGCGTCGCAGATCACGCCGCACTTCGTCTCCCGGCAGATCTACACGGGCGCGGGAAAGGTGGGCAGCGAGGCGTCGGGCCTGAACTCGGAGCGGGTGCCGTTCCAGCTGACCCAGCGGGCCGAGTTCTTCGAGGAGGAGGTCGGCCTCGAGACCACGCTGAAGCGGCCGCTGGTCAACACCCGCGACGAGCCCCACTCGGACTCCCAGAAGTACCGCCGCCTCCACGTCATCGTGGGCGACGCCAACCTGGCCGAGATCTCGACGTTCCTCAAGGTGGGCGTCACCGCCCTGGTCCTGTCGATGATCGAGGACGACGAGCTGGCCGGCCTGGACCTGACCCTCGCCGCGCCGGTCCAGGCCCACCGGGCCGTGTCCTACGACCTGACGCTGGCCCAGCCGCTGGAGCTGGCCGACGGCCGGCGCATGACGGCCCTGGAGATGCAGTGGGAGCTGCTCGACCGGGCCCGCAAGTACGCCGAGAGTCACGGGCTGGAGTCGGTGGGGCCCGACGTCGGCCGCCAGGTCATCGACCGCTGGGAGGCCGTGCTGCACGGCCTGGAGACGGATCCCATGAGGCTGGCCAACCAGCTCGACTGGGTGGCCAAGTACCAGATGGTCTCCGCCTACCGCGAGCGCCACGGGCTGGCGTGGAGCGACCCCAAGCTGGCCGCGCTCGACCTCCAGTACCACGACGTCCGCCCCGGTCGCTCCCTGTTCGCCAAGTGCGGGCTGGAGCGGCTTCTCACCGAGGACGCGGTCGTGTCGGCGATGACCAACCCGCCCACCACCACCCGGGCCTACTTCCGGGGACGGTGCCTGCAGAAGTGGGCCGGCTCGATCGCGGCGGCGAACTGGGATTCCCTGGTGTTCGACCTGGGCAGCGATCCCCTCCGGAGAGTTCCGATGATGGAACCGCTAAGAGGAACAGCCGCACACGTCGATAGGTTGTTACAAGCATGTGAGACTCCGGCCCAGCTTCTCGAAGCGCTGGGGTCAACGTAGGAGGCAGCCAGACATGGCAGAACGAGAGCAGAAGAGGAAGCAGTCGACCACCCGCAGCGACGAGGTGGTGGAGACTGTCCCGTCCACGACCAAGCAGGGCGACAAATTGAAGGCCGAACTCGACGAACTATTGGACGAAATCGACGAAGTCCTAGAGGACAATGCCGAGGAGTTTGTTCGTTCCTACGTGCAAAAGGGCGGCCAATAGCGTTACGTACAAGTCCGAAATGGACTTGACGAGCGAACGCATATTCGTCTACAATGACGGGGATGAAGACCTGCGTCAAATGCGGAGTAGCTCAGCCGTTGGAGGCGTTTTACCGAGCGCCGGGGACGCGTGACGGCGTTCGCGGGGATTGCAAGTCGTGCTTCCGAGCCAGGGCGAAGGCAAGGTATCCGCAGGTCCGTGAGGCCAACATCGCTCGAGCTCGGAAGTGGCGGGAAGACAACCTGGAGCGATTCCAGGCCAACCAGCGTCGGATGCGCGGCACGCCCGAAGGGAAGCTGCGCCAGCGCGCCGGTCACCTGAAGCGCAAGTACGGCATCACGATCGAGCAGTACGACGCCATGCTCGAAGC
>DATASA010000076.1:0-10338 GCA_036269435.1 Acidimicrobiales bacterium | reverse complement strand
GACGGTGATCCGGTAACACCGGGCCCGCGAGTTTTGCGCCCGGTTGCGTGCGGCGAACTCCGAGGGGTGGGCCAGCCCCCAGCACGGACGAATCGAATCCCACCTCAGGGCGTCCCCTCCGGCGCGCTCCGCCCAGCCTTGACAGGCCGCCTCGCCCGACGCCCCGGCACCACCCGGCGCTGGAGACCAGCCGTAGCCGGCAAGTCCACGCCCTGCCGGTTACGTCAGGCTCCTTCACAGACCAGCAAGGCGGCTGTGCCTCGCCTCGCTGGTCACAGGTTGGTCACAAACTCCTTCGGATCGGGCCGGACTGGGCGGTACGCCCGGACGCCGAGGATGCGCGAAACCGCAGGTCACAGGCCATATAGCGGACTGAGCGATACGAGGTAGAACGGTCCAAGTGAGGGTTCGAATCCCACCCCGGGCACCGATTCGCCGCTCTTGTCGTCGTAGACGGCCCGGCCCGACGCCGGTCACCAGGTGCCGAACACCTCGGCGACGTAGACCGACCCGTCGCTCCCATAGGCCACGCCGACGCCGACGTAGTTGTAGGACGGGTCGAGGATGTGCGGCGCGTGGGAAGGGCTGTTCATGAACGCACCGTGGATCCAGCCGACCGACGGCCCGTACCCCACGTTCTCGGCCCACCTCGACCAGCCCCAGCTCAGCTGGCCGCCCAGATCCTGGGTGTGGAAGATCTGCCCCGCGTCGGCCATCACGTTGGCCTGGCGATTGGCCAGTACCTGCAGCTCCCGGTCCGCAGCGAGGGGGGCGAGCGCGTAGGCGGCCCGGGCGTCATTGATGAGGCCGACGGTGGCACCCGCGTCATCGGCAGGATCGGCCATGGCCCGACCCGGCACGGCGACCACCGCCAGCGCCACGGCCACGATCAGGGCCACCATGAGCGTGCGGGCCCGGGCCCAGCCCGGCCGGTCGATCTCAGCGCTGTCGGTCACGGCGGATCCTCCTCTGCGTTCCTCGGCCCGTCGCATCGGCGCGAGGTGCGCGGCAACCCGGTTCTCGGCACTGGTCCGCCGGAGCTTGAGTGCGCAAGCGCCAGTGGCAACCCCCTCGTCACGCACCGACAACGATTCCGGGCGCCGCCCTCCGCGACACCACCGATTGAGAATCACCCTACCCACTGCTCCACCAGGTCGCGCAAGCATCCAAGGCGGCTCCGGTTGGCCACGGCCCGCGCTGGGTACAAAGAGAGACGGCATTCGACGCGCTCTTTGCTACAGCCCGAAGCCCCTTCCGCCGAAAACGAGGTAGTGATGCCGTTCGTCGTGGCGCTGCTGTGCTGGTTCGTCCTGTCGGTCCCGACCGCGTTGACGCTCGGCCGCGTCGTCGCCGTGCACGGCTACGACCGCGGCCGGCCCTCGACAGCCGACCCCAGTCGGCCTGCAGACCGGATCCTCGTCAACTCCTAGCAATCCCGCCCGCGGGAGCGCATGCTCACGACGATCACACGTCCGAAGTCCATGCCGAGGCGCCGCATGCGGGCCGTGACCGCCCTGGGGACGGTCCTGTCCACCACGATGGCACTCGTCGTCCTGCCGGTGTTCCTGCAACCGGCGACGGGCGGCGGAGCGACCGCGCCCCCGGCCCCGGCAACCGCCGACACCGCCCACCAGGAGCGCTCGGCGTCCGCGTCGGCGGCGGCGCCCCCGGTCGCCGAGTCCGCAGTGGACGGCGCCCCAGAGGCTCCGGGCGACCCGCCGCCGGCTCCCGCCGCGCCGGACCCCTGCGCCGACGCCCTCGCATGGGTCGCCGCCGCTGGTCTCCCACTTCCGCCGGGCGCCTCCTACCGCTGCCCCTCCGATCAGTTCACCCACCAGGGCGCGGCGTGCTGGAACGGAGTCGCCTGTCCCGGCACCGGGTTCGTCGCCGTGAACATGGACCTCATGGCCGGCACCAGCCCGGCCTACCTACGCCACGTCGTGGCCCACGAGATCTGTCACATCCTCGACTTCCAGGTCACCGGCAGGTCGACCGAATCAGGCGCCGACGCGTGCGCCGCGGCCCACGGCGCGCCCGCTTGACGGCAACCCGCCCTGTCAGCCGCTCTTCCCGACGTTCGTCGGCTGGCCGGTCGTGGTGGTCGGGAGGGTGGGCGGCACGACGATGGAGCTCGTCGGCGCGGAGGTGATCGAGGTGGTCGTCTGCGCGACGGTCGAGGTGGTCGTGGTGTCCGGCGCCACGGTGGTCGTCTCCGGCGGTGGGGCCGCGGTGGTCCCGGTCGACCGGGGGGCGGTCGTGTTGACGACCGGCGCACGGGTGGTCGCCGTGGTCGGACCGGGGTCCGACGCGACGACGGGCGTCGTGGTCGTGTCCACGCTGGTAGGAGGCGACGAGGTCGACGACGACGGCGGCAGTGTGGTCGGCACGGTGACCCGGGGGACGATCGTCGAGGTGATGGCGGTGGTGGGCGACTGCGTGGCGACCTGCTGCTTCGGCGAGTTGTCGCTGCCGGTGGCCACCTCGAACAGCAGGCCGACGAGCGCGAGGGATGCAAGGGCGTACAACGCCACGTTGATCCGGTAGGGCCGGGACAGGCCCGACCACCAGGCGGTCGGGGATGACATCAGAAACCTCCGAGTGACGCCCGGGTTTTGGCGCAGGCGTCGTCGTAGGAGATGCTAGCCCGCATGGAAACGTGGCCCGGCCGATCGTACCCACCCGGCGCGACCTGGGACGGCGAGGGCACCAACTTCGCCGTCTTCGCCGAGGGCGCGGACGGTGTCGACCTGTGCCTCTTCGACCGGAAAGGGGCGGAAACACGCCTTCCCCTGACCGAGCTGACCGCCCATGTGTGGCACGGCTACGTCCCCGGCGTGAGCCCGGGTCAGCACTACGGATTTCGCGTGAGCGGCCCCTACCAACCCCGCTACGGCCAGCGCTTCAACCCGGCCAAGCTGCTGATCGACCCCTACGCCAAGGCCATCGACCTCGACATGGACTGGCACGACTCGGTCTTCGGCTACGACGTCGCCCGGACCGACGACGATCCCGACGGACAGGACTCTGCCGGCCACGTCCCGCAGTCGGTGATCGCCGACACGCTGTTCCCATGGGGCGAGGACCAGCTCCCGCGTCGGCCGTGGCACGAGACGGTGATCTACGAGGTCCACGTCAAGGGCTTCACCGCCCGGCACCCGAAGGTGCCCGAGAACCAGCGGGGGACCTATGCCGGGCTGGCCAGCCCGGCCGCGGTCGACCACCTGCTGGACCTCGGCGTGACCGCGGTCGAGCTCATGCCCGTCCACCACTTCGTCTCCGAGCACGACCTGGTCAAGCGGGGGCTGACCAACTACTGGGGCTACAACTCCATCGGCTACTTCGCGCCCCACGCGGCGTACTCGTCGTCGGGGACCCGGGGCGAGCAGGTCCGCGAGTTCAAGGCCATGGTGCGCACGCTGCATGCGGCCGGCATCGAGGTCATCCTCGACGTCGTCTACAACCACACGGCCGAGGGCAACCACCTCGGCCCCACGCTCTCCTTCCGCGGCATCGACAACGCGGCCTACTACCGGTTGGTCGAGGACGACGCCCGCCTTTACATGGACTACACGGGCACGGGCAACACCCTCAACGCCCGCCATCCCGAGGTGCTGCACCTCATCATGGACAGCCTGCGTTACTGGGTGACCGAGATGCACGTCGACGGGTTCCGGTTCGACCTGGCCTCCGCCCTGGCCCGGGGGTTCCACGAGGTCGACCGGCTCTCCGCGTTCTTCGACCTGATCCACCAGGATCCAGTGGTGTCGTCGGTGAAGCTGATCGCCGAACCGTGGGACGTGGGCGAGGGCGGCTATCAGGTCGGCAACTTCCCGGTCCTGTGGACGGAGTGGAACGGCAAGTACCGGGACGCGGTCCGCGACTTCTGGCGCGGGCAGGGCACGTCGCTGGCCGAGATGGGCTACCGCCTCACGGGCTCGAGCGACCTGTACCAGGGCGACGGCCGGGGCCCGTCGGCCTCGATCAACTTCGTCACCGCCCACGACGGGTTCACGCTGCGCGATCTCGTCTCCTACAACGACAAGCACAACGAGGCCAACGGCGAAGGCAACCGTGACGGCACGGACGACAACCGCTCCTGGAACTGCGGGGTCGAGGGCGACACCGACGACCCCGAAGTCCTGCAGCTCCGCCGGCGCCAGCAGCGGAACCTCCTGGCCACGCTCCTGCTCTCCCAGGGCGTGCCCATGCTCGTCTCGGGCGACGAGCTGAACCGCACCCAGAAGGGCAACAACAACGCCTACTGCCAGGACAACCCGCTGAACTGGATCGACTGGAACCTGGACGACGAGGCCACCGAGGTCCTCGACGTGACCCGCAGGCTCATCGCGCTGCGCCGCCACCACCCGGTGTTCCGGCGACGGAAGTTCTTCCAGGGCCGCCCGATCCACGGCGACGACCTCGCCGACATCGGCTGGTTCGGTCCGGACGGTACCGAGATGGACCAGCGGCAGTGGCTGGCCGGGCGGCTGGTGGCCATCGGCGTGTTCCTGAACGGCGACGAGATCTCCGAGCCGGGGCCGCGCGGCGAGCGCATCGTCGACGACAGCTTCCTGCTGTTGCTCAACGGCCCCGACCCGGTCGGGTTCCGGCTCCCCGACGGGAAGTGGGCCAGCACGTTCGAGCTGGTGCTCGACACGGCCATCGGCTTCGACGGTTCGGACGACGCCAGCGAGGGCGTGACGCTGCTGGCCGACGACGAGCTGGCCCTCGCCCCGCGGTCGCTCGTCGTCCTGCGCAAGATCAGCTGACGTCCCGGCGCCGAGGCGCCCGGTAACGACCGGACCGGCGGTACCCTTGGAGCAGACGTTTCAGCAGCAGACGCAGGGCAAGGCTCGATCGGTGAGGACGGATCGTGCAGTTCTCGTCCCGGGTGTAAGCGCCGGTGTGCTTCTCCGCCGAAGCCGACCTGGTCGCCGGTGCCGTCGTGACGGCGGTGGGCGTGGACGCGCTGCGCCAGGCTCGTGAACCGGCCGAGCGGGCGCTGGCCACGCTCCCGCTCCTGCTCGGCGCCCACCTCCTCGTCGAGGCGGTCGTGTGGTGGGGCTTGACCGACCAGGTCGACCGGTCGACCGGGCGGGTCGCCATGTACCTGTACCTGGCCTTCGCCCTCTGCGTGCTGCCGCTGCTCGTCCCGCTGACCATCCGCGGCATGGACCCCGACCCGCGGCGCCGCCGCCTCATGAGCTCGCTGGCGGCGGCCGGCGCGATCGTCGCCGCCGTCTACCTGGTCGGCCTGGCCAAGGGCCCCACGAGCGTCCGGATCGACGGTCGTCACCTGGCCTACGACGTGCAAGTCGCCCACGGCGGCCTGCTCGCCGCCGTCTACGCGGTCGTCGCCTGCGCCCCGCTCCTTCTGTCGAGCCACCGGCGGATCGTCGAGTTCGGGGTGGCCAACGTCCTCGCCGTCGCCGCCCTCACTTGGCTGCAGACGACCGCCCTCACGTCGTTGTGGTGCGCGTGGGCCGCGGTGACCAGCCTGGCCATCGCGACCTACCTCCGCGAGAGGCATCCGGACAGGGAGGCGAAGGCTCACCCGGCCTGAGCGCGCCCTACGATGGGTGGCTTGCCTGTCCACCCGTGCCCGCAGTGCGCGCCGTGACCGACACCCTCCAGGGATCCCCGTCCCCGACTCCTGCGGACGCCCGTCCCCATGAGGGGACGCTGCCGCCGGTCCTGCGGGGCTGGCTGCACCTGGTCTGCTTCGTCGCATCGGTGCCCGCGGGCATCGTGGTCGTGGCCAGCGCGTCCACGAGCCGCGGCCGGTTGGCCGCGGTGGTCTACGCCTTCGGCATGACGGCGATGTTCGGCGTGAGCGCCGCCTACCACCGGCGCCGCTGGTCCCCCGCGGCCCGCCAGCGCATGCGCCGGACCGATCACGGAACGATCTTCCTGATGATCGCCGGCTCCTACACGCCGCTGTGCCTGCTGGCCCTGCGGGGGACGACGGGCACCGCCATCCTGACCGCGGTCTGGACCGGAGCGGCGTTCGGGTTCTTCCTCGCCCTGACCGGGTTCGCCGAGAAGGCCGTCCTGGGCCTGATCTGCTACATCGCGCTCGGCTGGGTCATGGTCCTCGCCCTCCCCGAGCTGAGCCACCACCTCAGCGGGGGCCAGATCGCCCTCCTCCTGGCCGGTGGGGTCGTGTACACGATCGGCGGCGTCGTCCTCGGGACCCGCTGGCCCAACCCGTCGCCCCGGTGGTTCGGCTACCACGAGGTCTGGCACACCATGGTGGTCGCGGCCTGCGTGTGCCACTACCTCACGATCCTGTCGGTCGTGCGCTCCTTCGGCTAGCGCGAGCGCTTCCCATGGCGACGGCCGCCTCGGCCGCCTCGGCCGGCGTGGTCGCCACGACGATGGCCGGCTCCGGCTGCCCGTTCCGGGCCAGCTCCCACGTGCCGAGGCCGACGACGGGACGGCCCAGTCGCAGGGCCAGGGCGATCTCGGACAGCGTCCCGAAGCCACCGGCGACCGCGACCACCGCGTCGGCCGCCCGCACCACCAGGGCGTTGCGACCCTCACCGAGGCCGGTCGGCACGGCCACGTCGACCCAGGCGTTGGCGTCGGCCCGCTCGTCGCCCGGCAGGATGCCGATCGTCGTCCCACCCGCGGCCTTGGCTCCCCGGCACGCCGCCTCCATGGCGCCGCCGAGGCCGCCGGTCACGACCACGGCGCCGCGGCCGGCCAGCTCCCGGCCGAGGGCCTCGGCCAGCCGGCACGTCGCCGGATCGGCGTCACCGCCGCCGGACACGGCCACGTACAGTCGCTCGTCACCCATCGCCGGGCGACGCTACCGGCGCTATGGGTGAAGCGTCCCTAGGTGCGGTAGACCAACTAGGGTGACGGGCCGATGAGGCGGGGGACGATCGCTTGGTTCGTGGTGATGGCCCTGGTCTTCGTCGGCTGTGGTGCGGCGACGTTGACCGGATCCGGTCCCCTTTCGCTGCAGTCTGCGCCGTCCACCGTGCCGGACGGCGGGCTGGCACCGCCCCGGCCGATGCTGCAGAACCTGCGGGCCGCGGGCGGCCTGCCCAGCGAGCCGGTGGCCGTCCCCGACGGGGAAACGGCCCGCCTTCCCAGCGGCACGCCGGCGGCACCTGTGGCCGCCGATCCTCCCGCCACCCGCGTCGGCCCCTCGCTCGCCGAGGCGTCGAGCGCGCCGCGGCCCGCGACGGCCCAGGCTGCGGTGGCGCCGCCCCCGGTCAACGTCTACTCCCACATCACCTCGGCGGCCCAGTTCAGCCCCGCGGTCGCGGGTGTTCCGCTGCGGGCGTACGTCCCCAACAGCGACGCCGGCACGGTCAGCGTGATCGACCCGTCGACGATGAAGGTGATCGACAAGTTCGACGTCGGCACCCGGCCCCACCACGTCACCCCGTCGTGGGACCTGACCAAGCTCTACGTCAACAACACCGAGAGCAACAGCCTGACGGTCATCGACCCCCGCACCGGCAAGCCCACCGGAACCATCCCGATCACCGACCCCTACAACCTGTACTTCACCCCTGACGGGACCAAGGCCATCGTGGTGGCCGAGCGGTTCCAGCGGCTCGACTTCTACGACGCCAACTCGTGGGCGTTCCTGAAGAGCGTGAGCATCCCCTGGCCCGGCGTCGACCACGCCGACTTCAGCGCCGACGGCCGCTACCTCTTCGCAAGCACCGAGTTCGGCGGCGAGGTGGTCAAGGTCGACACCCAGACCATGACCTACGTGAGCAAGGCCGACGTCGGCGGGCTGCCCATCGACGTCAAGCTCAGTCCCGACGGCACCGTGCTCTACGTGGCCAACCAGGGCCGCAACGGCGTCTCGATCGTCGACGTGGACTCCATGACCGAGGTCGGGTTCATCAAGACCGGCGTGGGTGCCCACGGGCTCAACATCAGCCGCGACACGGCCACCCTCTACGTGAGCAACCGGATGGAAGGGACGGTGTCGATCATCGACTTCGCCACCCGCACCCTCCGCGACACGTGGAAGGTCGGCGGCAGCCCGGACATGATCCAGACCTCCACCGACGGCACCCAGCTGTGGGTGTCGAACCGCTTCCAGGGTTCGGTGTCGGTGATCGACACCTCCACCGGCAAGGTCACGAACACCATTCCCACCGGCGCCGGCGCCCACGGCGTGAGCCTCTTCCCCCAGCCGGGCCGCTACAACGTCGGCCACAACGGGGTGTACCGCTAAACGAGCCGCTCATCGCCGATCGCAGCGACCGCAGGGCGGCGGCCCGGGGTCAGCCCGGTCGGCCGGCGCCGACGAGGTCGGCGGAGCGCCACCCGCGGATGCGGATCGGTGTGCCGGTGGTCGACGCCTCGATCATGTTGCCGTCGCCCACGTACATGGCGACGTGATAGATGCTCTCCACCCCGTTGTCGCCGAAGAACAGCAGGTCACCGGGCTGGACGGCGTTCACCGGCACCCGGGTCGTCTCGAACCACTGGTCGTAGGCCGAGTGGTTCAGGTTCACGCCGGCCGCCCGCCAGGCCCAGGCGGTGAGGCCGGAGCAGTCGAAGTTGTCGGGGCCGGCGCCGCCGTACAGGTACATCTTGCCCAGCTGCTTCTTGGCCTCGGCCACCGCCGTCGCCGCCTTGCTCGACGACGCGACGGGCGCTGCGGGTGCGGCTTCGGCCGGCGCGGCAGCGGTCGAGGGGGCCGCCGCCTGGGCCGGGGCCGCCTTGACCGGAGCCTGGGTGGTCGGGGCCGACGCGGCGGCCTGGGCCGGGGCGGGGAGCGGCGCAACGACCCCACCGACCGGGTTCAGCAACGGCGTGGGGGTGAACACCGGCTGGGTCTTGGCCGCCTCGGCCTCCTTGCGGGCCTGATCGGCCGCCACCAGGTCGCCGAGCTCGCCGGTCACCTTGCTGAGCACGACGCGCTGGGCGTCCTCGGCTGCGGCCGCGGCCCGGCTGCTGGCCTCCACATCGGCGGCGGCCGCGGCGGCCACCTTGCGCTGCGACTCGAGCTGGGCTTTGTCGGACGCGAAATCGTCCTTCGCCGCCTTGACCTCGCCGATGACCTGGCGCTGGTCGGTGGCGGTGATCCGGAGGTACTGCGACCGCACGATCATGTCGTCGGCGCCGCCCTGGGCCAGGTGACCGAGGAACGACGTGCTGCCCCCGTCGACGTAGGCGAGCACGGCGGCCTGGGCCAGCCGGCCTTTCACGTCCTGCAGCCGCTGGTCCGACGAGGCCAGGTCGGCCTCCGCCTTGGCGATCGACCCGTCGACCTCGGCCACCTTGATCTTGGCCCGGTTGGACTGCTCGGCCAGGACGCTGACCTTCTGGCCCTGCTTGTCCAGCTGGTCCTGGATCTGGGCGGCCTCGGCCTTCTTGTCGGCCAGAGGGTCGGCGGAAGAACCCGACGCCGTCACGATGGGCAAAAGCAGTGCGATCCCGACGAAAACGCCGAGCAGCCGGAGCCGTGGGGTCAAGGGGCCTCACTTGTCGCCGGAGGTGTTCTCGGTTCGGGCGAACCCTAGACGGCTGTTGTCCACAGGTGCAAGGGTCTCGGGGTACGGTCCCACGAGATGTCATCACCGTCGGCAACAGACGAGCCCGAAGTCCGCATCGAGCACGACTCGATGGGTGAGGTGGCCGTCCCCGCCTGGGCCCGATGGGCGGCCCAGACCCAGCGGGCCACGGAGAACTTTCCCATCTCCGGAGTCCACATCGACCCTCGCCTCATCTCCGCGCTGGCCGCCATCAAGGGGGCGGCCGCGGTGGTCAACGCCCGCCTCGGCGTGGTCGAGGGCGACGTCGCCGACGCCGTTGTGGTCGCGGCCAGCGAGGTGGCCGCCGGCCGGTGGAACGACCACTTCCCGATCGACGTCTTCCAGACCGGCTCGGGCACGTCGTCGAACATGAACGCCAACGAGGTCATCGCCAACCTGGCGACGGAGCGGCTGGGCCGGCCGGTCCACCCCAACGACCACGTCAACGCGTCGCAGTCGTCGAACGACGTGTTCCCGTCGGCCCTGCACGTCGCCGCAGCCACCGGGATCGTCTCCGAGCTGGTGCCGGCGCTGCAGCACCTGGCCAGCGCCCTGCGCCACAAGGCGTCGGAGATGGCCGGTGTGGTCAAGGCCGGCCGGACCCACCTGATGGACGCCACGCCGGTCACCCTCGGCCAGGAGCTGGCCGGCTACGCCACCGCGGTGGAGCACGGCGTGGAGCGGGCCCGCTCGTGCCTGCCCCTGCTGAGCGAGCTGGCCCTCGGCGGCACCGCGGTCGGCACCGGGATCAACGCCCCGCCGCTGTTCGCCGCCGCGGTGATCGAGCGCCTGGCATCCGCCACCGGGCTGCCCTTCCGGGAGGCGG
>DATASA010000075.1:0-7779 GCA_036269435.1 Acidimicrobiales bacterium | reverse complement strand
CGGCCTGCGGGTCCGTGGCGACGTCCTCGCCCTCGCCACGCTGGGCGCCGGCGAGATCCTGCAGTCGCTGTACCTGCACTCGACCGCGGTCACCGGCGGCTTCCAGGGGGTCGCCGGCGTCCCCGGCGTGTCGGTGCTCGGGACCCGGCTGGGCGACCACGGCCTGTACGCCGTCGCCCTGGCCCTGGCCGCGGTGGTGCTCGTCGCCATGCTGGCGGTCCGGGCGTCGCCCCTCGGGCGGGCGTGGCTTGCGATCCGCGACGACGAGACCGCGGCGCGATCGCTCGGGGTGCGGCCCGCGCCGCTGCGGCTGCTGGCCTTCGCCCTCGGGGCGGCGATCGCCGGCGTCGCCGGCGGGCTCTACGCGGTGCAGAACGGGTTCGTCTCCTCTGTGTCCTTCGGGCTCAGCCAGACAGTGACGGTGATACTCGTCGTGCTGGTGGCCGGCGAGGGTCGCATCGGACGGACGGTGGCCGCGGCCGTCGCCTACACCGTGCTGGTCGACCGCCTGGCCGCGCACGGCGCCGTCTCCGAGGGCCTCACCGGCGGGTTGATCCTCGTTGTCGTCGCCTTCCGCCTCGGGCTGCTGGCCCGGGTCGGCGTGCGGGCGCGCGCCCTGAGCTCGGTCGCCCGCTCCCGTATCGTCCCTCGGGCGGTGCACGCCTGATGGCCCTGGAGCTCCTCGGCGCGGGACGGGATTTCGACGGCGTCCATGCCGTCGGCGCCGTGTCGATGCAGGTGCAGGCCGGTCAGATCGTCGGGCTGGTGGGCCCGAACGGCTGTGGCAAGACGACGGTCGTCAACCTGGCGTCGGGCGCCTGCACGCCGAGCCGGGGCCGCATCCGGGTGGACGGCGAGGACCTGACCGGCGCGCCCAGCAGCCGGTTCGGAGCCGCCGGCGTGATCCGGACCTTCCAGAGCGTCCGCCTGTTCGACGGCCTGTCGGTCCTCGACAACGTGCTCGTCGGAGCCCAGCGCACCGTGCGGCCCTCCCTCTGCCGGGCCTGGCTCCGCCCGCCGGGGTTCCGCCGTTGCGAGCGGGACCTCCGCCGCGCGGCCGGCGGTGCTCTCGATGCGGTGGGCATGGCCGACTTCGCGGCCCGCCCGGTGACCGAGCTGTCGCACGGGCAACGGCGGCGTGTCGAGCTGGCCCGCGCCTTCGCCGCCGGGCCCGCGTACCTGGTGCTCGACGAGCCGGGAGCGGGGGTCGACCCGGACCAGCTCGCCAGCCTGGCCGTGGTGCTCGACGTCGCCCGCGCCCGAAACGTCGGCATCGTCCTCGTCGAGCACGACGTCGGCCTGGTCGAGAAGGTGAGCGACCGCGTGCTGGGCATGGTCGGCGGCGAGGTCGTGGCCGAGGGCAGCTTCGCCTCGGTGGCGATGCACCACGACCTGGCCGCCCACCTTCGGCCCACGTGAGCCGGACGTGACGGCCGTGCTCGGCGTGCGGGCCCTGGAAGCCGGCTGGGACATGACCTCGGTGGTCCGGGGCGCCGACCTGCAGGTCGACGGCGGCGAGCTCGTCGCCATTCTCGGCGCCAACGGCACGGGCAAGTCGACCCTGCTGTGGGCCGTCGGCGGCCTGCTGCGGCCGCGCGCCGGACGGGTCTCGCTCGGCGGCCGGGACGTGACCGGGTTGGCGGCAGCCCGCCTGGCCGCGCTGGGAATGCGCCTGCTGCCCCAGAACCGCCGGGTGTTCCCGTCGCTCACGGTGCGGGAGAACCTGGAGGCGCCCGACCTCGCCGTGGGCGGGCCCGACCGGCCCGCCATGCGGGCTCGCCGGGAGGACTGGCTGGCCCGGTTCCCCACCCTGGCCCGGCGCCTCGACGAACCGGCCGCCGCGCTGTCCGGCGGCGAGCAGCAGCTGGTGGCGATCGGCCGGGTGGTGACCACCGGGCCGCGGGTGGTCCTGCTCGACGAGCCGTCGGCCGGGCTGGCGCCGGCGGTGGCGGCGGCGTGCGGGCAGGTCTTCGTCGACCTCGCGGCCACCGGCGTCGCCGTGGTCATGGTCGAGCAGAACGTCGACCTGGCCCGGCGCCTGGCCACCCGGGTGGTGACCCTGCGCGACGGTCGGCTGTCGTCGCCGGCGTCCGAGCCGACGGCGTAGGCCGGGCGTCCGGACCCGAGGAGGTGCCCGGTACAGTCGGGCGGGCGTGACTTCAGCCGACGAGACGGCGCCGCCCGGCCGGCCCGAGCCCACGGTGCGCGTCCGGCTGACCGGGCCGCTGCGGGTGTACGTCGACGGTCGCCGCACGGACGACGCTCCCTCCGGTCGGGCGGCCAGCCTGCTGGCCCTGCTGGCGCTCGACGCCGGCCACCTCGTCCCCTTCGACCGCATCATCGACGACCTGTGGCCCGACGGTGCGCCGGCCAAGGCCCGCCAGAACGTGGCCTCGCTGGCCAGCCGCCTGCGTCGCATCGTCGGTCGGAGCCGGATCGAGGGCGGTCGGTCCGGCTACCGGCTGGTCGTTTCGCCCGAGGTTCGGACCGACCTGCAGGACGCGCAGGACGCGATCGCCGAGGCCGATGCGGCACTGACGTCGGGCGGATTTGCCACCGCGATCGCCGCCGCCCGGCGGACGCTGCAGATCCTCGACGCCGGGGAGCTGCTGGAGGACGAACCGTACGCGGCGTGGGCCCAGGGGCCGCGCCGGCGGGTCGCCGCCCTGACCCGGCGGGCCCGGGCCTGCGTGTGGACGGCTGCGCTGGCGCTCGACGACCCCCGCTCGGCCATCGAGGCCGCCACCGCCGCGGTGGAGACCGACCCGTTCGACGAGGAAGCCCACAGGGCGCTGATGCGCGCCGAGCACCGCCGGGGCGACAGGGGTGCCGCGCTGCTGGCCTTCAAGCGCCTGGAGCGCAACCTCCACGACGAGCTGCGGGTGTCACCTGACCGGGAGACGACCGCCCTGTACGAGGCCATCGTGGCCGGTCGGCCGGAGCTGCCCCGCTCGCCCGCCGACGGTGCCCCCGGGGTCGCCGGGCCGCGCCGCTCGCCCCTCGTCGGCCGGCGGGCGGAGCTGGCCCTGCTGCGGACGGCATGGGCCGACGCGGTGGCCGGCCGAGGGGCGCTGGTGTTCCTCTGCGGCCCCGCCGGGTCGGGCAAGTCCCGGCTTGCCGCCGAGGTGATCGCCATGGCCGGCGACGTCGGCGGGTCCGTGCTGCGAGCCCGGTGCAACGAGGCGGAGCGGTCACTGTTCCTCCAGCCGATCCTGGAGGCCCTGCGGGGCCATCTCGAATCGGTGCCGGACGACGAGGCGCAGGAGCTGGTCGGGAGCTGGGCCGGGACGATCGGCGAGCTGCTCCCGAGCCTCCGCCCCCGTCTGGGCGAGCCGGAGTACGCCAGGACCGGCCCCGAGCTCGAGCACCGGCGGTCGCTCGAAGCGATCACCGAGGTCGTCGCCCGGGTGGCTCGCCGCCGGCCCACGCTGCTCCTCGTCGAGGACCTGGAGCACGCCGGGTCGTCGACCCTCGAAGCGCT
The DNA here is from genome assembly GCA_036269435.1 of Acidimicrobiales bacterium. Classification (GTDB taxonomy): domain Bacteria; phylum Actinomycetota; class Acidimicrobiia; order Acidimicrobiales; family AC-14; genus CADCTB01. The sequence goes on along the minus strand of DATASA010000075.1, from coordinate 4,298 downwards.
TCGGTTCCTGGCCGGCCGCCTCCGCTCCGAACGCCTCCTCCTGGCCGTGACCGTGCGCCCGGAGGAGGGGCGGGAGGCGCTGGAGACCTTGGAACACGCAGGCCGCGAGATCCACCTCGCCCCGTTCTCCGAACAGGAGGTGGAGCAGCTCGCCGCGGCCATGGGCGTCGCCCCGCTGGGAGCGGCCGTCTTCCAGCTCACCGGCGGCGACGTCCTCTTCTCGGTGGAGGCCTTCCGGCTCGCCATGGCCACGGACCGGGCCACGGACCGGGCCGCGGACGCCCTGCAGGTGGCCCGCTCGCTGGCGGACGTGGTCGTCGAGCGGGTGCGCAGCACCGGCGCCGACACCGAGGAGTTCCTGCGCATGGCCGCGGTCGCCGGCAGCTCGGTCGACCTCGACCTGCTCGGCCGGCTCCCCGGCACGGAGCCCGGACGGGCGGCGCGGCTGGCCCAGCGAGCGCTGGAGGCGGGGCTGCTCGTCGCCAAGGGCGAGCGCCTGGCCTTCGCCAACCGGGTGATCCACGAGGTGCTCTACGACGCCACGCCCGCGGCCATCCGGGCCAGCCGCCACCGCCAGCTCGCCGCCCTGGTGGCCGACCGCCCGGAGCTGGCGGCCGTCCATCACGAGGCCGCCGGCGACTGGGCCGACGCCTGCCGGGCCTGGTCGGCAGCGGCCGAGCGGGCGCAGCACGGCTTCGCAAACCGGGACGCCGAGCGGCTGTTCACCGCGGCCGTCGTCAGTGCCGAGCGGGCGGGGGACGAAGCCGCCGTCGCCGAGATGGCGTTGCGCCGCGGACAGGTCCGCGAGGAGCTGGGCGACTACGCCGGCGCTCGCACCGACCACGACCGCGCCCTCACCCTGGCCCGCGGGATCGGCGACGAGCGCCTCGAAGCGCTCGCTCTCGAACGGCTCGGGTGGACGGCCTACTACGGGCGCGACGTGGAAGCCGCCGACGACCTCGCCGCGCAGGCGACCGCGCTGGCCGAAGCCGCCGCCGCCGCGCCCGGGGCCCGGCCGAGCGCGCTGGTCCTGGTCGGGCGGGTCCGACACTGGGCGGGCGACATGGCGACCGCGGCGAGCGCGTACGACGAGGCGCTCACCGAGGGCGCGGAACCGGCGACGGTGGCCTCGGCGCTGAGCTGCCTCGGCGCCCTCCTCGAGCACGGCGACCGCTTCGACGAGGCCCGCGACGTCCTGACCCGGGCCATGGCCCAGTGCCAGGAGACGGGCTCGTTCCGGGCCCTGCTGCGCACGCTGTTCTTCTCCGGGCTGGCCCGGGCCAACCTCGGCGACCTCGTCGGCGCCCTGCGCGTCCTCGAGCGCAAGCGGGCGCTCCTCGACCGCTACGAGGTCCGCTTCTACCGGGCCCGCACCGCCACCACGCTGTCGTGGGTGTGGCGCGAGCTGGGCGACCTGGCCCGGGCCGAGGACCTGGCCCTGACCGCCGTCGACCAGGCCCGGGAGGTGACGGGCGGCTCGCTGCAGACCGAGCAGGAGCTGCACGCGCTGCTGGCTGCGGCCGAGTGCCGCCTGATGGACGGCGACGCCGGCGCGGCCGCGGCCCTGGTCGACCAGGCCGAGGAGCTCCTGCGCATCTGGATGCCGTTCCGCTGGCGGGCCGAGCTCCGCCTGGTCGAGGTCGCCAGCCGCCTGGAGCCCGAGCGGGCCGAGCTGCTGCGGGAGCTGGCCCGCGACCGGGGATCGGCGAAGTACGAGGCCCTGGCGCTGGCTCGGCTGGGACGCCGCGCCGAGGCGGCCGCGGTGGCCGACCGGACGGGTTCGGCCCTCCTGCTGGCCGAGGTCGCACCCGCCCCCCAGGCCCGGGCCGCACTGCAAGGGATCGGCGCCGGGCTGCCGCGCGAGATGCGGTCCCGGTTCGTCATGCACGGGCGGCTCACCGAGCCCCTGCGGTCCTGATCGCCCGAGGCCGCTACAGCGGGCGCAGCCGGATCCACAGGGCGCGGACGGTGCCGCGGCCGACGCTTTCCCACCGGTGGGGACGGTCGGTGCGGAAATGGAGCGCATCGCCCGGGCCGAGACGGTGCTGGGCGCCGTCGACCTCGAACGCGAGCGTCCCGTCGAGCACGAACACGAGCTCCTCGCCCTGGTGCTGGGCCAGACCCGCGCCGCTCCCTGCACCGGGCGCCACGGTCACGACCTCGCCGTCGAGGAAGAACCGCGCGTAGGACCCGGAGATCGACTGGCTCGTCACGCCCGGGGAAAGGGTGGACGGCGGCTCCCGACCGGCGGCCGGCGTGAAGGCCACCGGTCCTGCACCCTCGCCCTCTTCGTCCACGAAGTAGGCCACCGGCCGGTCGAACGCGTCGGCCAGCTTCAGCAGCGTGGTGATGGTCGGGACCATGCCGTTGCGCTCGATCTTGTGGATCGCCGCCGCGGAAACGCCCGCCCGTTCGGCCAGCTGCTGCAGGGACAGGCTCTGTTGCAGCCGCAGCTCGCGCAGCCGCGGCCCGATGGAGCTGACGATGCGGTCGACCGACGTTTCACCGCCGGCGAGGTCGGTCATCGCACTCGGTCTCCTTGACACTGCTCCACCGGAAATTCAGTATAGTAAACGGACGTACATCTATCGTCTATGCCCTCGGAGGAGGTGGCCACGACGAAGATCGTTGTAGTCGGGGGTGGCGCGGCGGGAATCGGCGCCGCCGGCGCGGCCCGAGGGACGGACAAGAGCGCCGAGGTGGTCGTCTACACAGAGTACGAGGACGCGGCGTACAGCCCCTGCGGCATCCCCTACGTCCACGGCAAGGAGATCGCCGACTTCCAGTCGCTCTTCCTCGCCACCAAGGAGTCCTACCGGGAGTCCGGGATCGACATCCACTACGAGACCGCGGTGACCGGCCTCGACGTCTCCAGCAAGACCGTCACCGTCGCCGGCCAGGGCCAGGTTCGGTGGGACCGGCTCATTCTCGGCACCGGTTTCAACTACGCCGACCCGGGCGTGCCGGGGACCGACCTCGAAGGCCTCTACTACGTGAAGAACATCCGCGAGGCCATGGAGTGGGACAAGGTCCTGGAGAGCACCAAGGTGGCCGTCGTGGTGGAGGCGTCGCCCCTGGGGCTGGAGATGGTCACCGCCCTCGCCCACCGGGGCATCGAAACCCATCTCGTCGACCCGCACCCGTGGGCGCTGGCCGAGGCCACCGACCCCGACATCGCCGCGCCGGTCGAGGAGTCCTGGGCCGAGATGGGCGTGAAGATGCACTTCAACACCCGGCTGGCGGCGTTCGTCGGCGACGGTCGGGTACGCGCCGTCCGTACCGACCAGGGCGAGCTGCCCGCCGACCTGGTCGTGATCTGCACGAAGAAGCGGCCGAACACCACGCTCGCGGCCGGTGCGTCGCTGGCCATCGGCTCGACGGGCGGCATCGTCGTCGACGAGCGGATGGCGACGTCGGTTCCGGGCATCTTCGCCGCCGGCGACTGCATCGAAATCCCCCACGGCGTGAGCAACGTCCCCATCCAGGGCCTCTCGGGCAGCCACGCCTACGCCCAGGGCAAGGTCGCCGGCACGAACGCCGCCGGCGGCAGCCGCACGTACCAGCCGGTCTACGTTCCCTGGGGCATGGTGGCCGGCAAGTGGATGATCGGCGGGGTGTCGTTCGGCGAGACGCTGGCCACCGCCCTCGGAATTCCCTACGTGCTCGGAACGGCCACCGGCATCTCCCGGGCCCGGTACTACCCGGGGGTCAAGAAGGTGACAGTGAAGCTGCTGGCCGAGCCGGGAAGCCTTCGGCTCATCGGCGCCCAGATGGTGGGCCAGGAGGGGATCAAGGAGCGGGCCGACTTCCTGGCCATGGCGGTGAAGACGGGCATCACCCTGAAGGACCTGGCCTCCATGGAGAACGTGTACTCCCCGCCGATCGGCGCCTTGAACGAGCCCATCGCGGTCGCCGCCCAGAACGGCCTGAACTCGTTGAAGCCCTGACGTGGCCTTCACCCGGTGGCTGCGCGAGAACTCCGAGCACTACCTCATGATCGACGCCCAGCGACGGATGGCCGAGAAGTACGGCCGCCCGGTACCGCCCAAGCCCGCCGGCCTGGTCGAACGGTTCTGGCTGGACGTGTTCGCGCCGGTGTACCGGAGGCTGCCCTGGACGGTGCGACGGTTCACCATCCAGCTCATGCCGGGCAGCCACCGCCAGCAGTGGAGCCGGCGGGCGGCGCGAGGCGGCCCGGCGGTCGGCCCCGACGGCCCCGACCCGCGCCCGTTGAAGCCGGCGCCGGCGACGGCAGCAGCATCGCACGCCAATCCCTGACCGCCCCCAATCCCCGACAG
>DATASA010000074.1:0-5975 GCA_036269435.1 Acidimicrobiales bacterium | reverse complement strand
CGTGCTCACGGGTCTGGGGCATGGGGCCGTCGGCCGCGGACACGACCAGGATGGCGCCGTCGATCTGGGCCGCGCCGGTGATCATGTTCTTGATGTAGTCGGCGTGGCCGGGCATGTCGACGTGGGCGTAGTGGCGCTTGGCCGTCTCGTACTCCACGTGGGCGATGGAGATGGTGATGCCCCGGGCCTTCTCCTCGGGCGCCTTGTCGATCTGGTCGAAGGCGGTGAAGGCGACCGTGGGGTTCTGGTCGTGCAGGACCTTGGTGATGGCCGCGGTCAGGGTGGTCTTGCCGTGGTCGATGTGACCCATCGTCCCCACGTTGAGGTGCGGCTTCGTGCGGTCGAACTTCTGCTTCGCCATATCTTGGTCCTCTTCTTCTGGTTCTGTTCGTGTCGGATGCGGTAGCGGCGGGCGGACTCGAACCGCCGACCCCTCGATTATGAGCCGAGTGCTCTTACCAACTGAGCTACGCCGCCAGATCGCGATTTCGGGCTTGCGACTGCGAGCCCCCTATCGGAATCGAACCGATGACACCAGCCTTACCATGGCTGTGCTCTGCCGACTGAGCTAAGGGGGCGACCGCAGACGATGATAGTCAGCCGGCCTGGCCTCGCCGTCCGGTTGGCCCGGCCGACGGACGCCGAGGCCATCCGGGCCATCTACAACCTCGAGGTCACCGAGTCGACGGTGACCTTCGACCTGGTGCCGCGCACGCCGGCCGATCAGCGGGCGTGGATGGCCGACCACGACGGCGTGCACCCCGCCGTCGTGGCCGAGGTGGACGGGGACGTCGTGGCCTTCGGGTGCCTCGGGCCCTACCGCAGCCGGCCGGCGTACTCGACCACGGTGGAGGACTCGGTCTACGTGCGCCGGGACAGCCGCGGCATGGGCTGCGGGCGGGCCGTCCTCGGCGAGCTGGTCCGACTGGGCACCGTCCACGGCTTCCACGCCGTCATGGCCCGCATCGTCGGCGGTCACGAAGCGTCCATCGGCCTGCACCGGGCCTGCGGCTTCGAGCTGGTCGGCATCGAGCGCCAGGTCGGCCGCAAGTTCGGCCACTGGCTCGACGTCGTCCTCATGCAACGCCTGCTCTAGGACGGCGAGCCGCCAGGCGGGCGACCGCCCGGCACCGACCGTCGCCCCCGCATGTCGCCGTTGGTGGGCCGGGGAGGATTCGAACCTCCGTAGGCTGTGCCGGCTGATTTACAGTCAGCTCCCTTTGGCCACTCGGGCACCGACCCAGGTGTGCCGACGATAGCGTCTGCGACGTGCCCACCTTCGACGTCGTTTCCGAAGTCGACCTTCAAGAGGTCCGCAACGCGGTCGACCAGGCCCATCGGGAGGTGGCCACCCGGTTCGACTTCAAGGACACCGGCTCCACCATCGAGCTGGCCGACGGCGAGATCCGGCTGGCCTCGGCCACCGAGGACCGGCTGCGGGCGCTGGTGCAGGTCCTGGAGGAGAAGCTGGTGCGGCGATCGGTGTCCCTGAAGGGGCTCACCTACGAAAAGGTCGAGGAGGGCAGCCGGGGCACGGTGCGCCAGCGGGTCCTGCTCGCCGCCGGCATCGACGACGCCAAGGCCCGCCAGATCAACCGGTTCATCAAGGACCGGGGGACGAAGGGCGTGTCGTCGCAGACCCAGGGCGACCAACTCCGGGTCACGGCCAAGAAGCGGGACGACCTGCAGGCGGTGATCGCCGCCCTCAAGGAGGAGGACTTCGGCATCCCCCTGCAGTTCAAGAACTTCCGCGACTAGCTGCCGCCCCGCAGCAGGGGCATGAGCGCCGGGGGGGTCACCGGACCGAGCACTGCCGTGGCGACGGTCCGACCGGCCTGGAGGGCGTCCGCTGCGGCGTGGGCCATGCTGGTCTGGCGGTCCCAGTCGATGCGGCCTGCCAGCCGGGCCACCTGCAGCTCGGCGATGCGGATCGTTCCTCCACCCGCGCTCTGACTGGACGCCCACAGCAGCGGTCCCACCGCCCGCCCCGACGGCGACGGCGACTGGTCCTCGAAGCTGCGCAGCACGCCGGCGCCGGTGATGGCCCGCGACGCCCCGGCGTTGTTGGTCACGAGCAGGGCAGCGGCCCCGTTGATGGCGTCGGTGATCCAGCCGTCGAGGATCGCCGAAGGGTCGACGGCCGCACCGCCCCCCGGGTGGATCTCGAAGTGGACGTGCGTGGCCCCGCCGGTGGCGTCCCCCGTGTCGCCGGTGAAGCCGAGGACGTCACCCTGCTTGACCTTCGCGCCACTCGAGATCTTGGTGGAGACGCTGTCCAGGTGGGCCATGTAGTAGTAGGTCCCGTCGGGGACGGTCAGGTAGGCCGCGTTGCCCCCGGCCCCCTCGTTCGGGGCGAACCGGACGACGCCGTCGAAGGGCGCCCGCACCGGCGTGCCCCGAGCCGCGAACAGGTCGTCGCCCTGGTGGAGGTGGAACGTGGGCGTGAACCGGGGCTCCAGCCAGTTGTCGCTCCAGTCGGTGAGCCCGGCGACGGGGAAGTGGCCGAAGCCGGCGATGGCCGCCTCCTGGGCGGTGAAGCCCAGGTCGGTGAGTGGGTGGAGGGCGTCGATCAGGGCCGACGTCGTCCGAGAGCCCGTGCGGTGGACGGAGTTGATGATCGGCACGTACTCCGGCGGGATCACGCCTGGCGGCGTGGTCGTCGTCGTGGTCGACCCGCCCGGTGCCGCCGGGTTGGCCGCGGCGCTCGGCCGTGGGGCGGCGGCGGTCGTCGGCGGTGCTGCCGGGGCGACCGTCGTGGTTGGCAGCAGCTGGTGGAGCAGGTCGCCCAGGAGGTCGGGGGCCGTGGTCGAGGTCGTCGCCGGGGCGGTCGTCGGAGGCGGGGTCTGGGCGCCCGCGGGCCCGATCACCAGCAGGGTGAGCGCCACCAGCGCGACCAGGACCGCGAAAGGTGAACGAAAGCGTTGCGACACGACTCCCGTACTCTTCGCCGCCGGGCGCGGGATCTCCTGCCGCGACGAGCGGACCGGGAGTTGAGGCCGGCGGGTCAGGAACGCCACTCGCCCTGGCGGAGCCGGGCGATCCGGTCCTCCAGCGGCGGGTGGGTCGAGAACAGGTTGCCGAACTGCACCTTGCGCCCGCTGAACGGGTTCACGATGTACTTCGACGCCTGGGCGGGGTCGACGTTCATCGGAATGGCCCTGGCCCCCTGCTCGAGCTTGGCCAGGGCCCGGGCAAGGGGTTCGCCGTCGTGGATGAGACGGGCGCCGGAACGGTCGGCCTCGTACTCACGGCTGCGGCTGAGCGCCATCTGGATCACCGCCGCGGCCAGCGGCGCGAGCAGGCTGAGGGCGAGCAGGGCGATGGGGTTGGCGCCGCGGTCGCGGTCGCGCCCGCCTCCGCCGCCGAACATGGCGCCCCACATGACCATCCGGGCGGTGAAGGTGATGCCCATGGCGACGGCTGCCGCGACCGAGCCGATGAGGATGTCACGGTTGCCGACGTGGCTGATCTCGTGCGCCAGAACACCGCGCAGCTCGTCCCAGTCCAGGATGTTCAGGATCCCCTGGGTGACCGCCACCGCCGCGTGCTCGGGGTTGCGACCGGTGGCGAAGGCGTTCGGCTGCATGTCGGGGGTCATGTAGAGCTTGGGCATCGGCATGCCGGCAGCGGAGGTCAACTCCCGCACGATCCGGTAGTAGTCCGGCATCTCCTGCTCGGTCACCGGAACGGCTCGGGCCGACTTGATGGCCAGCTTGTCGGAGAACCAGTACGACCCTCCGACGAACACCAGGCCGATCAGCAGCCCGATGAACAGGCCGCCGCGCCCGAACAGTCCGCCGATCAGGATGACGAGCCCGCCCATGGCGGCCAGCAGCGTGTAGGTCTTGATCGTGTTCTTGCTCATCGTCGTGTTCTTCGGGTCCTCTCCCGGAAACCTTTCAGGCGGTACAACGCTTTCACAGCCATATTCGTTCCGCCGGACGCGGCTCGCTCAGACCAGGAAGCGGAACGCGGGCGATCCGGCCGACAGGCGCTCGATGTCGAACCCGCTGGCCTGCATCCGCGCCAGTAGGGGGTCCAGGTCAGCGGTGGCGGCCAGCTCGATCCCGACGAGGGCCGGGCCGGTCTCCCGGTTGTTCTTCTTGACGTACTCGAACAGGGTGATGTCGTCGCTGGGGCCGAGGATGTTGTCGAGGAAGCCGCGGAGCGCGCCCGGCTCCTGGGGGAACTCGACCAGGAAGTAGTGCTTCAGTCCCTGGTGGACCAAGGAGCGCTCCACGACCTCGCCGTAACGGCTGACGTCGTTGTTGCCGCCGGAGATGATGCACACGACCGAGCCGCCGACCGGGACGGTCAGCCCCCCGGTCAGCGCGGCCACGGCCAGCGCCCCCGCCGGCTCGGCGATGATCCCGTCGCGCTGGTAGAGCTCCAGCATCGTGGTGCAGACCGCGCCCTCGGCGACGGTGACGACGCCGTCGCCGAGCTCGCGGACGAGGTCGAACGTGTAGCGGCCCACCCGGCGCACCGCGGCGCCGTCCACGAAGCTGTCGACCGTCGGCAGCGTGACGGGCTCGCCTGCGTCCAGCGCCGCAGTCATGCTCGCCGCGCCCGCCGGTTCCACGCCGACGACCCGGGCCGGACGCTGGGCACCGGCCAGGGCGACCAGGCTGCCGGCCAGCAGGCCGCCGCCGCCCACCGGGACGACGAGGAGGTCCGGGGGGCCGCCGAGCTGCTCGAACACCTCGAGCGCCACCGTCCCCTGGCCGGCGATCACGAGTGGATCGTCGAACGGCGGCACGAGGACGGCACCGTCGCGCGCCGCCAGACGGGTCGCCGCCTCGTGGGCGTCGTCGTAGGTGTGGCCCTCCACGACGATGGTGGTCTGGGTGCCGCCGAGCGCGCTGATCTGGTCCCGCTTCTGGCGTGGGGTGGTCCGGGGCAGCACGACCCGGCACTCCACCCCGATCCGGCGACAGGTGTAGGCGACGCCTTGCCCGTGATTGCCGGCGCTGGCGCAGACGACGCCGTTCGCCCGCTGGGCGTCGGTGAGCGACGCGATGAAGTTGTACGCGCCCCGCAGCTTGTAGGACCGCACGGGCTGCAGGTCCTCCCGCTTCAGCCAGACGTCGGCGCCGACGAGCTCGGACAGCCGCTCGTTGCGCTCCAGCGGCGACCGCACCACGATCTCCCGGAGCCGCTCGGCGGCGGCGCGCACGTCCTCGGCCGACACTGCCGTCGCGTTGATCTGGTTCATGTCTTCCACCTCGACGAATGCTTAGCCGACGGGCCCGCGGTACCCCGGGGCCTTTCCGCCGTTCAGCGGTTCGACGGCGCCTTGCCGCCGAGCACGCGGCGCAGCGCCGCGGCCGCGGTGGCGGCGCCGGCGACGACCCGGAAGACCAGCGGCGCCCGATCTCCCGGCGCGTGCGCCGGACCGGGTTCCGTTCGCTCGGCGGTGGCGGCCAGGCTCTCGCGGATCTCCTCCTTCTTCGCCTCCAGCGCGTCGCCACCCGACAGGTCGCGGCAGATCTTCCAGGCCAGCAGGGCCATGACCAGGGGCAGCACGACGAGCATCACCTGGAACACGCGGGTCAGGGTGGGGATGGCGACGGCGAGCTTCTGCGCGCCGATGTCCTGCGACCCGGCCAGGAACAACACGACGTAGAACGCCAGCGTGCCCACCCCGATGGCGGTCCGGACCGGCCGGTCCCGGGGACGGTCGAGGAGGTGGTGCTCGGCCGTGTCGCCGGTCACCCGGCGTTCCAGGAACGGCCACAGGTAGAGCAGTCCGAAGGTCACGCTGGGCAGGACCACGCCGGGCCAGAACAGCTCGGAGATGGTGTAGCCGAAGACGTGGATCCGCCAGGCCGGCGCCAGCCGGAGCGCGCCTTCGAGCCAGCCCATGTACCAGTCGGGCTGCGACGCGGTCGTCACCGCCGCCGGCTTGAAGGGCCCGTACAGCCAGATGGGGTTGACCTGCGCGAGACCGCCGAGGAAGGCGATCACCGCGAAGA
>DATASA010000073.1:0-21194 GCA_036269435.1 Acidimicrobiales bacterium | reverse complement strand
TCGCTCCTCGCGTCGCGCCGCGAGGTCCTCGACGGCCTCCCGTTCGGCCGGCCCGGCGCGGGCGCGTCCACATTCGCCAGCGGCAACCTGGCCTGCGCCGCCGGCACCGCCGTCCTCGGCATGCTGGAGGACGGGACCATCCTGGCCAACGGCCGGTCGGTCGGCGCCAGCATGCTGATGGCCCTGCGTGAGCTGGCCGACCGTCATCCGATCATCGGCGACGTCCGGGGCGCGGGGATGCTCCTCGCCCTGGAGCTGGTGAGCGACCGCTCGGCCAAGACGCCGGTGGCGCCCGCGGTCGCCCGCCGCCTTCTCGTCGCCCTGGCCCGCCGCGGGATCCTCGTCGCCGGGGCCGGCTCCGTCCTGCGCATCACTCCTCCCCTGGTGATCAGCGAGGAGATGGCGCTGGCCGGCATCGCCCTGCTCGACGAGGCCCTCGCCGAGATCGAGGCCACCCCGGAGGACGGGTGAGCGCCGACGACCCCGTGGCCGCGCCGGCCCCGTCGACCTTCGCGGGGCTGCATCACGTGGGGGTGACGGTCGCTGACCTGGACCGGGCGGTGGCGTTCTGGGAGCGCCTGTCAGGGGCGACGGCCCGCGACCGCGCCGTGCTGCGCGGGCCCCAGCTCGGGACCATGGTCGGCTACCCCGGCGTGCACATCGAGGCGTGCTGGGTCGACCTTCCGGGCGGCCTCGCCCTCGAGCTCCTCCGCTACCTCGACCGCGACGACGTGCCGTACGACCCCGGTACGGCCCATCCCGGCAACGTCCACGTGTGCCTGCAGGTGAGCGACATGGACGTCGCCCACGCCCACGCGGTCGCCTGCGGCGCCCGGCCGGTGAGCGAGCAGCCGATCGTGGTGGCCGCCGGTCCGCGGGCCGGAGCCCGCCTCGCCTACCTGCGCGATCCCGACGGCGTGACCATCGAGCTGGTTCAGGAGCCGGTGTGAGCGGGCTCCTCCTCGTGCCGGACCTGCTCCGGGCCCGGGCGGCCGAGGACGCCGGCGCCGTCGCCCTGCGGGTGGGCGACGCGGTGGCGCTGACCTACGGAGCATGGCACTCCCGTTCGAACGCGCTGGCCCGGGGCCTGGTCGATCGGGGCGTGAGGCCGGGCGACCGGGTCGCGCTCGTCTTCGGCAACGACGGCTGGGCCGAGTATGCGGTCTGCTACCTGGCCGTCCACAAGGCCGGGGCGGTGGCCGTTCCGCTGGGCTCGCGCTTCTCCGGCCCGGAGCTCGACGGCATCCTGGCCCACGCCGGCGCGTCGGCGGTGCTCGGCCGGGCCGCGTCGGCGCCGGTCGCCCGCGGCCGCTGGGTGGCGGAACCGGCGGACGTCGCCGCCGGCCAGTCCGACGACGACATGCAGGCGAGCGTCGGCGCCGACGACCTGGCCGAGATCCTCTACACCTCCGGGACCACGGGGCAGCCGAAGGGCGTCGCCTGCTCGCACCGCAGCATCATGGCCCACGACCTGCCACCCGACGGGGGTGCGGCCACCGGCGCGGTGTCGTTCCTCCACGCCTTTCCCATCGGCACCCAGGCCGGCCAGGAGACCCTGCGGGTGCCGCTGCGGATTTCCGGGCGGACGGCGATCACCCTGGCGTCGTTCGACCCCGACGAGGTGTGCGCGTCGGTGGCCCTGCACCGAGTCGTCCGCCTGCAACTGGTCCCCGCCATGGCGCAGCTGATCGTCGCCTCGGGCGCGCACCGGCGCCACGACGTGTCGTCGCTCCGGCGGCTGATCCTGTCCTCCGCGCCGGCCGCGCCGGCCCTGTTCGCCCGGCTGGCCGACGCCTTCCCGGGCGCGTCGGTGTGGAACGCGTATGCGTTGACGGAGGCCGGCGCGGCGCGCACGCTCATGCAGTGGGATCCGACCCGCCCGACAGCGGTGGGCCGGCCGGTGGGGGCGACGGAGGTCCGCATCGTCGACGAATCCGGCGACACGGTCGCGGTCGGCGGGACCGGCGAGATCCTCCTGCGCCGGCGAGGGACGCCGGTCCGGTCCTACTACGGCGACGCCGCAGCCACCGCGCTGGCGTTCGCCGGGGGGTGGGTCCACACGGGCGACGTCGGTCACGTCGACCCGGACGGCTACCTCCACCTCACCGACCGGAAGAAGGACGTGATCATCACCGGCGGGTCGAACGTCTCGTCAGTCGAGGTCGAGCACGCCCTGTACGAACACCCGGCGGTGGTGGACGCTGCGGTGGTCGGCGTACCGCACAGCGTTCTGGGCGAGGACGTCGCCGCGGCCGTCGTCGTGCGGGCGACCACCACCGAGCGCGAGCTGCAGGACGTCGTTCGCGCCCGGCTACCGGAGCACAAGGTCCCCCACCGGGTCCTGCTGGTCGACGAACTTCCTCGCAACCCCTCCGGCAAGGTGGTGAAGGCGCAGGTGCGGGCCCTGCTGGCCGACGCCGCCGAAAGGGCGGCCGCGGCGGGCGCGGCCGGAATGGGGTCGGCCGCGGCCGGCAACGAGACGGAGGCGGTGATCGCCTCAATGTGGGCGACGGTGCTGGGCCTGCCCCACGTCGGCATCCACGACGACTTCTTCGCCCTCGGCGGCCACTCGCTGGCCGCGGCCCAGATCGCCGCCCGGCTGCAGGACGCCTTCGACGTCGGCCTGGCCGTGACCGCGGTCTTCGAGTTCCCGACCGTCGCCGAGCTGGCCGTGGCGGTCGCCGCCGCTAGGCAGGCCCGGGTCGGTTGACCAGGAGGTCCGACACCCGCACCGACGGGTCGGCGGCGACGGCGCGCAGCACGTGCTCGAGGGCGGCCGCCAGGCGTTCGATCGTCGGCGCATCGTAGAAGTCGAGCTTGTAGCTGAGCGTCCCGGCGAGCTGGGTCCCGTCGTCGACGACGGTGAGGCTCAGCGGATGGAGCTGGCCGCGGAAGAAGAACTCCTGCTCCTCCGCTCCGTGGAAGTACTGGAACTCCACCGGCAGGGCGGCGGCCACCGACCGCCCGTCGCTCGGGAAATGGGGCAGGACGGCCCGCCGGACGTCGAGGAACGGGATGTCCTGGTGTTCGAACATGCCGAGCACCCAGTCCCGCGTCCGGGCCACCACGACCGCGAAGGGCGGGTCGCCCGACAGGTCGACGCGTAGCCGCCCGACCCCCGAGAACATCCCGACGAGGCCTTCGAGCTCGGCCCGGTTGCGACCGCTGATGGTCGTGCTCATCACCACGTCGGCCCCAGCGCCGAAGCCGCCGAAGACCACCGCCGCGGCCGCGGTGGCGACGGTGAACAGCGTGCTCGACGTACCGCGGGCCACCAGTTCGAGTCCGGCACGGGTCCGTGCGTCGACCACGACGCCATGGCGGGCGATGCGCCGGGACGGGACGTCCGGACGGTGGTCGAACGGAACCGTGGGCCCGAACGGCGCGCCGTCGAGGGCCGAGACCAACCAGTCGAGTTGGCCGCGCAGGACGGCGGGCGTGACCGATGCCCGCTGCCACACGGCGAAGTCGGCGAACTGCACCGCCAGCCGGGGCAACGCCGGTAGGCGCCCGCCGACCAGCGCCTCGTAGACCTCGACCAGCTCCCGCAGGAAGATGGCGGCGCCGGTGCCGTCGCTGATCAGGTGGTCGAACGTCACGGCCAGGCGACAGCGGTGGTCGTCGAGATGGAACAGCGCGACCCGGAACAGCGGCGACTGCATCAGGTCGAACGGCCGGGCCTCGTGCTCGGCGATCCGACGCTGCAGCTCGGCCTCGAGCCGCTCCGACGGCTCGCCCCGGAGGTCGACCACCGCCACCTCGGGCTGGGGGTCGGGCTCGCTCGCCGGGGCGACGAACTGCCGGGGCTCCTCGCCCTCCGTTCTGAACCGGGTCCGGAGGACCTCGTGGCGGCGGACCAGGTGGGCCACCGCGGCGCGCAGGGTGGCCTCGTCGACCGGCGCGTCGAACCGGTGGAGGACGGTGAAGTTGTAGAGCCCGGGGGGCGACGCCCCGGCCTCCAGGGCCCACATCTGCTCCTGCGCCAGCGACAGCGGCACCCCGGCTTCGGGGGGCAGGCGACGGGGCCCGAGCGGGGGCGGCCCGCCGACCGGGTTGTCGCGCTCTGCGGCCACCGCGGCAGCCAGGCCGGAGAGCGTGGGCGATTCGAAGATGGCCCGTAACGGCGTTTCGGTTGCGAACTCCTCGCGGATCTGGGCGATCACCTGGGTGGCCAGCAGCGAGTGCCCGCCCAAGGCGAAAAAGTCGTCGTCCGGCCGCAGGTGGTCGGCGTCCACTTTGAGCACGCGGGCCCAGATGGCGGCCAACCGGTCCTCGCCGGGGGTCCGCTGCCGGGCGGAGGAGCGCGACGCAGCAGCACCGTCCGGGCCGACGGGCAATGGCAGGGCGGCCCGGTCGACCTTGCCGTTGACGGTCAGGGGCAGCGCGTCGAGGAGCGAGAAGGCGGCCGGCACCATAGCGGCCGGCAGGCGGTCGCCGAGGAACCCTCGCAGGGCGACGCGGTCGACTGCGGCACCCTTGCGGGCGACGACGTACGCGACCAGGTGGCGATCTCCGGGCGGATCCTCGCGGGCGACGACGGTGGCCGCGGCCACGTCGGGATGGCGGGCCAGCGCGGCTTCGACCTCGCCGCACTCGACGCGGAAACCCTGGATCTTCACCTGATCGTCGATGCGCCCCACGTACTCCAGATCCCCGGTCCGAGCGCGCCGCACGATGTCGCCCGTCCGAAACATCCGCTGTCGCCCGCCACGTCCGTCCGGGCCTTCGACGAACCGCTCGGCCGTGGACACCGGGTCGTGCAGGTACCCCCGTGCCAGCCCGTCTCCCCCGATCAGAAGCTCCCCGGCGACGCCGTCGGGTACCGGTCGCAGGCCCTCGTCGACGACGCACACCGCCGTGCCCGGCAGGGGCCGGCCGATGGGAGGGTCCGGTTCGTCGCGCTCGCCGTCGTCGCCCTGGATCGGAGCCGTCTCGAACCAGGTCGACATGCACGTCGTCTCTGTCGGCCCGTAGGCGTTCACCCACCGGGCGCGTCCGCCGCCCGCCTTCCTCCACGTCCGGAGCGCGCCGCCCAGCGCCTTCTCCCCCCCGACGACGACGAGGCGGACGTTCTCGGGGACCGTCTGGCCGGACGCGGCGAGGTCGGCCACCCACGCGTGCCAGTACCCCGTCGGCAGGTTGAGCACGGTGACCCCCTGCCGGCGCAGCCAGTCGAGCCACGGCCGGCCGAGCAGGGGGACGTCGTGCGGGCGGTGGACGACGGTCCCTCCCGCCGCCCACGTCGGGAACATCTCCTCGATGCTGGCGTCGAAGCCGAGCGAGCAGAACTGCAGCACCCGGTCGCCGGGACCGAGGCGGTACAGATCGACGACGGCGCGGTGGTGGTTCACCAGCCCGCGATGGGTGAGCATCACGCCCTTCGGCCGCCCGGTCGATCCGGACGTGTAGATCACGTACGCCAGATGGCCGGCGTCGACCCGGCGGGCGGGAGCGGTGGCGGGGCGGTCGGCCCAGCCACCGCCGTCGCGGTTGTCGGCGCCGTCGCTGTCGACCCGGATGACGGGCGCTGTTGCCACCGCCGGGAGCCGACCGGCTGCTGCGGCGTGGGTCAGGACCACCAACGGGCGGGCGTCGTCCAGCATGACGGCCAGGCGCCGGCGGGGGTAGGCCGGATCGAGCGGGACGCACGCACCGCCGGCCTTCAGGACGGCGACGAGGGCGACGGCGAGCTCCGGCGAGCGCCCGATGCACACACCCACCAGGACGTCCGGGCCGACGCCGAGGCGCTGGAGGTGATGAGCCAGGCGGTTGGCCCGGGCGTCGAGCTCGGCGTACGTCAGCGACCGGCCGTCGGCGACGACCGCGGTGGCGTCCGGCACGGCGGCGGCGGCGGCCTCCAGAAGATCGGCGACGGTCGACGTCACGGGGCGACCCTACGGGACGGGCAGCGGCGCCGAGATCCGGCGACGAGGGTCGGCGGCGACGTCGTGCAGCAACAGCGCGTAGTCGCGGGCCAGCCGCGACATCGTCGGCCGGTCGTACACGTCGGCGGCGTAGACCAGCCTGGCGTCGAGCGCACCGCCCGCGGTCGCCGTCACGAACAGCTCGACGTCGAGCCGGGCCGTGACACCGCTGCCGTCACCGGCGCCGTAGTCGTCGCCGGTGGGCCCGCCGACGTCGGTCAGGGTGACGCCGGCGCCGAGACCGTCGGGAACGGGCACGTGCTCGTCGAACTCGAACGCGACCTGGATGAGCGGGTTGCGGGACAGGTCGCGGGGAGGGCGGACGCGCTCGACGACCTTGTCGAACGGAGCGCCGGCGTGGTCGAACGCGTCGAGCGTCGTGGCGCGCACCCGGTCCACCACCTCCTCGAAGGTCGGGTCACCGGAGAGGTCGGTCCGCAGCACGACCGGGTTGACGAAGAGGCCGATAAGGTCATCGAGCTCGACGCGGCTGCGACCGGCCGTGGTGCCACCGACGACGACGTCGTCGACGCCGGCCCACCGGGACAGCAGGACGTCGAACGCGGCGAGCAGGACCATGTACGCGGTCGCCCCACGCGAGCGGCCCACAGCTCGGAGCGCGGAGGCGACGTCGGCCGGAACACCGAAGCGCACCACCGCACCGCGATAGGAGGCCAGCTCTGGGCGCATGCGGTCGGTCGGAAGCTCCAGGATCGTCGGCGCACCTGCGAGGCGGGCCGTCCAGTGGTCGAGGAGGCCGGCCAGGACGTCGCCGTCCAACCACGTCCGCTGCCACACGGAGAAGTCCGGGTACTGCGCCGGAAGGGGCGCGAGAGGCGAGGGCCGGCCGCGGGCGAAGGAGGCGTACAGCGCGGCCAGCTCCCGGCGCAGCAGGTCGGTGGACCAGGCATCGATGACGATGTGGTGCGCGGTGAGCAGGAGAACGTGCCGCCGGGCCCCGAGCCGGACGAGCCGTCCCCGCAACAGTGGGCCTCCGGCGAGATCGAACGGCCGGGCCGCCTCCTCCCCCGCCCGCCGGCGGGCCTCGACGTCCGCCGCGGCCGGGTCCAGCCCGCTCAGATCGTCCACCTCCAGGCGGACCCCCACGGCCGGCTGAACGCGCTGGTAGGGCCGCCCGCCGGTCGACCCGAAGGTGGTCCGCAGCGCCTGGTGGCGGTCGACGATCTCGGTCAGCGCCCGCTCGAGCACGGCGACGTCGAGGTCACCGTCGAGCAGGTAGGCGGACGGGACGTTGTAGAAGGGGTTCGCCGGAAAGAGCTGGTCCAGGAACCACAGCGACTCCTGCCCGAACGACAGGGGCGGGGCCGCGGCCGCATCGCCGACCAGCCGGACGAGAGGCGGCACGACCGTCGACGCCGTCGCCCCGGCCCCGTCGACGACGTCGGCGAACCGGGCGACGGTCGGGGCGTCGAACAGCGTCCGCAGCGGAATGTCGACGCCGAGGACGTCGGCGATCCGGGCCACGGCGCGCACGGCAACGAGCGAGTGGCCGCCGAGGTCGAAGAAGTCGTCGTCCGCCCCGACATCGCCCACGCCCAGCACCTCGGCCCAGACCGACGCGACCACTCGTTGCGTCGCCGTCCTCGGGCCGGCCGACGCGCCCGACCCTGCGAGCGCGGGCGGCGGCAGCGCGGCCCGGTCGACCTTGCCGCTCGGGGTGAGCGGAAGCGCGTCGAGGGCGACGAACGCCGACGGGATCATGTACTCCGGCAACGTCGCCTGCAGTGCGGCGCGGAGGTCGGCGCCGAGTCGCTGCGACCGTTCGACACGGAGGCGGTGCCCGAGCGGATCGTTGGCCACTTGTCGGTCGCGAGCGACTTCGGCGGGCGGGGCGGGGAACTCCACGAGTCGCGGCGGACGGCCGGCCCGGGGTGGTGAGCGCCAGAACGCCACGTCGAAGGCGCCACCCGGATGAGCGGCGCGCCAGCTGCAGGCGACCTCGAAACCCAGCTCCGTCGCGAGATCGTCGAGCGCCTGCGGGTCGACGCCCGGACTCCGCCGACGGGCCTCGGCACGCAGGTGCGCGACGGTCGACGGCGGAGTTGGTCGGGCGAGAAGGTCGACGACCGCCACCGCCTCGGCCACCCGCCCGTTGGGGACGCGCCCGACGCCGAGCGCGTTGCGCGCTGGCTCGGTCAACAGCCGGCGGAGCGATGCGAGGTTCAGGCCGTCGTCGGTCCAGTCCAGCCAGTCGTGGACCGGTACCGCGTCGCCGTGGTCGCCGACGCGCAGGACGACGTCGTAGCGGAATCGGGTCAGCTCGTTGTGGTGGGCGCCGCGCTTGAGGAGCACCTCGACCGACGTGATGCCGGGAACGTCGCGGGCGACCTGGGCGAACAACGCGGGATCGACGACCAGCTCGTCCTCCTGGTCGACGCGGCGACGGATCCCGTCCTGCAGCGTCGCGGCCGGCGTCGTCTCGTCGGCCGTCTCCAGTTCGAGCCACGCGTCGTAGGCCCCGAGCAGCGGCAGGCTGCGCACGTCGCCCACCACCACCGCACCCCCGTCGTCGACGTGGGCGACGGCTGCGGCCAGGACACGCCGGAGGTAGTCGACGTCGGGGAAGTACTGGATCACCGAGTTGGCCAGCACGACGTCGAACCGCTCGCCCTCCAGACCTGCGAAGTCGACGGCCTCACGGCGGAGGAGACGGACGTGCCCGACGCCCGCAGCCCGGCGGCGACCGTCGAGACGGGCCAGCGTCACGGTCGAGATGTCCGTCCCGACGTAGGCCTCACAGTGCGGGGCGATTCGCCACAGGAGGCGCCCGGTGCCGCAACCGAGCTCGAGCACCCGCCTCGGCGCCAGGCCGAGAACCCGGCCGACGATGTCGTCGACCGACTCCGCCATCTCGGCCTCCGGGAAGGGGGCGCCGGTGGAGCTGTCGACCCACCCGGCGACGTCGGACGCGGGGTCCGCGGCGGTGAGCCCGGGGCCGGCGTCGTAGACCTGCTGCCACGCAGCGACGTGGTCGGCCGCCCCTACGGCGCGACCCGCGACCGGCGTCGCAGGCTCGACGTAGGCGACGAGCCGGACGTCGCCCGGGACGTCCTCGCGCGCCACGACCACCGCGCTCCGGACGGCCGGATGCGCTTCCAGCGCCGCCTCCACCTCCCCGCACTCGATGCGGAAGCCGCGGATCTTGACCTGGAAGTCGGCGCGGCCGAGGAGCTCGACCTCGCCGTCGGCACACCGGCGGGCCCGGTCACCGGTCCGGTACAGCCGGCCGGCGGGCTCGAACGGATCGGCGACGAAGCGCTCGGCGGTGAGCTCCGGGCGCCGGACGTAGCCGCGGGCCAGTCCCTCGCCGCCGATGTAGATCTCCCCCGGCTCGCCCACCGCCACGGGCCGCAGCCGGTCGTCGAGGACGTGTACGCGAGTGTTGGCGATGGGTTGGCCGATGGTCACCGGTCGACGGCGGGAGACGGGCCCCACGGTCGACCAGATGGTGGTCTCGGTCGGGCCGTAGAGGTTCCACAGCTCGACCCCGCGGTCCAGCAGCGCGTCGGCGAGGACAGGGGACAGGGTCTCACCGGTGCAGAGAGCCCTGAAACCTCGACGCCCCGGCCAGCCCGCCCCGACCAGCATGTTCCAAGTTCCCGGCGTCGCCTGCATCAGCGTCGCTCCCACCCGCTCGAGCAGCCGGGCGAGCGGGAGTGGGTCCCGCGCCACCGTGGACGGCGCGACGACGACGTGGGCACCCGTCACCAGCGGGAGCCACAGGTCGAAGCCGGCGGTGTCGAACGACAACGTCGTGACCGCGACGACGACGTCGTCCGGCCCGACGCCGGGGCGTTGGGCGATCGAGTCGACGAGGTTGGCCAGCGCTCGCTGCGGAATTTCGACGCCCTTCGGGGGCCCCGTCGAGCCGGAGGTGTAGATGACGTAGGCCAGGTCATCCGGGCCGCTGCCGACCGGGATTGCGCCGTCACCGAATTCCCGCTCACGGTCGACGCACACGACGCGCACGTCCCCGGCCGCGCCAGCAGGCAGCGTGCGAGCCAGGCTGGAGTCGGTGACGACGATCGTGGCGCCGCAGTCGGCCAGCATGAACCCGATCCGCTCGGCCGGAAAGGCGGGGTCCAGGGGGACATACGCGCCACCGGCCCGGGCGATGGCGACCACCGCCACCACCATGTCGACGGAGCGCTCCAGGTACACGCCGACGAGCACGTCCGGGCCGACGCCCCTGGCGGCGAGGTGCCTGGCCAGGCGGCCGGCGCGACGGTCGAGCTCGCCGAACGTCAGCGTCGTCGAGCCGAAGCTGACCGCGGGCGCGCCGGGCGTCCGACCGGCCTGCGACGCGGCCATCGTGGACACGGTCGACGGCACGTTCACGGCGTCGACCCGACCTCGGTCGCCGTCGGCGGTGGGGAGCACCGGCGGTCAGCCCGTCGGTCGACGGGCGTCGGCCACCATCGCCTCGGTCAGTGCCGCCAGCGTGCGACAGCGCACGACGTGGCGGTCCTCGACGCCAAGCCCGGCCTCGCGAGCCTCGGCGAGGAGCTGCAGGAACGAGAAGTCCTGCCAGTAGCTGGTCCCGGCGTCGACCGGGCGGCCGGCGATCTCGGTCCACATGGCGGCCAGAAGGGCGGCGGTCGGATCGGTGTCGCCCCGCCCTTCTGCAATCCGCCCGTCGACCTCGACCGCGGCAGGCCAGAGAACGCCGGGCCGCGCCGTCCACAGCGCTCGGCGGAGCCCGGCCAGGCTCGGCGGGGGGCCGGCGGCGGAAACGACCGAAGCGACCAGACACGGCCCGTCCGCGCCGTCGTCACGCACGGCGACGGTCACCTCGGCCACCCCAGGAGCCGAGGACAGGGCGGCTTCGATCCGCGAGCGCGACGCTCGTAAGCCGCGCACGTCCACCTCGTCGTCGGGGCGCGCTCGCGGGCGCGGCCCCGCCACCAGCTCGGACACGCGGTGAAGCGGGGAGGCCACCGCCGCCGCCAGCAGTGCCTGGAGATCGTCGAGCAGGCGCTGCGCCGGGGCGCGGGCGAACACACCGCGGGCCACCAGCGCCACGCCTTCGGTGGTTTCCAGCAACGACAGGATGAGGAAGGTGTCGAGGTACATGCCGTCGCCCCACACCGGCCGGCCGGCATCCGTGCTGTCAGGGCCGGAGCTGAAGTGGCGTTCGCGCCGGGCCGAGGCGGCCACCGGGTACGGGCCGATCGTCAGCCCGGGCAGGGCCAGCGGCACCTTCTGCGGCGTCTCGCCCTGGAACACCACCGCGACGTGCGGCACGGCGCCGTGGTCGGCGGCGTCCCGGCCGAGCCCCTCGCCGACCGCGTCGTCGAAGGCAAGGTCCTGGTGCGACAGTGCGCCGATGAGTGACGACCGCGTGCGCGCCACCAGCTCGGCGAACGTCGGGTCGCCCTGCAGGCGCAGCCGCACCGGCACCTTCTTGGTGAAGCACCCGACCAGAGGTTCGACGTCGGTGGTGTTGCGGTGGGCGACGACGGTCGCGATCACGAGATCGTCCTGGCCGGTGAGGCGCGACACCAGCAGCGAGAAGGCGGCGAGCACGGTCATGAACGGTGTCGCCCGCAGCTGCGGCGCCGCCGCCCGCAGCGCGTCGACGAGGGCACCCGGCAACTCGATCCGGAGCGGCTCGCCCTCCGCCGACGCGCCGCCGACGCCGTCGCTGTCCTCGACGGGACCGCCGACCGGCAGCTGCACGGCGAGCGGCGCGCCGGCCAGTTCCCGTCGCCACCAGGCCCGCTCGGACGCGCCCTCGGCCCCGGCCAGTCGCGCCCGCTGGCGACGGGCGTGGTGACCGAAGGTGATTGCCGGTCCCATGAGCGGCGACGGCGCGCCCCGCCGCGCCGCGGCGTAGAGCGCCGACAGCTCGCGCCGGAACAGGTCGACCGACCAGTCGTCGAACACGGTGTGGTGGAGCCGGACGACAAGCAGGTGGTCCTCCGGGCCCAGGCGCACGAGCCGGGGCTCGAACAGCGGGCCCGCCGCCAGGTCGAAGGGGCGGCGACTGGCGTCGGCGATGACGGCGGCCGCGGCGGCGTCGCGATCGTCCGGCGACAACCCGGACAGATCCGTCGTCGCGAGTGTCGGGGCCACCAGCTCGCGGACGGCCTGACGGGGCTGGCCGTCCACCAGCATGAACGTGCTCCGCAACGGTTCATGGCGCTGGACCAGTTCGGTCAACGCGTCGTCCAGCGCAACGGCGTCGAGCGCGCCACGGTACCGGCGGACCAGGCAGGGCAGGTTGAAACTGGCGGGGGCGAACTGCTCGTGCCAGAGCATCGGCTCCTGTGAGACGGCTGCGGGCGCCAGCCGGTCGAGGTGGGCGGCGGGCGGCCCGGCATCGTCGAGCAGCCGTACCGCGGCCGAGCCGAACGCGGCCCGCAGCCCGGCGGCCACGCCGGGCCTGGCCGGCCCACTGACGAGGATTTCCGTGACCGAAGACAGGTCGTGGCGATCAGCGGCACCGGAGGCCAGCAGGGCGGCGGCGAGGGCCGGCGTCAGGCCGCACCCGGCCGCCCCCCACCCGGCGACGACGGCGACGTACCGGTCCGGGTCGAACGTCGGGAGCGCGACGACGGCGCACTGGCCACCGGTCCGCAGCAGTCCGGTCGCATACCGGCCGGCGAGCGACCCGGGCGCCCAGGCGTGGACGAACGGGCCCGCCGGCGTTCCGGCGACCCACGCGGTCACCTCGTCGTACGTGCGAACCACGGGCCGAAACGGGGTCAAGGGCGACGGCGGGTACGCCACTTCGGCCAGCGCGGTCCCGTCCAAGACGCGGGGACCGAGCGGCCCGGTCCCGTGCCCGACAGCCAGTTCCCCCGGCTCGGCCACCCAGGCCGACGAACCGGCGGCCCCGGCGGCAACGCCGAGATCGGTCGGGCACAGCAGGCCCCGGACGCCCGAGTGGGCCAGGGCCCGGCCCACGTCGACCGGCGACGCGCCCGGCGACAGCAGCACGGCCACGCCACCCGCCTTGACGACGGCGGCGTGCGCCACCGCGAAGTCGACCCACCCCCGGCCGGTGAACAGCAGGCCCACCCGGTCCCCTGCGCCCACCCCACGCGCCCTGAGCCCGCGGGCGACCGCGTTCGACCGTGCCTGCCAGCCGGCGTACGTCAGCATCTCGCCGCCGTCGACGGCCATGGCCACGGCGTCGATCGCCGGGAGCGCCCCGGCGCGCTCCGTAGCCCCCTCGGTGGATGACCGCAACACCCCGGTCAGCTTAGGGAACCGGCGTCGCCGGCGAAGGCCCCCGATAGGGTCACGTCCCAGCGATGGCGACCCGTGCCCCCAAGCTGACGCTCCTCGGCACGGCCGGCGGCCCGCTCCCGTCGCCGCGTCGTTCGGGGATCGCCCAGGCCGTCGTGATCGGCCCCCGTACCTACGTGATCGACTGCGGAAGCGGCGTCACCCGCCAGCTCCGCCGCGCCCACCTGCTGTCCGGCCTCCACAAGGTCTTCCTCACCCACCTCCACTCGGACCACTCCTGCGACTACTTCAACCTGTTCCTCCTGGGCTGGCCCATCCTCCAGTGGAACCCACCGGTCCACGTCTTCGGCCCCGGTTCGGCCGGCGGTGTCGACGCCCTTCCGCCTGACGACGCCGTCACCCTGCACCATCCGGCCAACCCCACTCCCGGGACCGTCGACCTGACGGAGGCGGAGTTCGCGGCGCACGCCTACGACATCAACGTGCGGATGCGTGAGGCCGGCCGGCGCGACCTCGGCGCCCTCGTCGTCCCGCACGAGATCGACGTCCCGGCTCGGCTCGGTGCCTCCGGTCCGGCGTGCGTGGCCCCCGACATGGAACCGCAACTCGTCGACGAGGACGACGAGGTCCGCGTCACTGCCGTCCTGGTGCGCCACGCGCCCGTTTTCCCTGCCTTCGCGTTCCGGTTCGACACCGACGGTGGCTCCGTCGTGCTGTCCGGCGACACCGCCCCCTGCCCGAACCTGATCCGCCTGGCGGCCGGCGCCGACATCCTCGTCCACGAGGTCTTCGACGACACCGGGCCCGACGACACCGGGCCCGACGACACCGGGCCCGACGACACCGGGCCCGACGACACCGGGCCCGACGTGGGGCTCACCGCCGACGAAGCCGCCGAGGCCGCTCGGCGCCACCACCACATGGTCAGCGCCCACACCCCGCTGAGCGCGGTCGGGCAGGTGGCGGCCGAGGCCGGCGTCGGGCGCCTGGTCCTCACCCACTTCATCCCCGGCGACGACGACCTTCCCGACGGCCACTGGCTCGCCGGCGTGGCCGGCGCCTTCGACGGCGAGGTGATCGTCGGCCATGACCTCATGGAGCTGACACTCTGAGCACCCGTCCCGTGCGCACCCTCGTCCGTGACCTGGCTGGGCCGACGGGGACGACAGTGCGCGTGTGCGGGTGGGCCGAGGCCGTCCCGGACAACCCCTGCACCACAGCTCCCGTCCTGAGCGTGCGCGACCACACCGGCGCGGTGGACGTCATCGTGGACGCCGGCGAGCAGCTTCGCGCCGTGACCCAGGGGTCAGCGGTCGACGTCACCGCGACGATCGGGGCGCCACGCGAAGGAGTCCTCCGGCTCGTGCTCGTGGACCTGCGGGTGGTGGGCCCGGCCGCCGACCCTCCACCGCTCGGCGACGGAGCCCCCCTCGACGCCCGGCTCGACTGGCGGTACCTCGACCTGCGCCGACCGAGAAACCGGCTCGTGTTCGAGGTCCAGACGACGCTGGAGCGGGCCATGCGCGACTGGTGGGACCGGCACGGCTTCCTCGAGGTGCACACGCCGAAGTTCCGGGCCGCGCCGAACATGTCGGGCCGGGAGCTCTTCGCGGTCGACTACTTCGGCCGGCCGGCCTACCTGGCCCAGTCGCCCCAGTTCTACAAGCAGATGGCCATGAGCGCGGGGTTCGAGCGGGTGTTCGAGATCGGCCCCGTCTTCCGGGCCAACCCGTTGATCACCCCCCGCCACGACACGGAGTTCGTCAGCGTCGACGTGGAGGTCGCCTGGATCGACGACCACGAGGACGTCATGGGCATGGAGGAGGAATTGCTCCGGTCGGCCATCGCCGAGGTGGCGCTGACGCACAGCGCCGCCGTCCAGGACCTGTTCGGTCGGGAGATCCGCGTGCCGGACGCGCCCTTCCCCCGCGTCACCATGGCCGAGGCAGCCGCCATCGTGGCCGGGCGCGGCCAGGGGCCGACCGCCCCGCGGACCGACCTCGATGCCGACGGCGAGCGTCGGCTCGCCGAACACGTCGGCGGGAAATCGGGCCACGAGCTCGTCTTCGTGACCGCCTATCCGGCGTCTGCCCGGCCCTTCTACCACATGCGCCTGAAGGACGGTTCGGCCCTGACCCGCAGCTTCGACCTGTTGTGGAACGGGGTCGAAATCACCACCGGCGGCCAGCGCGAGCACCGCTACGAACGGCTGGTCGCGCAGGCCGAGCGCAACCCGGCGAGGGTCGACGTGATCCGGCCGTACCTCGACTTCTTCAGGCACGGATGCCCGCCCCACGGCGGCTTCGGGCTGGGCCTCAGCCGGCTCCTCATGTGCCTGCTGGGGCTCGACGACGTACGCGAAACCACGTTCCTGCCCCGCGACCGCCACCGCCTGACGCCCTAGCGCGGGCCCCGCTCACGCCACCACCCCCTGGCGCCGACGCCAGAACGGTGCGTCGGGCCAGCGTCGCTCGACCTCGTAGTACGTCGCCCGTCGACGGAGGTAGTCGGCGTACGACGCCTGCGCCGCGCCCGCATACGCATCGAGAGCCTGCACGTCGCCGTCGGCGCGCGCCAGGATCGCCTGCGCCGCGGCCATCCCTGACTCGAGCGCCCGGAACACGCCCAGCCCCGAGATCGGATCGTGCGACGCCGCCGCGTCTCCGACCGCCAACCAGCTCGACCGAGCCGCCGGTACCCGGCGCTGGCTGTTCGCGGCCACGTGCCGCAGCCCGGACGGGATACCGACGACGCCGGCGCGGGCTGCGGTGTGCGGCGCCGTGACCAGCTCCTGCGGCCACCGCCGGCGCAGGCCCGCGGTCGCGTCGGTGTGGAACGCAAGCACGAGCCGGCCGTCCGGAACGCGCGCCGAGTACCACCAGCCGTGCTCGGTCGCCTCCACCAGCAGGCGACGGTCGGCGGTGTCGCCCCCGGCGCCCGGGGCGACCACGGCGATGAGCGCGACCAGACGGTCGTCGAGCGCGGTCCGCCCCTCGAGCGACCGTCGCAGGGGCGACGCCCTCCCTGTCGCGTCGACGACAACGTCAGCGGAGAACCGTGTCCCCGGGGCGCCCGCCCGAGTCAGCAGCCATCCGCCGTCCGGCCGCGGCTCGCAGCCGCAGACCTCGGCGCCGCGGTGCACGACCGCACCCGCGGCGGTCGCGGTGTCGGCGAGCATCTCGTCGAACCGGGCCCGGTCGACCGTCCATCCCGGGCCGTGCGGGTTGACGACGAAGTCGTTGGCGACGGGCGCGGCCTGGCCCCATGCGGCGACGATGCCCGGCGAACGGCTGTGGCCGGCGGCGACGAAGCGGTCCCAGGCCCCGAGGCGGTCGAGGAGCAACCGGATCTCCGGGACGAGCGTCTCGCCGATCCGGGGCGTCGCATACGTGTAGCGCTCCAGCACGACCACGCGAAGGCCCCGACGGGCCACCAACGTCGCCGCCGCGCAGCCCGCGGGCCCGCCGCCGACGACGGCCACGTCGAACCGCTCACCGCCGGCGGCACCGGCGCCGGCGGTGTCGCCCGTCAACCGTGCAACGGCCGGCGCTCCGACTCGACGAACACCGTCGTCCCGTCGGCGCGGCGCGCCTGCACCACGAAGCCGAGCCGGTGCCACTCGTCGACCATTCCGAGGAAGCCGGTCACCCCGCGGTGCCAGAACTGGCTGGCGACGGCGTCGGGCTTGGTGAACACCTGGTAGGGCCGCTGCGCCGGCCACCATCCGAGCTGGGGCTGGGCGTCGACGCTGCAGGCCAGGAAGTCGGCCTGCCACGGCACGGCGTTCCCGGCGGTGAGCTGTCCCGCCCCGTTGGCGGCCGGGTCGACGCAGAACGGGGCGCTGTAGGTGTGCGGGTCGGCCATCACGCGCCCGACCTCGATGCCCGGGAAGAACGGGCCCCCCGAGCAGGCCTCCAAGGCCACACGGTCGAGAGCGTCCGGCAGGAGCTCCACCGGGGCGGGCGGGTGATCGAGGTCGTTCACGAACCTGCCGGCGGCCCAGCGCTGCATGACGGCGTACTGCGTCGGCGTGAGCCGCAGCACCGCGTTCGGAAAGGCCACGTAGTCGGTGTTGTGCAGGCGAGGCATCAGGCCGAAGTCCATGTCGACCACCGGCTCCTTCGGGTCACGCAGTGTCCCGAGCACGCCGTCGCGCAGGAACGCCTGGTTCGGCGACGGGTCGGCGAGCGCGGCCCACTGGCTGGCGAAGTCGCCCATGCCCATGCCGGCGGCATGGCCTTCCCGGGCGAGCTCGAGGACCCACTGATAGCCGAGGGCCCGGAGCAGGATCGGCTGCACGTCCTGCGAGAACGACGGCTTGGTCGGGACCTTGCGCCAGCCCCGCTCGACCGCGGCCTGCAGGGCGACGTCGTACAGCGTGACCAGGTTGGTGATGCCCGGGGCGAAGTCGGGCGGGGCGACGATGACGCGCGCCGGCCTGGCCTCCACCTTGGCGCGGCTGCCGGCGACGGTGACGGTGGCCGTCACCGTCCCGTCCGACGTGTCGTCGTGCCACTTGTCGTTGTTGGCGAAGTTTCCGATAGGGACCGCGCCCGGCGGCACACAGGCCGACGTGCCGAAGCCGCCGAGCACCAGCAGCCGCCCGTCGACGTCACAGCTGATCTCGCCCAGAGGAACCGTGGCACCCAGGAACGTGCCGCCGTCGAACACCGCCCGGTCGCCGGCGCCCACGACGGTCCGGGGCCCGGGATCGACCACCAGGTCGGCGCGTGCCGTGTGCGCGGCGTTGCGCAGGCGCCCGGTGGGCGTGAGGCGCCGCGACGCGACGGGCGGGAACTCCTCCGCCGCACCCTTGGCGTTGACGAGGTGCACCGTCCACTCGACGTGGCCCTGGTCGGCGGTGATCTCGGTGGCCGACCGCAAGGTGCCGTTGGCGGCGCGCTCGCAGCGGAACACACGGAATCGGGCGGCTTGGCGGAGCAGATCGCCGGCGGCGTCGCGGTAGGTGGTCGGCGGTGCGCCCCCCGGCTCCGGACCGAGGAACGACGACGCGCTCGTGCCGACGCGGGCGATGCCGATGGCGGGGTGTATCTCGAACGTCGTGGGCACGACCGCCGCCCCCCCTCTCCGGTCCGCCGTGCGCACGACGCTACGCCCGGGCGTTCAGACGGTCAACGAAAGCTCAGCTCCCCCGCCCTGGCAACGCGACGGGTGCCGACGGGTCGTTCCGGGGATGCCCTCGGGCGGGCAGTGGCGGACTTAGAGTTGGGCACCGGTTCCGACAGGAGGATGACGGAGTGGCCACGTACATCATGCTCATGAAGTTCATCGATCCCGGCCTCGACTCGATCAAGAGCGCGACCGCCGGACGGGCGGCGGGCAAGAAGGCGGCCAAGGCGTTGGGGATCACCTGGAAGCACCAGTACCTGGTGATGGGTGACTACGACATCGTCACGATCGTGGAGGCCCCCGACGACGAGACGGTCGCCCGGTTCGCCCTCATGGGCATGACCGGCAGCCTTTCCATCACCACGATGCGCGCCTTCTCCGAGACGGAGGCCGACAAGCTGATCAAGAGCCTCGAGCCCCAACAGTGAGCGCGCCACCGCAGGGTGGCGCGGCGATGCCGCCCGACGTCATCGCCTTCGACGTGATGGAGACCTTGTGCTCGCTCGCGTCGCTGGCGCCGTTGCTCGCCGCCGCGGGCGGCGACGCGACGACGCTGGACCGGTGGTTCTCGCACCTGCTCCAGGACGGCTTCGCCATCACCGCGGCCCGCTCCTACGCCGCCTTTCGCGACGTCGCCAAGGCCGCCCTGACCGAGCTCCTGCCCCACGCCAAGCCGGCCCAGGTCGACAAGGTCCTGGCCGGTCTCGGCAAGCTGGACGCCCATCCGGACAGCGCGCCGGCGATGGGACGCGCCGTGCTCGATGCCCGCGTCGTCGTCATCTCCAACACCAGCGCGGCCACGACCCGCAAGCTGCTGGCCCGGGGCGGCCTCGACACGTTCGTCGAGGCGGTCGTGTCGGCCGACGACGTCCAGGCGTGGAAGCCCCGCGCCGACGCCTACTCGTACGCGGCGGCGACGACCGACACGACGTCGCAGCGACTGGCCATGGTGACCGTCCATCCCTGGGACGTCCTCGGCGCGGCGAAGGCCGGTCTGGTGACCGGCTGGTGCAACCGCCAAGGGGCGACGTTCCCGCCCGCCTTCGGTCACCCGGACGTGACCGGGACCACGCTCCTCGACGTGGTCGAGGGCCTCTTCGCCCTGAAAGGCACCGGCTGAGTCCAGCCCGGGGTCAGGCGACTCCGGCGAAGCGCAGCAGGTCGACCATGGTGAACGTCCGCTTCTTCGCCGACGGCAGTTCCGGCGTCCAGCCGGGGGCGACCCGCAGGTACGACGCCGGATCGGCGGACAGCAGGCCGACCAGGACCTCGGCGACGATCGTCGCCGCGGTCGGGCCGAGGCGAAGCCCGTCGGTCGCCACCTCCGCCTCCCGCAAGAGGTAGTACCACAGCGGCGTCTTTCCCGAGAGGCCGAGGTCCGAGCGCGACGTCCCCATGGCCGCGGCGACGGCCTCGCCCGACGGAAGCCCGAGCGCCTTGCCCCGGAGCATGTCGACCAGGGCCATCGACCGGCCGGCCAGGTCGAACATCGCCGGCAGCTGGCCGAACGGGCCGACGATCTTGGTGTCGATCCGGCGGCTGAGCTGCGGCGTGGAGCCGTCGATGTCGAAGAACAAATCCCAGGCGATCTTCCAACCCTTGGGCAGAGGCCGGAAGCCGCTCAGGTGCAGGAGCGGGTCCGGGTTCGGCATCGGCAGCATGATGTGCTTCGGCTCGAGGTCCGGGTTGAGGACGTACGTCGCCCGTACCTGGCTGTGGCCGAACCGGTAGGCGGCGGCCGAGAACTCGACCGGCATGAACGGCGCCTGCTTCCACGTGAAGAACTTCAGGTCGGCGTGGCGGCTCTTGGCCTTGGTGTCGACGACGAGGACCTGGCGCAGGACGTCCTCCCCGACGAGGCGGGGCAGGTAGTCCTCCATCACGATCCACTGGTAGTGCCACCGGGCCAGGCGCTGCGCCTCCGCGAACAGCTCGGTGTCGGGGACCGACTTCTGGCGCAGGTGATCGACGATGGCGTTGTGGAACCGCAGCATTCCGAAGGTCAGCTGGGAGATGATGAAGTGGACGTCGTTGCGCGGATCGCCGAGGAGGGCCCGCCCCTGCGCGTTGCGAGGCAGGTCGTCGGGCTCCTGGGCGGGGTCGACGTTGTGGCCCAACAGGAGCTTGTACGGGTCGGCCTGGTCGTAGAGGAACGGCTGGTCGTCGGGCCCGGAGCCGTACAGGAGGTCGAGGTCGAAGCGCGGCGTGCGGTAGTCGACCAGCGCGTCGGGGTCGTTGCGGCGCTGCAGCACCGACGTGGGGTCGAAGGTGATGTCGTGGTCGACGAACTGCCCGAGGTAGGTGTAGCCCGCGGGGATGTCGGGGTTCTCGCCAGGCTGCACCGGCGGGGCGTCGGCGGCGGCGGACGGCGGCATCGGCGGATACGGCCCCATGGAGTCCGCCAGCGCCTTGAGGGTGGCGTCGTGGGGTGCGAAGGGCGGCAGCTCCCGGAACATCCGGCCGTACCGGCCCCGGTCGACGCTCGATCGGGGCAGGTGGGCCAGACCCCGCGGAGGGCTCCCGCCGTGGTTGGACACTGGCTCGACGGGCCCCGGCTCCGTCGACCGCAACGGGGAACCGACCTCGCCTGGGTCCATGCCGCGAACTGTACGGCGGCCGTCGCCGCCGCGCACGGCCCGTTGTCCGCCGGCGCCGGGTGTGCGACCATCGACCCACCGCCCACGACGTCGGCCCGGGTGGCGGCGGATTTCGGGAAGGGCCTGTCGACTGGAGGGGGAACGACATGGCTGCGCTGAACCGTCCGTCCGTCTGTCCCGACCGCTCGTGAGAGGGCGCGGCGATGCCCGAGGGGCCGACACGGCGGCGTCGGTCCCGTCCACGGTGCGCGGCGGCGCCTGCGGCTACAGGACCGACGTCAGCCTCTTCGGCGGCCCGGCGACGGTGCAGGGGTGCGGCCAGAGCATT
>DATASA010000072.1:0-1886 GCA_036269435.1 Acidimicrobiales bacterium | reverse complement strand
GACGCCCGACTCCTCGGCGATGACCTGCTGGGTCCGCAGGGCCAACCGGGCCGCATGCTCGGTGGGCAGGGCCAGCGCCTCGTCGAAGGAATCGGTGTGCAGGCTCTGCGTGCCGCCGAGCACGCCCGCCAGGGCCTCGATCGCGACCCGGACGAGGTTGACCTGGGGCTGCTGGGCCGTCAGCGAGACACCCGCGGTCTGGGTGTGGAAGCGCAGCTGGAGCGAGCGGTCCTTGGTGGCGTGGTAGCGGTCGCGCATCCAACGGGCCCAGATGCGCCGGGCGGCGCGGTACTTCGCGATCTCCTCGAAGAAATCGATGTGCGCGTTGAAGAAGAAACTCAGGCGGGGCGCGAACTCGTCGACGTCCGACCCGGCCGCGACCGCGGCCTCGACGTAGGCGAACCCGTTGGCCAGCGTGAAGGCCAGCTCCTGGGCGGCGGTCGATCCCGCCTCCCGGATGTGGTAGCCAGATACCGAGACGGGGTGCCAGCGCGGCAGCTCTGCGGCGGCGAAGCGGACGACATCGGTGACCAGCCGGACGGACGGCCGCGGCGGGAAGACGTACTCCTTCTGCGCCTGGTACTCCTTCAAGATGTCGTTCTGGATGGTCCCGCTCAGCGCGGCACGGGCCACGCCGGTCTGGTCGGCCACCTTCACGTACATGGCCAGGATCGGCGCGGCCGGCGAGTTGATCGTCATCGACGTCGAGACGGCACCGAGGTCGATGTCGGCGAACAGGGTCGCCATGTCGTCGAGCGTGTCCACTGCGACGCCGGCCCGCCCCACCTCACCCTTCGCCCACACGTCGTCCGAGTCGCGGCCGAGCAGGGTCGGCATGTCGAACGCTGTCGAGAGCCCGTCGCCGCCCGCTCGCAGCAGCTCCTTGAAGCGGCCGTTGGTGTCGGCGGCAGACCCGAAGCCTGCGAACTGGCGCATGGTCCAGAGACGGGAGCGGTACATCGAGGCGTACGGGCCCCGGGTGTAGGGGAACTGACCGGGCAGCTCGGCGTCGGCCGGGCCGTACACCGGGTCCAGGGGCACCCCCGACATGGTCTCGAAGCGCGCCCGCCGCATGGGCGAACGGTCGAATTCGGCCCGCCAGCTGTCTCGATCGGCCACCGGGCAATCCTAACCGGGAGGTCCGCGACCGCCTCTAACCGGCCAGTGCGCCCCGGACGATGCGTAGATCGGGTGCCGGATTGTTGGCGACCAGCAGCTTGTCGAAAGAGGCCGCGGCGACGGGGCGGGCGAAGTAGAAGCCCTGCGCGACGTCGCAGCCCAGGTTCCTCAGCTCCTCCAGCTGTGCCACCGTCTCGACGCCCTCCACGACGGTCGTCGACCCGATGGCTTGCGACAACGCGACGACCGCCGACACGATGGCCGACTTGACCTGGTCGCGGTCGATGTCGCGCACGAAGCTCTGGTCGATCTTGACGACGTCGATCGGGAAGCGGGCCAGGTAGCCGAGCGAGGAGTGGCCCGTCCCGAAATCGTCGATGGCGACCCGCACCCCGAGGGTGTGCAGCCGGTTCAGGATCGTCGACGTCAGGTCCACGTCGTCCATGGCCAAGCTCTCGGTGATCTCGAGACACATCTGGGCCGGGTCGACCGACGTGGCCTGGATCACACTCGCGATCTCGTCGGCGAGGCCGGCCTGCTGGAATTGCCGGGCCGAGAGGTTCACCCCGACCTGGAGGGCCCGCCCGTGGGCATCGTGCCACGCCTTGGCCTGCAGGCACGCCTGCTCGAAGACGGCGCGGCCGATCGGCAAGATCGTGCCGTTGTCCTCGGCCAGCTTGATGAACTGCGCGGGCAGCAAGAGGCCGTGTTCGGGGTGGTTCCAGCGCACGAGCGCCTCCGCACCGACGATCCGGCGATCCGCGAGC
>DATASA010000071.1:0-2410 GCA_036269435.1 Acidimicrobiales bacterium | reverse complement strand
GGCCACCGCCACCCAGTAGTTGCCCCGGTCGTACTTGCCGGTGATGCGGTTGTCGGACTCCAAGATGTTGGCCGACGACACCCGGCCCTGGCGCAGCAGCGTCAGGTACTGGTCGAGGCGCAGCTCGGTCCCGCCGCTACGCGGGCTCGACCACCACAGCAGCGTGGCGTAGAACCCGATCAGCACGGGAAGGGCGAGAATGGCGAAGAGCAGCGCCCGCCGCTTGTTCCCCGCCCGCTTCGCGTCGTCGTCCGCCGGCGACTGCGGCGCCTTCGGGTCCTTGGTCTTTCGTGCCATGCCTGCTGCATCTCCTCGTCTCTGGATGAAACGCCGCCGGCCGATCGGTTGCCCGATCGGCCGACGACCTCACTGCGTGTGGTGCGTACCGCCTACTTGACCGTGGCCGGGGCCTTGTCGGGAACGGTCTGCCGCCGGGACGAACCGCCGGTCCCGCGTTTCTGGCCGAGGCTGACCGCCAGCAGCACCAGGCCGACCAGCAGCAGGCCGACGACGCCGGCGAGTGCCGACTTCACCGCCGTCGACGTGCCGCCGCCGATGACCTTGTACTGCACGGCCGCGGTGTAGAGGTCCTGCACGCCACCGCCGAACCCGGCGTTGGCCGGCGAGCTGAAGTCGGTGTTGCGGGTGTCATCCCATCCGAAGACGGTGAAGGCGTTGGTCGACGCGATACCCGGAGGCGAGCTCATGTCGAAGTTGTTGCCCCAGACCCCGTAGCGGCGGTCGATGGACTGGTCGGTGATGCGCTCGTTCTTGCTCCAGGTCTTCCCGTTGTCCGTCGACGACGTGTAGTAGACGTCGTTGCTGCGGATGCCCGGATCCGAGCGGGTGTCCCACCAGGCCACGTCGATCCGGCCGTTGGGGGCCACGCTGATGTTCGGGATGTACTGCCCGTACATGAGCTTGGGGTCGTCGTCGTTGAGGAGCTTCTGGGCCGTCCACGTCTTGCCGCCGTCCATCGACTGCTTCAGCGCGATGTGGCCGACGCCGGCGACACCGCCGGGGAGGTCGGGCGTGATCGACGTGTTGACCTGCGAGACGACGTTCACCGTGCCCTGAGGCCCGCCGCCGGGGCTCCAGGCGATTCGGCCGATGCCTCCGGTCACCGGGGACATCGGGCCGATCTCGACCGACGACCAGGTCTTGCCGTTGTCCGAGGACTTGGACACGAACTCACCGGTCAGGACGCCGGGGTTGAGGTTGGCGCCGGCGTTGAACCACAGGGCGTAGGCGTTGCCCTTGTTGTCCACGGTCACGGCCGGGTTGCGGCCACCGAGGTTGGCGGCCTGGTCGGGCTGGGCGGCCCGGCTGCCGGCGGGCGCGGCGATCGTGGTCGTCGTCACGCCGGGTGCCAGCGTGGTCGCGGTGGGCGAGTTGATCGCCTTCTGGCGGTTGGCCGGGTCGGCCCACTCCGGGGCGGTGATGTCGACCGGGGCGCCGAAGTTGCGGCCCCCGTTGGTCGACACGGCCACCACGGCGCGGGTCGGGTTGGCGTTCGGGGCGACGACGAACGGTGTGGAGTACTGCCAGGAGACGTAGACGATGTCCTCGCTGCCGCTCTTGCTGTCGACGGCGACGTTGCCGACGGGCCGGTTGTTCTCGACCTTCTCACCCTCGGCGCCGCGGACGTCACGAACGATGGTGGTCTGCCAGGTGTCACCGAGGTCGGTGGAGCGGGACAGGAGGATGTTGACGTTGCCGCCGGAGCCGACGGCGCGGTCCTGGACGTCCCAGCCGGTCAAGGCGTAATAGAGGGTGCCGTTGCGGCCGAAGGCCATCGGGCCCTGGAAGATGTTGCTGTTGTTGCTGAGGCAGGACGGGTACGACGTGGTGCCCGGCGAGGCGTCGAGCTTGCGCCAGGTCTGGCCGGCGTCGGTCGAGCGCATCAGCCCGCAGCGGCGGGTCCGCATGTCGACGAACGAGGCGACGATGTCGTTGGTGTTCTCAGGATCGATGGCCATGAACGGACCCGAGTACGTGCGCAGCGGGTCCTGGTCGGCCTTGGTGGCGTTCACCGGCTGGGTCAGCCGGGGGAAGTCGTTCGTGGCCGCGCTGGCTGCGCCCTGGGCCGCGACCACCATGGCCACACCCGCGAGCGCTATCCAGCGTCGGGAACGAGAGTTCAACATGCGTATCTCCTGATTTCGGGCTGTCGAGGTCGACATGACGTGGCCCCTCGCTGAGGAGGGGCCACGTCGCGTGGTAGGGCAGTCCGCCGAATTCGGTTGCTGCGGCGGCTAGCTACGAGCCTTGGCGGCCTCGGGCGAGGAGCCCCGACGACCGGCGAACAGAGCGGCCATGCCGGCGAGGAACATGCCGACGCCACCGACGCCCAGGGCGACGAGGGCGAGGGTGCCGCCGCTCACGGAGTTGTCCGTGCGGGCGAGACCGT
>DATASA010000070.1:0-13352 GCA_036269435.1 Acidimicrobiales bacterium | reverse complement strand
CACTGGACTTGCTCTTTCCGCCGCAGCCAGCCAGCGCTGCCACCAGCGCCGTCACCAGGCAGAAGAGCCGCAGCCCGTGAACCGCCTGCCGGGAGCCGGCGTGGTGCCGCCGGGCGCCGCTCTCCCCACCCGCTGACGGCACGGGGCGGTGCTAGGACGACTCGAGGTGGAGCCGGCCCGGCCTGGCCAGGCCGGCGGCGTGCAGCTCCCGCAGCGTGGGGCCGGTGTTCTTGCAGCAGGCCAGCAGGTTGCCGTCGACGATCACGGCCGGGACGGTCCGGATGCCAAATGCCTCCGCCTTCATGACCGCGGCGTCGTCCTTGTGCAGGTCGTGGA
Organism: Acidimicrobiales bacterium; assembly: GCA_036269435.1. GTDB lineage: Bacteria > Actinomycetota > Acidimicrobiia > Acidimicrobiales > AC-14 > CADCTB01. The sequence goes on along the minus strand of DATASA010000070.1, from coordinate 13,016 downwards.
CGACGATCTCGTGCTGGGGGTCGATCTGCTCGCGCAGCTGGTCGATGGTGCGCTGGCACGTCTTGCAGCCCGCGGAGAAGATCTCCACCGTGCGCCTGGCGATGGTTGCGGTGTCTTCGGCCACGATGGGTCCTCCTGGTCGGGATCGGCCTGCAGGGCGACCATATACCTTCCACTAAGGGGGAAGGTCAAGAGGGGGCGGAGCCGCGCCCATCCGAATGTGTCCTTCCATCCAACTAGAATGTGTGCAATGCGGATCGGAGAGCTGGCCGAGCGCCAGGGCGTCACGACGAAGGCCATCCGGTTCTACGAGTCGATCGGTCTGCTACCCGATCCGGAGCGGACGCCTTCGGGATACCGGGCCTATGGCGAGGTCGATGCCGAGCGGCTGGCCTTCATCAAGACCGCCCAGCGCCTCGGCCTCAGCCTGGACGAGATCAAGGGGATCATCGCGTTCCGCGATCGGGGCGAGCAGCCGTGCGGCTACGTGGCCGACGTCCTGCGAAGGCAGGTGTCGGATCTCGACCGTCGCATTCGGGAGATGCGCGCCCTGCGCGACGAGCTCAGGCATCTCGAGGCCCGGGCGTCCGGTGGCGAAGGCCCGGCGAGCACGTACTGCGCGGTGATCGAGCACGTCCACCTCGAAGACAGGGCGTCTGAGTAGCGGAGCCCGCCCGCGCGACTTGGTCGGCCGGCCTGTGCAGGGGCCGCCCCGAAGCCGGCGGCGTCCGAGCTAGTCTGTTGCTTCGCAGCCCTTTCGGTTGCCTTGGTTGTGCAAGGGCTGTAGCTGGCCCCCGTGACGGTGGAGTTTTTCCTGCAAAAGCGTTCGCTCGCGCTCCTCGCCGCAGTGTGGATGTGTGGTTCGGTGGCATTCGGGTCTGCGGCCCCGTCGGGGGCCGACGTGCCCGCCGTGAGCGGCGGTGCATTCGGCCATTACACGAAGGTCGGCCTGTTCGGCGGACCCGCCTCGACCGTCGGCCCAATGCCCGACGTCCGGCTGCCCGCGGCGGGCAGCCGGGGGCTGACCGCCAAGGAGGCGGCGGGTGTCGCGGTGTACGGCCCAGCCCACATCTTCGGCGGCGAGTGGCCGCCCGACGTCGACGTGGCCCCCCCGTCCGGGCCCATCACCGTCACGACCAAGGGCACTGGCGGCGCGAAGCCGTCGGTGACGAGCACGGTCGACATCGCCCTCCGCAAGCCGAAGGACCCGAAGTCACCCGGCGGGTTCGGGCCGGAACCGCCGACCCAGGGCGACGAGCTCCACGCCACCTGTACGGCGACGGCCACCGGGTCCACCGGTTCCGCCCGGTTCGTGAACGCGGTCATGTCGAAGACGACCGACGCCAACGGGGAGCCCACCGACGAGGAGCGCATTCCCGACAACCCGCCGGTGAACTACACCCGCACGGGAGAGCTCACCAACGTCGGCGATCGGTTCAAGATCGTGTACAACGAGCAGTTCGTCGACCCTGACGGCTCGATCACCGTCAACGCCGTCCACCTGTACCTCCTGGGCGACATCGCCGTCGGCGACTCCATCATCGGCCAGGTCCGCTGCTCGACCCACGGCGCGCCGTTCCCGAACACGCCGGCGCCGCCGCCTGGCCAGCCGGGGGTATCCGCCGACGCAGCCTCAGGCCCCGGGCCGGACGTGGCCAGCTCGGGGTCGAGCAGCTCGGTGCTGCCCCTCGTCGGCGCGGGGATCGCCGTCGTGGTCGTCGGGGGGGTCGGCGGCTTGTGGGCCCGGCGCCGCCGGCTGACGCGCGCCGGCCCCGTGGCCGACGAGCACTGACGGGCGCCGTGGAGGATGTGGCCGGGACCACGGAAGCGGTCGCCGCCGGCGAAACCGGTGGCCTGCTGGACGCGGCCGGCCCCTACTCGCCGCCCACCCGGCCGCGGCGGCGCTGGTGGGTGGCGGTGGTGGGCTACGTGGTCACGGTCTACGTGCTCGTCACCTTCAATTTCCTCATCCCCCGCCTCCTGCCGGGCGGTCCTATCGACGCCCTCATGGCGTTCGGCTCGCCCACCTACGTCCAGGACGACCACACCCGCGCCAACCTGGCCCGGTACTACAAGCTCGACGAGTCCATGCCCCGCCAGTACGTCCACTACCTCGCCGGCCTGAGCCACGGCGACCTCGGCGTGTCCATCTACAACAACGTCCCGGTGCGGCGGGACCTCGGCGGCAAGATCGCGTGGTCGTTCTTCCTGATCGTCAGCGCCACCGCCGTGTCTGCCCTGATCGGGATCCCCCTCGGCGTGCACTCGGGGTGGAAACGTGGCAAGCCGGTCGACCGCAGCCTGCTCGGGTTCTTCCTGGCCTACCAGAACCTGCCGATTTTCGTGGTGGGGGCGACGGCCTTCGTCGTGTTCGCCGGCAAGCTGGGCCTGTTCCCCTACGGAGGCGGCTCGACCCCGTTCAACGACTACACCGGCGTGGCCCGCGCCGTGGACCTGGTCCGCCACGTGAGCCTCCCCGCGCTGATGATGGGCCTCGACGCCGCCACCTACCAGTACCTGGTGATGCGGTCGTCCATGGTGGGCGAGCTGGGTTCGGACTATCTGCTCGGTGGGCGGGCCAAGGGGCTGGCCGAACGACGGCTCAAATACCGCTACGCGGGCCGCAACGCCCTGCTGCCGGTGGTCTCGATCATCGGGCTGCAGTTCAGCCTGGCCATCACCAGCGTCATCTTCATCGAGCGTATTTTCAGCTATCCGGGTCTCGGCAACTACATGTTCGAGGCGGTGGCCGTGCGCGACTACCCGGCCATGCAGGGCGCGTTCCTCGTGCTCACGTTGACCGTCGTCACGGTGAACCTCCTCGTCGACCTGCTGTACCGCCGGCTCGACCCCCGGACGGCGGCGTGACCGAACGACGGGTCACGAGGCGCCGGTCGCCGGCGCTGGTCGTGGGGACGTCGATGCTGGCCCTCGTGGTGGCCACCGGCGTGCTGGCCCCCTGGCTCGCGCCGTACCGGCCCCGCGCCATCACCGGCCTTCCGTACGAGTCGCCGTCTGGAGCCCACCTGCTCGGCACGAATGACGCCGGCGCCGACATCCTGTCCCGGCTCATCTGGGGCAGCCGTACGACCCTCGTCGTGGCCGTGAGCGCCACCGCCCTCGTCCTCGCCGTCGGACTCGCCGTCGGGCTGGTCGCCGGGTTGCGGGGCGGCATCGTCGACGCGGTGATGATGCGGCTGGTCGACGTGGTCCTGGGGCTGCCTGTGCTCCCCCTCCTCATTTTCATCGCCACCCTCGTCGGCCCGAGCCTGCGGGCGTCGGTTCTGGTGATCGGTCTGTTCCTCTGGCCTCAGACGGCGCGCGTCGTCCGCAGCCAGACGCTGAGCCTGCGCAGCCGGGGCTTCGTCGGCATCGCCAGGGGGTTCGGCGGCGGAACCCTCTACGTGATCCGGCGCCACCTGGTCCCCGCCCTCGGTCCGGTCATCGCGGCCAACATGGTGTTCGTCGCCGGCCTGGCCGTTTCCATCGAGGCCGGGCTCAGCTTCCTCGGCCTGGGCGACCCGGCCGCGGTGAGCTGGGGCGCCGAGCTCCAGCGGGCGGTGACCAGCCCGCTGATCCAGACCGGCTCGTTGTGGTTGTGGTGGCTCGTCCCCTTCGGCCTGGCGCTCACCTTCGCCATCTTCGGCTGCTCGTTGATCGGCGTGGCTCTCGAGCCCCGGTTCAACCCTCGCTGGCGCCGGTGAGCGCCGCCGTGTCGCCCGCTTCCGCCCCCTGGCCCCTGACGGGCAGAAGACGACGATGATGGACCGCAGGACGTTCCTCAAGGCGATGGGCGGGGCGGCGGGCGCACTCGTCCTGGGCAGCGCCTGCAACCCGGGACGACCGGCGACGGTGGGCGGCCGGCCCACGGTCCGGGTCAAGTCCTGGGGGGACCTGGGGTCGCCGTCGCCCTTCATCTACGTGGCCGGGCCGGGGTACTGGCGGATGAGCCTGCTGTTCGACACCCTGACCTGGCCCGACTCGACGGGCGAGCAGCTTCCCTGGCTGGCGTCGTCGTACCACCGCTCCGACGACGGCCTCGTCTGGTCGGTCCAGCTACGCGACGTGAAGTGGGCTGACGGCATGCCACTGACATCCCGAGATGTCGCCTTCACGTACGACTACTACACCTCGCGGATCTTCACCCCGTTGCTGACCGGCGTCCCTCGCAAGGGAATCGACGTTCGTGTCACCGGCGACCGGTCGGTGGAATTTCGCCTCCAGAGCCCCGACGCCACCTTCCTCCAGCAAACGCTCGGCACGATGCCGATCGCGCCCGAGCACGTCTTCTCGAAGATCGCCGATCCGCAGGCGGTGTTCGACAAGCGGGTGTTCATGGGCTCCGGGGCCTACCGGCTGGCGTCGAAGGACGTCAACGCCGACACGGAGTCCTACGTGGCCCGGGACGACTATTACCTCGGGCGGCCCTATGTCCGCCGGATCGAGATGGTCGGCGTCCCCAACGACGACGAGCTGGCCGGCCTTCGCGCCGGCGTCCTCGACGGGGGCGCCAGCGCGGCCGAGGGGGTGCGCAACGAGGTCCTGGCGCCGTTCCGGGACAACCCCGAGTTCGGCCTGATCAGCGCGCCCGCGGGGTTCGCCTTCCCCCTCTTCTTCAACATGACGCGAGGTGGCGCCCTGGCCGACCTCCGGTTCCGCCAAGCCTGCCTGCACGCCATCGACCGCAACGACATGGTCGGGCGGCTGCTTACCGGTAACGGGGAGGCCGGCAGCCCGGGGTGGCTCCCGCCGTCGAACCCGTACTACACGTCCGACGGCGTGCGCGAGTATCCGTTCGACCGCACGGAGGCGGCGCGGCTGCTCGACGAGGGCGGATACCGCCGGCTCGGCAGCGGTGACCGGGTCAATCCCGACGGTTCGCCGTTGCATTTCAGGCTGCACCTACCCGACGTCGTCCCGCTCGCCCTGGCCGAGCTCGTCGTGGACAGCCTCGGTGCGGTGGGGATCAGCATCGACCTGCAAAGGATCGACCTCGTCCACGTCTACGGGCTCAAGGTGGCGCCCAACTACGACCTGATCATCCAGTCCTACCCCGGGCCCGCCGGCATCGGCCCCAACGCCGATCCGGACCAATTGCGCGCCGTCTTCCACTCCAACCCGCCCAGCCAGACCCACAAGGCCACCGGGTACTCCAACCCCGAGGTCGACCGCCTGATCGACGCTCAGCTCGCCACGTACGACATCGACGAGCGCAAGAAGCTGGTGGCGCAGATCCAGCAGATCGTGGCTCAGGACCTTCCGGTCGCCATGCTGTACTACACCGACTTCTTCTACGCCTTCCGTAGGAGCGTGTTCGACCAGTGGTATTACACGCCGGGCGGCTTTTCGACCGGGCTGTCGGACGTCTACAACAAGCAGCCCTACATCACCGGTCGCAAGGTAGGGGTCCAGGTCCGGGACTGAGCGGTCACTTCGGCCATCGCCGTCGCCCCGACCGGCGCCCCACGATCAGGCTCCGGCGGGTCCAAGGCATGAGGCGGCGGCGCACCGCGGCGACGGCGGGCTGCGGGACCCAGTGCGAGAGGTTGACGCCGACGAAGAGCAGGAGGAGGGCGAGGCCCACCATCTTCGCCACCTCGATGCCGGTGTTCGACAGGCCGACCGACCCGCTCGACCCCCCAACCGTTCCGGTGCCTGCGCCGCTCCCGCCTGCGGAGGTCAGGACGCCGCGACCGCATACGGACTGGGCGATGACCAGGTCGCCCACGGCCGTCGGCCCGAGCAGGAACAGGTGCACCGCGTTGACCGTGATCGAGCCGTCGGAGCCCGTCGTCTGCTCGTTGTAGACGACACGGAAGTTGTCGCCCACGTTGGTGATCGTCCCGGTGCGCGTGTAGTTCGCGGGCGGGTTGGCCGGCACGGGCTGGGTGTCATTGGCGATGCCGTCGGCGTTGGTGGACGTGACCAGGATGCCGTTGGTGATCGTCGTCGACGCGGTCGCGCCGGAGGACGACGCCGAGCAGGTGCTGCTCACACCGTCGGCAGTGACCGGGCCCGGACCGACGCCACGGGGAAGTCCGATCGACGCCGAGCTCGTCACCGAGCCGCTGGGGTCGGTCGTGCCCTGGGTGCTCACCGTGATCGGGCCCGATGGCGGGGCCGGCGCGTTCGCGTCGCCGGCGGGGTACTGGCCGCTGAACAGCTTCGCCGGCCCGTACTCTGCGGTGGCCCCATCCGAGTCGGTGGCGGTGACCGGTGTGGTCGAGCCGGCGGCGGGCAGCGTCACCGAGGGGCTGGCGCTGGTGGCCGGCGCGTCCGACGCCTGACCGCAGCCGCGGAGCATCTTGGGGCCGCCGAACAGGCTGACGTTGGCGATGTAGCCGCACGCGCTTCCGCTCACGGAGGCGAGCTGCCCGCTCCCAGCCGTCGTGGTGGTGGTGCCACCCGCAGCCGTCGTGGTGGTGGTCCCGGCCGCGGCCGTCGTGGTGGTGGTGCCGGCAGCGGCCGTCGTGGTGGTGGCGCCCGCCACCGTGGTCGTGGTGGTGGCGCCGGCGGCCGTGGTGGTGGTGGCTCCCGCGGCCGTGGTCGTGGTGGTCGCGGCGACTGCGGTCACGCCGCACACCGACTGGGCGATGACCAGATCGCCCACGGCGGTGGGGCCGAGAAGATAGACGTGGACGGCGTCGACGGTGATCGAACCATCCGCAGCCGTCGTCTGTTCGTTGTACACGGCGCGGAAGCTGTCACCGACGTTGGTGATGACCCCCGTGCGGGTGTAGTTCGCCGGCGGGTTGGCCGGCACGGGCTCGGTGTTGAGCGGGCTGCCGTCTGCCGTCGTGGAAGTCACGAGCACGCCGTTGGTGATCGTGGTCGAGGCCGAGACGCCCGACGCAGAGGCCGAACACATGCTGGCGACAGCGTCGGCGATGACCGGACCGGGTCCGACGCCGCGTGGCTGGTTCGGATCCGTCGTGCCCTGGGTCCCCTGGCCGATGGAGGCCGAGCTGGTCACGCTGCCGGTGGCCCCGGTCGTCCCGACGGTGCTCACGCTGATCGGGCCAGAGGCCGGCGCCTGGGCGTTATGGGTGGGATCGTTCGTGGCGTTGGGGTACTGGCCGCTGAACAGCGTGGCCGGGCCGTACTGCGCGGTGGCGCCTTCGGGCTTGGCGGCGGTGATCGGGGTGGCCGAGCCGCCGGCCGGCAACGTGACCGACGGGCTGGCCGACGTGGCCGCCGCGCTGGCGGGCTGGCCGCAACCCTCCAGGCTCGACGGGCCTCCGAACAGGCTGACGTTGGTGAAGTAGCCGCAGGCGCTGCCCTTCACCGCCGAGACCTGTGCCGACGCAGGGCTCGACGCCACTCCGGCCAGCACTCCTGAGAAGAGGACCAAGAGGATCATCCCCTCCCGGCTCCGACGCATCCGGGACCGCCACATGTCAGATGCCTCCGTTCCGACGACCCAGACACACTGGCACGGTCGGCCGGGCACTCGGAACACGCCGCCCGCCGCCGCCCGCCGGGCCGCGCTTCCTGGCGGCCGATGCCGCCGGCGTCCCACGACTCCGCAACGCTCTTCCGAACTGTGTCGCTCCAGGCATCCGATGCAGCCCTCGTCTTCGCAAGCTTCGTCCTCGAAGCGGGACCGAAACGCCCGCGAGACCCGGCGCGTTTACCTCGCCTGGTTCCAAAAGCCTACGGGGCGCACGGGCGCCCGTCACTACCGTCGTCGAGCACCTACCGGATCGACGCGTGACCGACGAGCCGAGAACCGGAGGCCCCTCGACCGAGCCACCCTCGGACACAACCTACGGATTCGGGCGACGACATCAGCCGCCGGGCAACGGCCGGTCGGTCCTAGAACGTGAGTCCGCACACGGCTCGGCCGATGACCAAGTCGCCGTGGAGGACGCTGTTCGGGTCGTTGCCGCTCGACGTGACGCCGAAGTACTCATGCACGGCGTTCACCGTCAGCGTTCCGCTGACCGTCGACTGCTCGTTGAAGACCAGTTTCCAGTTGTCGGTGGCGGTGCTGCTCAGGTGAATATGGCCGTAGTACGTGGTGTTCGCGGTCGGCGACGAGGGCAGGGTGACGCTCACCGGAGCGTGCTCGCCTGCATCGGTGTAGTCGCCATCGCCGTTGAGGTCCAAGCCGCTGTCGGTCTGCAAGCTCCCGCCGCTGATGCTGGTCGACCCGCTCGGCGTTGCGCTCGTGGCCAGGCACTCGCTATAGATGTTGTCGGCGGTGAGTATCTCCGAGCCCGTGAGCGAGGGCTGGGTGGTCGATTTGTTGATGTTGTCGACGCTGGCTTCGGTGAAGACATATCCGCCGGCGCCCGTGGTGCCGGTCGAGTCCACCGAAATGCCGTCCGAGGTGAACAAGACCGCGGGCCCGTACGCGACGAGGCCCGACGTGGCCGAGCCGCTCTGCGGACTGTTGGAGGCGTTCGACGCCAGCGTTGCGCTCGGCGTCGGACCAGTATCGGATTGGGAGCCTCCGAACAGGCTGATGTTGTAGGCCCGGTAGCCGTAGGTACTGCCCGTCACCGCGGTGACGTTGGCCCACGCAGGGCTAACGCCGACCGCCATCACCAGGGCCGACGCGCAGAGCACCGGCACGCCAACGAATCGCCGTCTACCGCGGGTTCTGTGGCGCATGAAAAGAGCCTTCTCCTTCGTCGGCCATTTGGGATCGTCGGACGACCCCGATCACCGCCGTCATCACCGTCCGCAGCGCCACGTTGTCCGGGCGCCAGGGAAGGAACGCAGCCGCGTCTCCGGTCCGAATTGTATCGCTCAGGCGGTTCGGTCGTCACTAAATGCCTTGCACAGCTAGCGCTATGGGCACCCATGCCCGGGCAGGGTCGAGGCGTATCGGGTCTGGCTAGGTCGAGACCGGACGGGCCGCGCCGGCTCCCGACGGTGCCGGGCTCGTTGCCCAGCCGCGGGCCCACACGGCGACCATGGCCACGCCCAGGCCGATCGCCGCGCCCGCCCCCATGGCCAGCCACGCAGGCGTTCCGTGCGACGTCGTCCCGAGCGGCGAGGGCTCCCCGTCGAGCTTGACGCTGGCCATGTAGACGTCCTCCGGCTGGAAGTCGTGGTTCGCGTTCCGCGTGTCCTGCCAGGCGTAGTACGTGCCGTCGTCGGACGAGGCGATGCCGACGTCGAGGCGCTGGTCCACGTTGTTGGCCCACACGCCGACGGAGCGGTCCGAGCTGCGATCCGTCACCCGGATGTTCGGGGCGAACGTGATCCCGCCGTCGGTCGAGTACGTGGCGTACACGTCGTTGAACCCGAGCTCAGTGTCCCCCGAGTAGGGCACGGGGCTGTTGCGCCCGTCGTACCAGGCCACGTCGATGCGCCCGTTCGGCGCCACCGACAGGCCCGGCTCCATCTGGTTCGCCTTGCCGGGGCCGTCGTCGTTGAGCGTTCGCTTGTCGGTCCAGGTCTTGCCGCCGTCGACGGACGACCGGAAGTAGATCTCGAGGTCCTTGGCGTAACCGGGCACGCCGTTGTTGGCGTCCGGCTGGGCGGCCCACACGACGTAGAGGGCGCCGCTCTTCGGGTCGGATGCGACCTCCGGCGGGTGCTCGTGGTTCTGGTTGCCCGGGTCGACGACGTAGCGCGGGCCGAACGTCTTGCCGTGGTCGGTCGACGCGATCTCGTAGATCGGGCGGACCGGGTTCGGCTGACCCGACGGCGGAGCGGGGAACACCCGGGTCCAGTACACGACGTGCAGGGTCCCGTCCGGAGTGACGGTCATCCATGGGAAGTCTCCGCCCCGCTCGTCGGTCACGTCGACGGCCGGGGACCACGTCCGGCCGGCGTCGGTGGAGGCGGCGACCATGGTCTTGAGCTTCTCGGTGGCCGCGGGCGAGCCGAAGGCCCCCTGGCGCCAGCCGACGTAGATGTTGTTCGGGTTCTTCGGGTCGACGGCGAGCGTGGCCCCCTTGTTGATCCCCTTGTTCGGGTCGCCGAGCACGGCCTTGAGGACCTGGGTGGTGGTCCAGGTCCGGCCGCTGTCGGGGGAGCGGGCCAGGAAGATGTCGCGCGGCGTGTCGTTGCGGGTGGCGTCGAACAGTGCGGGGTCACTGGCCTCGACGGCCATGGACAGCACGCCGTCCTTGTCGAAGGCGAGGGTGGCGTAGGGACCCCAGTCGGCGTGATTGGAGCAGTCCGTGTCAGGCGCCTGGAGCGGCGTTCCGCCTACCGACCAGCTCCGCCCGTCGTCGACCGAGATGTGGACGGTGCAGGAGCGTGAGCCCCGGATGTCGCCCTCCACCACCACCAGCTCCCCCGTCTTCGGATTACGGGCCAACTGGGGCGAGGTGTGAGCCCGCACCACGTTCGGGTCGTTGGTGACCTGAACGGCGTCGGTCACGATTGGCCGCGTCGTGGCCTCGGTCTTGGCCCCGGCCGGCTGGACGAGGAGGCAGACCAGGCCCAACCCGAACAGAGAACCCAACCGCTTCACGGCAACCCCCCGACGCGGGCCCCCACGGCCGCAAGCGCCATGGTACGTAGGCCGGGGCCAGCGTGCTGGTCGTGCCCACCGGGCATCGGAGGGGCTCGCTTACACCCGGACCGGTTGGGCCGGCGTCTTCGCCGGCGGGGTCGGCCGGGTGCGGGTGGCCAGGCTCACCGCGAGCAGGATCAGGCCGAGTATGGCGACCGCGCCCACCGCGGCCAGGGCCACCTTGGCCGCCTTCGACGGTCCGCCGCCGAGCGTCGCGAACTGGGCTTCGGAGGTGTACAGGTCCTGGCCCTGCGTCAACTCGTTGAAGTTGCGAGTGTCGTCCCAGCCGACGACGGTCAGCTTGTCGGTGGACGCCACCCCCGGTGGGACGGCGACGTCGTACCCGTTGGCCCAGATGCCGATCTTGCGGTTGATCAGCTGGTCGGTGACCCGGGTGTTCTTGGCCCACGTCGCCCCGTTGTCGGTGGAGGAGGTCATGTAGACGTCCTGGGCGCGGATGCCCGGATCGTTGCGGGCGTCGAACCAGACCACGTCGATGCGGCCGTTCGGGGCGATCGAGAGGTTCGGCGAGTTCTGCGGGTAGATGGCCTTGGGATCGTCGTCGTTGAGCGCGCGGGGCTTGGACCACGTCTTGCCACCGTCGGTCGACCCCTCGTAGAACGCGTCCGTCGCCCCGGACACCGTCGGCTGCGTCGTCCCTTCGTAGACCAGGTGGAGGCTCCCGTCCGGGCCGCCCTTGGGGCTCCAGCGCAGGCGTTGCGTCCCGAAGGTGGACAGGCCGGCCTGGAACGGCGTCACCGGTGACGCGCTGTAGGTCTTGCCGTGGTCGGTCGACGTCGACAGCCAGATGGCGGGGAGCGGCGTCGGCGAGATGTTCGTGTACGCCGCCGGCCAGGAGACGTAGACCTTGCCCTTGCCGTCCACCGCCAGCGACGGGTTGCTGCTGCCGAAGTTCCCCGGCTGGTCGGGCGTGGCCGCCTTGGAGCCGGCCGCCGGCGGGGCCGCGCCGGGCACGGTCGTGATCGTGGCCAGGGCGGCTTGGCGGATCGACGGCTGGGCCCACGCCGGGGCGCCGACGTTCACCGGCGGCCCGAACGTCTTGCCTTCGTCCGTCGACACGGCCACGTCCGCCTCGCGGGGCGTGGCGTTCGGCGACGAGGTCTGGCGGTAGTCGGCCCGCCAGGCGACGTACACGATGTCGGTCGGTCCGCTCGTGTCCACGGCGAGGTCCGACACCGGGCGGGACGTCTCCGCGTCGGCGCCGGTCTTGCCCCGGGCATTGCGGACGACCGTCGTCGTCCACGTGTTGCCGAGATCGGTCGACCTGGCCAGCAGGACGCTGATGTTGCCGTTGTTCTGCCCGCCGTCACCGTCGTCGTAGCCCGACAGCGCGTAGTACAGCGCGTGGTGGCGGCCGAAGGCAATGGGCGCCATGTCCACGTTGCCGCTGATCACGAAGCAGTCGGGGAACGACGGGGTCGCAGGCGAGGCGTCGAGCTTGGTCCACGTCTGGCCTGCGTTCATCGACCGCATCAGGCCGCACCGCCGCGAGCGGGCCTCGACGTAGCCCATGACGAAGACGTTGCTGTCCTCGGGGTCGACAGCGATCGACGGGGACGTGTACGTACGAGCCGGGTCGGTGTCCGCTTTGGTCGCCTGCACGGGCTTGGTCAGCATCGGCGCCGTCGTCGACGCCGCTGCGGCCGGGAGGAAGCCGGCGCACAATCCGGCCAGCAGCAGCGCGCCCGCGCCCGTCCCGGCGCGACCCGGGCGCCGCGCCGCGTGACGGCTCCGACGAACGACCATTCCGTCCATGGCCACCGGACTCCTTCCCTCGGGACCCCCACGGCCCTCGGAAGCCCTCACAATGGGCCGCGGCGCCGGCCTTGTCAACGCCCGCATGAACCCACGAGCTCGTGGCCGGGAAGCGTTGCTCAAGATGCGCCATCGGCGCCTTCGACGCCGCGGGCGCCACCGGCTGCTCCGGCACACCGAAGACCTGCACCGCGGCGTGGACGGCGAGCACCGGCGGCGGCGTCGAGTCGTCGCCCGCGGTCAGCCGTGGTGCTGAACCTCACCGCCGCCGAGCCGACCGCCGAGAGCTTCGTCACCGCCTGGCCGGACGGTCAGCTGCGACCGTTCGCTTCCAACCTGAACGTCCTTCCCGGCCAGACCGTCCCCAACCTGGTCGTCGTCAAGCTCGGGTCGGGCGGCAAGGTCGACCTCTACAACAACGCAGGATCGACCCATCTCGTGGCCGACGTCGCCGGCGGGCAAGGGACCTGAGCCGGGCGCCGGGCGCCGGGCGCCGTCGCTCGAGGAAGTGCCGCCGAGAATGGAAGTGGCCCCCCCGCTCGAGAGCGAGGGGGCCACGTGTCCTCCGGTCGGCCGCCGGAGCGGTCGACCGTGGTGTGAACGACTACTTAGCTACGAGCCCTGGCGGCCTCGGGCGAGGAGCCCCGACGACCGGCGAACAGAGCGGCCATGCCGGCGAGGAACATGCCGACGCCACCGACGCCCAGGGCGACGAGGGCGAGGGTGCCGCCGCTCACGGAGTTGTCCGTGCGGGCGAGACCGT
>DATASA010000069.1:0-11423 GCA_036269435.1 Acidimicrobiales bacterium | reverse complement strand
CCCGCCTCTGGGCAGACCGGGTGGGGCCGGCCATGGTGCTGGCCGCGACCATCGGTGCCGGAAGCGGCGTGGTCGGCCTGTGCCTGTCCGCCGTGTTCGGCATCGCCGCCGGCGGCGCCATCGCCCTCACCGCCTCCGCCGCCTTCGCCCTGTCCGCGGCGGGCAGCCGCCTCAGCCGCGCCTGACGCCGGCTCCTGCGCAGCCTGCGCGCACGCCCCCGAAGGCGGGTTCATCCTGTCGCCGCCGTCGTTGGCCTTCCTCGGCGTCGCGCCGCGGGCGCGGTTACCGTGCACCGATCGCTCGTTCTTCCTCGGAGGTACTGTCTGTGAGAGCCGGGCAGCGAACAGCGGGTGACGATCCGCCTGGCCGCCAGCACCCAGAGGGGGGCTGTCCCACGCCGGTCGGCGCGGAGCGCGGCTTCGTGAACACCAAGGTCTTCTGCGGGTGGGCCTTCACACCCGGCTGCCCGCCGTGCGGCGTCCCGCTGAACAAGCGCATGCTCGTCACCGCCAGCACCGACCCGGTCCCGGGCTGACCGTGGCCGGGACGGGTGACCGGTCGTTCATGGCCCCGCCGGGCGAGGTGGTCGACTGGAGGATGGTGGTGCTGGTCGATGTCGCCGCGGGCGCCGGCGTCCTCGAGGCCCTGCCCGGCACGGCCGACGACCTCGCCGGCCGCCTGGGCCTCGATCCCCACGCGCTGCGCGTCGTCCTGGACGCCCTCGGCGCCTGGGGCGTGGTGGAGCGCGACGACAACGGCGGGTACAGCCTGGGGCCGCAGGCCCCCGACGCCGCCGGCACCGCCTCCCTGCGCCACGACGCCCGGGCCATTCGCAGCTGGAGCACCACCGTCGACAAGCGCGTGCTGGGCGAGCCGGTCGAGACCCGTCCGGGTATGCCCGACCCGGAGCTGTTCATCGACGCGCTGGCCGTCGGTGGTCGGGCCGCTGCCCCGGCGGTCGTCGACATCTGCCTGGAGCGCTTCCCCGAGGCCCGCAGCGTCATCGACCTCGGCGGCGGCCACGGCGAGTACTCCCTGGAGTTCGCCCGTCGGGGGCTGCAGGTGACCCTGCAGGATCTTCCCGTCATGGTCGACGTCCTCCGTCGGCGAGGGACGCTGGAGGCGGCCGGCGTGAAGGTCGTCGCCGGCAGCTTCTTCACCGGTGTCCCGCCCGGCCCCTTTCACCTCGCGTTCTGCGCAGGCATCACCCACACCTTCGACGGTCCCCACAACGAGATGCTGTTCCGCAACCTGCGCCCGGCCGTGGCCTCCCGGGGTGGCGTCGCCGTGGTCACCTTCCTGCGCCACCGCCAGCCGATGGCCGACGTCTTCGCCGTGCAGATGCTGGCCAACGCCAACGGGGGCGACAGCCATAGCGAGGAGGAGTACCGGGCCTGGCTCGGCGGGGCCGGCTTCCGGGTCGACGACGCGCCGGTCGACATCCCGGGCCGACCGCAGTCCGCCCTGTTCGCCGTCTGAGCGGACCGTGATCGACCCCGCCTGAGACCGCCGCGGCTTATGCCGCGTCCGAAGGTCCGGCGTCGTCCGGCTCGGCATCGGTGTCGGTGTGGAACGCGGGCGTCCAGCACACGGCGACGAGCAGGCCTTCGGGGCTGAGCAGGCGGGCGGTGACCTGCGTCCACGGCTCGGTGCGGGCGCCGTGGAGGAGCCGGTAGCCGGCCGCCTCCAGCTCGGCCGCGGCGGCGGCCACGTCGCCCACCTCGAACTCGATGCTGGCCTGGGGGACCGGGACGCCAGAGGGCCAGGCGTCGGTGCCGAACGTGGCCTTGGCCGCCTCAGCCAGCGGCCACAGGCCGAAGTGCTTCACCCCGGAGAGCTGGTGGGTGAACAGGTAGTCGCCCTCGGCCCCCTCGAACGACACACCCAAGGCGTCGGCGTAAAAGCGCCGGGTGGCCTGCGGATCGGCGGTGATGGGAGCGACGCTGGCGACGAACTGAACGTCCATCAGCCCATTCTCGCCCATGTCGCAGACCGCACGCCCAGCGGTCAAGCGAGCGCTTTGTGCGCGTTCGCGACCGCGATGTGTGCATGGACCAGGCGGTCGAGGGGTACGGGTTCAGTAACGCAAGCTACGGAGGTCTCAAGCACATGGGTATCGGAGCAAGCCTTTTCCTGATCGCAGTCGGCGCCATCCTCACCTTCGCCGTGCACGCCACGGTGTCCGGCCTGGACCTGTCCACGATCGGGGTCATCCTGATGATCGTCGGTGGTATCGGCCTCGCCGCCACCATGCTCATCTTCGGTGGTGCCAACTGGGGCGGCCGCCGGACGGTCGTCTCGGACAGCTACGTCGAGGACGACGTCGTCGACCCGGTGGTCCGCACCCGCCGCACCGTCGACTACTGAGAACCACCTTTCGGAGCGGGCACGGCCTACGGGTCGTGCCCGCTTCTTCGCGTCCGGAGCGTCAACCCGTCCGAGGCCAGCCGTCGGCCAGTTCGACCAGCCCGGCCGTCGGTCCCAGCCACTCGTATGCGACCGCGGGCCCGCGCGACGTCGCCAGCTCGACCCGCCGGTACAGGACGCCTTCCTCCTCGATTTCGTCCAGCATGGCCAGCGCCTGTGGGGCCCGGTCGCTCGCGATGGCGACGAGCACCCCGGGCACGACGCCGGCGCCCGGGCCGCCTTCGACAACCTCGAAGCGGGCGGCCGGATAGCCGAGGCCGGTGTCCCACAGCCGCCCGGCGGCGGTGGCCGGCGCCTCCGACATGGCGTAGGGGCGCAGCGCAGGCCAGAGCGGACCGCCGGGCATGAGCGTCCCGTAGACGAACACTGCGACCACGTGCCCTTACGCCAGGTGGGACGCCACCCACGCGTCGACCAGCTCGCCGAGGATCGGAAGGCGCACCGCACCCGAACCGAGGGCGGCGTCGTGGAAGCCCCGAACGTCGAACCGGTCGGCCAGGCGAGCCCGCGCCGCCTCCCGCAGCCGGAAGATCTCCCGCTGGCCGAGCTTGTAGGCCAGAGCCTGGCCGGGCATGCCGATGTAGCGGTCGATCTCGATGGTCACCTCCTCGACCGACACCGGCGTGTTGGCGGCCATGAACTCGACCGCCCGGGCCCGGCTCCAACCGAGGGCGTGCAGGCCGGTGTCGACCACGAGGCGGCAGGCGCGGATCGAGTCCGCGGCCAGCATGCCGATGCGGTCGAGGTCGGAGCGGTACAGGCCCATCTCCTCGGCCAGCCGCTCGGCGTACAGGCCCCACCCCTCGACGTAGGCGGTGTTGGACAGCGAGAACCGGCGGAAGCTCGGCAGATCGGTCAGCTCGGTGGCGATGGCGAGTTGAAGATGGTGGCCCGGGATCGCTTCGTGGAAGGCGATGGACGCTGTCTCGTAGCGAGCCTTGTTCGCCGGGAGGTGGGTGTTGACGTAATAGGTCCCCCCTCGGGAACCGTCGCCCGCCGGGGGGAAGTAGTAGGCGCTCGGCGAGTCGGCGGCGAGGAACTCCGGGACCGGTTCGATGGCGCACGTCGACTGCGGCAGCCGGCCGAACCAGGCCGGCATGGCTGCGGTGGCCGACGCCAGGGCATCGCGGGCGTCGGCCATGATCTCGTCGCCCGCGGCGTACCGCAGCGACTCGTCGGTGCGGAGCCGTTCGAGCACGGCGGCCGGGTCGCTCACGCCGAACAGGCGTTGACCCACCTCGGCGTACTCGGCGGGAAGCTTCTCGGTGACCTCCTCCATCCCGATCTCGTGGATGCGCTCGGGCGACAGGTCGACGGTCGTGTGCTGGCCGACGAGCGTCGCGTAGATCGCCTCGCCGTCGGCCAGCCAGGACAGCCCGCAGTGCTCGTCGTCGCGGGCCTGGGGAAGCAGCTCGGCGGACAGGGTGGTCGCCAGCCGCCGGTACGCAGGGCGGACGTCGTCGGCCACGACCTGCCGGATCGCGGCCCGCCACGCGGTTTCGCCATCCCACCCGTCGGGCCCCGAGACCGTGGTGAACACGTCCTGGTCGGCGGGCGTGGCGAGGTAGCCCTCGACCATGTTGACCGAGCGCGAGACGCAGACGGCCGCCGGCGTCCGGCCCGCGGCCGCGCCGTCGAGAAACCGGCGCGCCGCCTGGTCCAGCGCGGTGGGAACCTGGCGGAACCGCTCGACGAGCTTGGCCGCCGACTCCGGGTCGGGGGCGGCCATGACCGGCACCGACTGCAGCAGCTCGACGTGGAAGCCGGTCATCTGGTCCGACTGGAGCTCGACGAGCCGTCGGTCGATCCCGTCGATCGAATCCCGCAGCAGGCCCGACAGCTCGCCCTGGGTCACCCGGTCGTCGGCGTCCAGCGCGGCCCGGTCGAACGACGCGACCCGGTCGAGCATGCCGCTCCAGCGGGTTCGCTGGCGGTCGTCGGCCTCGACGGACAGGTCCTCGATCCGGTCGTCGAACCGGTGGTCGCCCAACAGCGTCGCCGTGCCCGGGTTCGTCTCCAGCAGCGCCTCCCAGTACTCCTCGGCCAGGGCGCGCAAGCTCTCGTCGGGCATCGGGTCAAGGTACTCGCGCGACTGGAGCCGCTGACTACCCTCGGCGGCGTGGGGACCCAGTGACCGAGTCCGCCCTCTCCGACGAGGCCGACGCCCTCTACCAACGCCTCGGCGGGATCGAGCCGTGGGCGGCCGTCGAACCCGGGGGGGTGCCAGTCCTGGGCCTACCGACAGCCGGCGACGACCTCGCGTGGGCGGAGCTGGTCGCCCGGGGCGCCCTGCTCGCGACCGCCCACCAATCGGGTGCGCTCGACGGGATGCACGGCGGCGACCGGGCCATCGCCTCCGCGCTGCTGCGGGGCAGGATGTCCCTGGGCGAGGTGACCGAGGACGTCCGGGCCCACGTGCACGCGAACTTCGAGGCGCTGCAGTTGGCGCAGATGGCGACCCACGCCGAGCTGCGTTCGGAACGGTGGATGCGCAAAGTGCACGCCGTCGCCTGCCGCCCCCAGCTCACCCATCCGGTCCGGGGCGAGGGAGGCGTCCACGACCACGTCTTGGCCACCGGCGACTTCAAGCACCACCCCAATCACAGCCGTTCCCGGTCGGGGACGTGGACCGCCCACGCGCCCGTCTCGGTCCTGGCGACCGAGATGGGCCGCTTCCTCGACGTGCTGGGCAGCGAGGCCTTCGCCGCCCTGGCACCGGTCGTGCAGGCCGCCTACGCCGACCACGGCCTCACCCACGTCGCCCCGTTCGCCGACGGCAACGGCCGGGTAGCCCGCGTCGTGGCCGGCGCCCACCTCCTGGCAAGCGCGGCCGTCCCGCTCCTGATCTGGGCCGACCAGGCGAGCGACTACGAGGACGTGCTGGTGGCGGCCGACGCCGGCGACGCGGCCGCCCTCGTCGGCTTCGTGGCCGAGCGGTGCCGGGACACCGTGGAGCTGGTCGGGGCGCTGCGGTCGCGTGGGCCGTCGTCGCCCGACGAGGCGGCCGCGCTCGGGCGCTGGCGCGCCCGGGCCGACGCTGCGGCGGTACTCGCCGTCCGGCTGCCCGGCTGGGTCGACGACGCCCTCGGCCGCCACCGCCGCCGGGCCGACCTCGGGTGGCTGTCGCCGTTGTCGGACGCCACCGCCACCGTCGACACCTCCGGGTCCGTCGTCGTACGCGAACCGGAGACCGGCGTCGATGAGAGGATCGAAGTCGACACCCACCCCGTCCTTGATGAGGACACGCTCGTGCTGCAAGCCGTCGAGGCCCGGCTGCGGCTTCCCGCCGAGCCGGGCGAGCTGCGCCCGTCCGTCTCGCACACGTTCCGATCGCGCTGCGACGCATGGCTCGACCGGACGGTTACGACGCTGGCCCTGCGGGTGGCCGCCGAGGAGGACTGAGCCGGCGCCGCACCGCGTGCGAGCAGCGATCCAGCCGTCCTCTAGCCTGGACACACTGAGTGAGAGGTGCTGCTGGGTGCTCTTTCGCGCCACTCCGATGATCGAATACCCGTGCCGTGGTCCGGCGCGGACGGGCGGGCGATGCCGCCGCTGAGCGGACAGGCGCGGCCGCCCTTCGTCGGCCGGAGCGCCGAGCTCGCGGCGCTGACGGACGCTCTCGCCCAGGCGCAGGCGGGCCGGCCCGCGGTGGTCGTCGTCGAGGGGCCGAGCGGCAACGGGAAGACGACGCTGGTCCGCCGGTGGCTGGAGGACGCGCCCGAGCTGCACGTGCTGTGGGCCACGGCGGACGATACCGAGGCCGGTTTGCCCTTCGCGGTGATCGATCAGCTCGTCGCTGGCGGGACTGACCGGTCGCTCGATCCGGGTGCGGCGAACGACCCGCTGGCCGTGGGCGCGCGCCTGCTCGACGCGCTCACCGCCCGTGCGGCGCGCCGCCCGGCGGTGGTCGTGGTCGACGACGCGCAGTGGGCCGACCCGGAGTCGCTGGCGGCGTTGAGCTTCGCCGTCCGGCGCTTGCAGACCCAGGCCGTCCTGACCGTCCTGTGCGCGCGGGAGGGCGCCCCGACCGTGCCAGACGGCATCCGCCGGCTGGCCGACGAGCGCGGCTTCCGCCTGCAGCTGGGCGGCCTCAGCGCCGCCGACCTGGCCGACCTGGCCGAGGCGCTCGGCTGGGAGCGGCTCTCACGAGAGGCGGCGTCCCGCCTCCGGGAGCACACCCAGGGCAGCCCGCTGCACGCCCGCATGCTGTTGGACGAGATCGACCCGACGACCTTCGTGGCGGGCGAGGGACCGCTCCCCGCCCCTCGCTCCTTCGCCCTGCTCGTCCTGCATCGCCTGGCCGCCTGCTCCCAGGAGGCGGAGGCGCTCGTGGCGGCTGCAGCGGTGCTCGGGCGACAGTCGCCGCTGCGACTGGCCGTCGCCCTGGCCGACCTCGCCACACCGGCCGACGCGTTGCAGGAGGCGATCGACGCCGACCTGCTGGAGCTGCGTGAATCGCCCCTCGAGCCGGCCGTCGCGTTTCTCCACCCGCTCGTCTGGGCCTCGGTCTACCGAGACCTCGGCCCGGCGCGGCGTGCCGCCCTCCACGCCCGCGCCGGGGAGCTGGTCGGCGGTCACAAGGCCCTGGACCACCGGGTCGCCGCCGTGCTGGTCGAGGACGCCGAGCTCGCCGCCGAGGTCGCCGCTCGCGCCGCCGAGGAGGCCGCCGCGGGGGCCCATGCCCGGGCGTCGTCGCATTACCTGGCAGCGGCCCGACTGAGCCCGGACCCCGGCCGGCGGGAGACCTGGCGACTTGACGCGCTCGAGCAGCTCCTCAACACCGGTGCGGTGGCCGGCGCGGCGGCGATCAGCGAGGCCGCCGCGCTTGCCGACTCACCGCGCCGCGCCTACCTGCTCGGGTGGCTGGCCTTCCTCCGGGGTGAGCGCGAGGAAGCCGAACGGGTGCTCACCCGGGCGTGGGAGGGAGCGGCAGGCTCCGATGCCGCGCTCGCCGGGCGCATCTGCCTGCTCCTCGCCAACCTGTGCAGCATGCAGATGCGCCACCGGGCGGCCGCGGCCTGGTCGCAGCGGGCGCTCGACAGCGGCAGCCCGGACGTCGTGACCCGGGCCATGGGCATCCTCGTCCCGTGCCTCGGGGCGTCAGGCCGAGCGCGTGAGGCGCTGGCGCTGCCCATGCTGCTCGACGACGCGAACCTGGCCGCCAACGCGGTCACCCGCCTGGGCCGGGGCATGGTCCGCATGTGGACCGACGACGTACGCGGCGGAGCCGACGACCTGGCCGCGGTGGCGGCCGCCAGCAGCGCCCATCCGGCCTCCCCCACCGGCCTGCTCGCCCTGGGGTTCCTGGCCGAAGCCGAGTTCCGGCTGGGCGACTGGGACGCCAGCGCGGCGCACGGCCAGCTGGCGGTGAGCCTCGCCCGTGACTCGGGGCAGGTCTGGATGGAACCCTTCACCCACGCGGCGGCGGCGTGGGCGGTCGCGGCCCGGGGCGACACCGACGGCGGCCAGGAGCACGCGCGCGGCGCCGTGGCCACGGCCCGCCGTCTGGGCGACCCGGCCAGCATGACCTGCGCGGTCATGGCCGCGGCGCACGTCGGGTTCTGCCGGGCCGACCCCGCCAGCCTGGTCGCCACCGTCGAGCCGCTGCTGCGGAGCTCGGGCGTGGAGATGCTCGAGGAGCCCGCCGTCCACCCCTGGCCCGAGATCTACTCCGACGCGCTCGTCAGCCTCGGGCGACTGGACGACGCCGAGGCGGTCCTCGGCAGGCTCGAAGCGTCGGCGACCGAGCTCGGACGGTCGTCCGCGGTGGCCCACGCGGCTCGGGTGCGGGCCAACCTGCAGGCCGCCCGGGGCGACGCGACCGGCGCCGAAGCGGCGTTCCGAGCCGCCCTGGACGCGGTGGACAGGATCGCCGCGCCGTTCGACCGGGCCCTCGTCGAGGACGGCTACGGACGGTTCCTTCGCCGCGCCGGCAGGCGGCGGGAAGCCGCGGGCCGGTTGCAGGCCGCCCTCGACGGCTTCGTGGCGCTGGGTGCCGACCCGTTCTCGGATCGGTGCCGGCTCGAGTTGCGGGCCTGTGGATCGACGCGGGCCGCGACGTCGGACGGGGGCTCGCGGCTCACCCCCCAGGAGGCCGCGGTCGCCCGGCTGGTGGCAGAGGGCCTGACCAACCGGGAGGTGGCGACGAAGCTCGTCGTCAGCGTCAAGACCGTGGAGTTCCACCTGGGCAAGGTCTTCGCCAAGCTCGGCGTCCGGTCGCGGAGCCAGCTGGCGGCCCAGGTCGCCCGGCGGCCGGCGCTCGTCGCCGACGGCGACGGCGACGCGAACGGCCAGAACTAGGGATTTCCCTGAAGCCGAAGGGCGAGCCGCAGCCGTAGGTTGCGAACGTGCGTTTCGTCGTCGACCTGCACCCGGTGGAGGACCGGGTCGAGGGGACCCTCGCCAGCGACGGTCGGGGCGAACCGTGCCCCTTCTCCGGCTGGTTGGAGCTCCTCCGGCTGTTGGAGGCCCACCTCCTCCCCGCCGCCGTGCGGCAACCCCCGCTCCCCCTCGACCACTGACGTGGGCAGGAGACGCGCCGCTGCACTCCTCGCCGTCCCGGCGCTGGTCGCGCTCCTCGCCGGGCTGGCGGTCGCCCTGGTCGGCCTGGTCGACCGGGCCGGCCCGGCCGAGGCGGCCACGTGCACGATCAACTGGACCGGCGCAGGCGGCAACGGGCAGTGGACCACGGCGGCCAATTGGGACGCAGGCCGCGTCCCGGCGACGACCGACTACGCGTGCATCCCCAGCGGCGCACCCGTCGTCACCCTGTCGGCGGGCAGCGCCGTGGTCCTCGGCGTGGACGCGTCCGGCGCCGGGCTGACCATCACCGGCGGGTCGCTCGAGCTCACCGACGCCACGCAGTCCTCTTCGATACGGAACCTGTCGTTCTCGGGGGGCACGATCTGGGTCGACACCGGCGTCAGCCTGCTCCTCTCGGGTGCGCCGCAGTGGACCGGCGGGGTGCTCCACGGGCCCGGGACCGCCACGGTGCTCCCCGGCGTCACGATGACGATCGCCGGGTCGATGCAGATCGTGGCGGGCCAGACGCTCGTCAACCAGGGAACGATCAACTGGACGGCGGGCAGCATCTGCTTCGGCGGGGGCGCGGTCATCGAGAACCAGGCCGTCTTCAACGTCAACGTCGACGGCCAGGGCATGTCGAACTGCGTCGGCGGCAGCGCACCCCGGTTCCACAACGCGGCCGGGGCCACGCTGGCCCGCAACGGCGGCTCCGGCGGGATCGCCACCATCTCCACCCCCCTCGACAACGACGGCACGGTCAAGGGCAACTCCGGGATCCTGCGCCTCGGGGGCGGAACCCTGTCGGGGGCCAGCGGCGTTTTCGACGTGGCCGCCGGCGCCACGGTCGAGATCTACAGCGGAACCTGGACGTTCGTCGCCCCGGCCAAGGAGCAGGGCGCCGGCCTGTTCCTGTTCAGCGGGGGGACGATCACCGGCAACCTGGTGATCACCGGCACGGCCGAGTGGTCCGGCGGTGTGATGTCCGGCTCGGGGACGACCACCGTGGCGTCCGGGGGGACCCTCAACATCACCGGTTCCATGGAGCTCATTTCGGGCCACACCCTCGCCAACCAGGGCACCGTCACCTGGACGGCCGGAAACGTGTGCTTCGGCAGTGCGGCGGTGATCGAGAACACCGGCGTCTTCAACGTCAACGCCGACGGCCAGAGCATGTCGAACTGCGTGGGCGGGACGGTGCCGCGCTTCCACAACGCAGCAGGGGGGACCCTGGCCCGCAACGGCTCGGGCGCCGCCGCGACTATCGCCATCCCGGTTGACAACGACGGCACGATCAAGGGCAACACCGGGACGCTGACCCTGAGCGGGGGCACGTCGGCCGCGGGCAGCAGCGGCGTTATCGACGTGGCCAGCGGGGCCACCGTCGAGATCAGCAACGGGACCACCACCTTCGTCGCTCCGGCCAAGGAGCAGGGCGCGGGTCGGTTCCTGTTCAGCGGCGGGACGATCACCGGCAACCTGGTGATCACCGGCACGGCCGAGTGGTCCGGCGGTGTGATGTCCGGCTCGGGGACGACCACCGTGGCGTCCGGGGGGACCCTCAACATCACCGGTTCCATGCAGCTCATTTCGGGCCACACGCTGCTCAACCAGGGCACAATCGACTGGACGGCGGGGAACGTCTGCGTCGGTGGCGCCGCCGTCCTCGACAACGCCGGGCTGTTCATCATGGCCGCCGACGGGCAGAGCATCTCCAACTGCGTGGGCGGGACGGCGCCGACGTTCCACAACCGGGCCGGGGCGACGCTGGTCCGGTCCAGCTCGGCCACCACCGCGACGAAGGTCACCATCGCCATCCCGTTCGACAACCACGGCACCATCCGCGTGGCTTCGGGCATCCTCACCATCCAGGGCGACTACACCCAGCCCTCCGACGCCACCCTGGAGGTCGTCCTGGCCGGGACGACGCCGGGCGTGCAGTTCGGCCAGCTCGAGGTCACCGGGACGGCGACCCTCGGCGGCACCCTCTCGGTCCTCACCGCCGGGGGGTTCACCCCGTCGTCGGGGCAGACCTTCCAGGTCGTGACCTGCGGCACGGCCTGTAACGGGACCTTCGCGACCGTCACCGGCGGAACGGTGGCCTACGGCGCCCAGAGCGTCGTCGTCAACGGGACACTGGCCGGCGCCCCCGCGGTCACCCTGAACCCCACCAGCGTCACGTTCGCGTCGACAGACGTCGGTACCACCAGCGCGGTCCAGACGGTGACCGTGCAGAACACCGGCACCGCGCCGTTGGTGGTCGGCTCGGTCGCCCTCTCCGGCCCCAACGCCGCCGACTTCACCAGGTCGTCGGATACGTGCAGCGGCGCAACCGTCGCCCCGTCGGCCAGCTGCACCGTGTCGCTCACCTTCACGCCGGCCGCCGCCGGCACCCGCACCGCCAGCCTCGACATCACCGACAACGCACCGGGCAGCCCCCGCTCCGTGCCCGTCTCCGGCACGGGGGCGGTCCC
>DATASA010000068.1:0-41610 GCA_036269435.1 Acidimicrobiales bacterium | reverse complement strand
CGGCGCCGTTCGGCCTCCGGTAGCCGCCCGTTGGGGTCGACCTCGCGCTCGAAGCGGGCCATGAACGCGTCCCGCGCCGCCTTCGTCGTCTCCCGAGAGTCGTGGGTGGCGTGCAGCCGGTACGCCGCCATCCAGGCTTGCATGCTTCGCTGCGCCGGCGTCAGCTCCCCAGTTCGGCTGGGCCGTTGGCCTCGCTCGGTTGCACCCACGCCGCCACGATGACGACCCTGTGTTGCCACGGACGTTGCCACCAGCGTTGCCACGCAGAAACTTCTGGCCGTGCGCGAGGCGCCGGGCGGACTACCGCCCCCCGGCCGCCCTGATGGTGCGCGGGCCGACCCCTGACTAGTTCCCGATAGCTCGGTGACACCCGCCTCACAGGGGATCGTCATGTACGGACGGAGCCCCAGGGGATCGCGCCGGTCGCCCTTACGCTTCGCCAACCGAGACATGTACCCAACACGTAGATCTCGGGCCCCTCGATCGTCTACGACCCGACGGAGCAACATTGCGGCGACCACCTCACCTGCCTCGTGGTCGGCACGCGCTCGATTCGGGGATTTGGTTTGCCAGGCTCTCCTTGTCCCAGACGCCAGATCACGCGCGCTAGGGCCCGCCCCAGTCCCCCAGTCACCGGCATCTGACGCGTCCTGCCGCAAATCACACCGGTAGTAGGGACAGAGGAGCCCCACACGATCGCCACCTACCGGGAGGCCATGCGTCATCCGGCCCACCATCGCGGTGATCGGCCGCCCGGGGTAGCGTCGGCGGCGGGAACACGGGCGGGCGACGGCGTTCGAAGCCGGCGACGTCCCGCCGCCGGAGAAGGGGGTCGACGTGTCGAACCCAGGGCAACCGACGATCGGTCCCGGCGCCACCGGGGACGTCGTCCGCCGGGCGCAACGGGCGCTGCGGCGCACACCGGACCTGGGGCTGGTCGTCGACGGCATCTTCGGCCCGGCGACCGAGGCCGCGGTCACCGGGTTCCAGCAGGGGGCCGGACTGCAGGCCGACGGCGTCGTCGGCCCGGACACGTGGGCGGCCTTGCCCGACGGCGGCCCGATGCCGACGTTGCAGGAGGGCTCGACCGGGTTGGTGGTGGCGCGGCTGCAGAACGTCCTCACCAATGGCGCACCCGGGCAGTGGGGGACGGCGCCGGGCCCGGTCGACGAGGTCTTCGGACCCCGGACCAAGGCGTCGGTGGAGGCGTTGCAGGCCTGGGGTGGCGTCGCCGCGGACGGCATCGTCGGCGACCGGACGTGGTCCGTCTCCCTGCACGCCCTGAGCGCGACCCTGGAGAGCGTGGTCGGCCTGGAGTTCGTCACGTCGTAGCCCGTCGTGGCCGACAATGAGGAGATGGCCCTTCCCGCGTCCGCGGTCGCCCGATCGTTGGTCGACAGCGTGGCCTCGGTCGTTCTGGGCAAACGGGAGGAGATCGTCCTCGTGGCCGCCGGGCTCCTGGCCGGCGGCCACGTGCTGCTCGAGGACGTCCCGGGCGTGGGCAAGACCCTGCTGGCCAAGAGCCTCGCCCGCTCGGTCGGCGGGACGTCCGGGCGCATCCAAGGCACGGCCGACCTCATGCCCGCCGACATCACCGGCGTGACCGTCTACGACCGGGGCCGCGGTGCGTGGGACTTCCACCCCGGCCCGATCTTCCACAACGTCGTCCTGGTCGACGAGATCAACCGGGCCACCCCCAGGGCCCAGTCCGCGCTCCTGGAGGCCATGGCCGAGAACCAGGTGACGGTCGACGGCACGCCGCACCCCCTCCCGGCACCGTTCTTCGTGATCGCCACCCAGAACCCCTACGGCGACGTCGGGACCTTTCCGCTGGTGGAGGGCCAGAGCGACCGCTTCGCCCTGGTCGTCACCCTCGGACTGCCCGGGCGCGACGCCGAGCGGGCGCTGCTGCGGGGCGACGGCGGCCCGGTCGCCCTCGACCAGCTCGAGCCGGTGGTCGACGGCGACGACGTGCTGGCGGCCATGGCGGAGGTCGACGCCACCTACGTGAACGCCGCCGTCGCCGACTACGTCCTGGACGTCGTCGACGCCACGCGGGCCCATCCCGACCTCGACCACGGGGCCAGCCCGCGCGCCGCCCGCATCCTGCTGCAGGTGGCCAAGGCGTTCGCCGTGATCGGGGGGCGGGACTTCGTCGCCCCCGACGACGTGAAGGCCGTCGCCGTGCCCGTGCTCGCCCACCGGCTGGGCGCGGTGGCCCGGCGCGGCACCGAGCCGACCCGCCGGCTCGTGGCCGAGCTGTTGGACACTGTCCCCGCGCCGACGGCCTGATGTCGGCGCCCGGACGGTGAGCACCCGCCAACCACCTCCGGACGCGGGCTGGGACCGCCAGATCCGGCCCACGCTGGGAACGGCGGGCGCCCTGGTCGTGGCCGCGGTCGCCTGGAACACGTGGAGGACCACCGGCTCGCGACTGGCGCTGTTCGTCTGCTTCGCGCCACTCGCCGCGCTGGCGCTCGACCTGGTGTGGGCGACCGTGAGCACCCGGCGGGTGCGGGCGACCGTCGAGGCCGTGCCCACCGACGCCTTCGTCGGCGACGCCGTCCCCTTCACCCTTTCGCTGACGGGACCGGCCCTGCCCTTCCGGGTACGAGCCTTCGCCGACTCGGAGTTCCTGGTCGGCGAGCCGTCCACCTCGGGGCCCCTGTTCGGCTTCGGCCAGCGGCGCGAGGTGGTCAGCGAGGTCGTCGTGGAGGTCGTCGGGACCGGCCTGTCGGGCCTAGCCGGCTGCGCCCGGCGTCTGCGGACGCCGCTGCCCCACCCACTCGCGGTCGGACCGCGGCCCTTCGCCCCGCCCCATCCGTTCCCGGAGCTCTTCGGCGCGTGGGGCGACGGCGGGCCCCGGCACGCGGCGGTGGGCGACGTCGTCCGTGGCGTGCGCGACTACGTCCCGGGCGACCCCGCCGGCCGGGTGCACTGGCCGTCCACCGCCCGCCGCGGCGAGCTCGTGGTCAAAGAGGTGGAGGAGCCCGGCGCGCCCCGACTCGTCGTGTCCCTCGACCTCGGCGGCGGTGGCGACGCCGGCGAGAAGGCCGCGGCCCGGGCCGCCTGGTACGCGTACGAAGGCCTGCGACGCGGCTACGAGGTGGTCCTGGCGACGGCCGAGCCCGCGGGGTCGGTGACCGCGGCGGTGGGACCGGCCTCGGACGTGAATCACCGGCTGGCGCGGGCGTCGCGGGGGCGCCCTCATGCCGCCGCGACAGCCGGGCCGGCCGGGACGGCCCGGATCGCCGTCGTGTCGGTCACCCCGACCGGGGACTCGTGGCCGTCCTAGCCGCGCTGGCGGTCGCCCTGGCCGCGTGGTTCTCGGCGACCGCCCAGGGCGGCGCCGGCGTCGGCGCCCTCGGCGTGCCGCCGGTCGTCCTCGCCGCCGCCCTGGCCGTCGGCGTCCTGGCCACCGCGGCTCGTCGGCCGGCGCTGCGGGTGCTGCCGGCGGGCAAGGACGCCGTCGTGCTGACCGCGGTGACGGTCGCCGGTGGAGGCGCGCTGTTCCTCGCCGGGTGGACCAACGGCCAGCACGTGAGCGCGGTGGCGCGGCTGCTGCCCCTGGCCGTCGCCGTGCTCGGGCTGCTGTGGCCGGAGCCCGCGGTGCTGCGGTACTGCCTGGTGGTGTGCGCGGGCAGCCTGCTCGGGGCGGCGGTCGGCCCGACGCGCGCCGACTGGGCGCTCTACGGAGCCCTCGTCGCCCTCGCCGCCGGGGTGGTCGCCACCAACCGCCTGGCCGCGGCGGGCGCCCGCCGGCTGGGTGGCCCGGCGACCACCGAGCGCCGACGGGTGGGTGCCGAAGCGGTCGCCGTGCTGGCCGTCGCCGGGCTCCTCGCCGCGGTCGCCGCCTCGCTGCTCCCTCCGCCCCCGGGCGGCGGCAGCCCCCAGCGGGGCAACGGCCGGTCCTCGCGCCCGAACCCGCAGCCGGCACTGGGCGGATCCGACCGGCTCGACGTCGGCGCGGCGAAGGGCACGCCGAGCAACGCCGTGCTGTTCCGCGTCTCGGCGCCGGGCCCGGACCTGTGGCGGGTGACGACGTACGACCACTGGGACGGCGAGGCGTGGACCCGTTCGGCGGATCCGCTGGACAACGGCTCACCCCGGTTCCGGCCCGGCGCAGCCGACCGGACCTTCGTCCGGCCCGGCATCGGCGACGTCGCCGCGGTGTCCAACCGCGCCGCGTTCGTCCAACGGGTGACGATCCAGGCGGCCGTCGCCTCGGTGCTGCCGGCCGCGGCCCGTCCGGAGTGGGTGACCGTCGCCGGCGGCGGTGTCTCGGTCGGCGCCGACGAATCGCTCCGGCCGGACCCGGTGCTGGGAAAGGGTGACACCTACGTCGTCGAAAGCATCCGGGCCGACGCCGACCCGGCCACGCTGCGAGCGGCGGACGGGCTGGACGACCCGTCGTCGGCCATCGAGCAGCGGGTCGCCGACGCCTACCTCCAGTTGCCGGCGGTGCCCTCACCGGTCACGGCACTGGCCCAGCAGCTCACGGCCGGCGCGGCCACCACCTACGACCGGGCCCGCGCCGTCGAGGCGTGGCTGCAGGACAACACCCGCGTCACCCGGACCGCGCCGGCGGTCCCTGCGGGCGCCGACCCGATCGAGACGTTTCTCCTGACCGACCGGTCCGGGCCCGCCGAACGGTCGGCGACGGCCATGGTCGTCATGCTCCGCTCGGTCGGCGTCCCGGCCCGCCTGGCCGTCGGGTACCTCCCCGGTACACGCGACGGGCTCACCGGGGACTTCGTGGTCCGGGGACGGGACGGGCACGCGTGGGTCGAGGTGTGGTTCCCGGGGGTGGGCTGGCACCGGTTCGACCCCACCGGGCTGGCCCCGCCGCCGGGCGCCTCCGACAACGCCCTGTGGTCGCGTCTCGAGCGCCTGGCCCGCCAGCTCTGGCCGCTCCTCGTGCTGGTCGCCCTCGCCCTCGGCGGTTGGTTGGCGTGGCGGGCGCTACACCGGTGGCGCCGTCGGGCGGCCGAGCCGTGGGCGACCCGCTTCTTCGCCCGGCTCGAGCGGGCCGGCACGGCACGGGGTCGCCCGAAGGAGCCGCACGAGACGCCCGTGGAGTACGCCGACGGCCTGGCCCGGACCGTTCTGCCCGACCCCCGCCTGGTCGAAGTCGGCGCCGTGGTCACCGCCGCGGCCTGGTCGCGGCGCGACGTTTCTCCCGAGGACCGGGACCGGGCGGAGCGCGTCCTGCGCGAGGCCTCGCACGCCGCCCCGGTACGCAGGTTCCGGCGCAGCACCCCTCCGCGGCCGGCGCAGGGGCCTACAATCCCGGAGCCGTGAAAACCACCGTCGAGCCCCTCGAGGGCAACAAGGTCAAACTGTCCGTCGAGCTGGACGAGAGCGAGTTCGACACCGCGATCGACGCCGCCTTCCGCAAGATCTCGAGAGAGGTCCGCATCCCCGGCTTCCGGCCGGGCAAGGCTCCCCGACGGCTCGTGGAGGCCCGGGTCGGCATCGACGCCGCCCGCCAGGAAGCCATCCGCGACGCCCTTCCCGGCTACTACGAGCGGGCGTTGCGCGAGAACGACATCGAGCCCATCGCCGCGCCCGAGATCGACATCACGTCCAACGACACCGACCCCACCATGGCCTTCGACGCGGTGGTCGAGATCATGCCGACGGTCACGGTGGCGGGCTACGGCGGGCTGCGGGTGGTGCTGCCGAGCCTGACCATCACCGACGAGGACGTCGACGTCCGCGTCGACCGCACCCGCGAGCAGTTCGCCGAACTGGTGCCGGTGTCGCGGCCCGCCGCCGACGGGGACAACGTCTCCATCGACCGCAAGGTCACCCAGAACACCGAAACGCTCATCGCGGCCGACGACGAGCTCTACGAGGTCGGCTCCGGCCGCTTCGGCCCCGAGATGGACGAGCACCTGCGGGGGGCCAAGGCCGGCGACATCCTCGAGTTCGGCGTCCACCACGAGCAGGTGGGCGAGGTCACGTTCCGCGTCCTCGTGAAGGAGGTGCGGGAGAAGGTTCTCCCCGAGGTCACCGACGAGTGGGCGGGGGAGGCGTCCGAGTTCGACACCGTCGATGAGCTGCGAGCCAACTACCGCAACGAGTTGGAGGCCGTCCGCCGGCTCGAGGCCGCCCTCCAGGTACGGGACAAGGTGCTGGAGGCATTGGTCGAGCTGGTCGACGAGCCGATCACCGAAGCCCTCATCGCCCCGGAGATGGAGCGGCGCCTGCAGTCGCTCTCCCACCGCCTCAGCCACCAGGGCATCGACCTGGCCCGGTTCCTCGAATCGGTCGGCGACTCCCAGGAGGAGTTCGTCAACCAGCTCCGCACGGAGGCCACGGACGCGGTCAAGGCGGACCTCGGCCTGCGGGCCGTCGCCGAGGCCGAGGGGCTCGATGTGGCCGAGGAAGAGGTCGACCAGGAGATCGAGGATCTGGCCCGCCAGCGCAAGGTGAAGCCCGCCGCCATGCGCACGCAGCTCGAGAACGAAGACCAGTTGCCCGCGGTACGCTCGGGAATCAGGAAGACCAAGGCGTTGGAGTGGCTCATCGCCCACACCGAGTTCGTCGACGAGGAGGGTCAGGTCATCGACCGGTCGCAGCTGACACCCAGCCTCGAAAGCCCTGAAGGCGCCGACGACGAGGCCAACGCCGAGGTCCCGAGTACTGAGCAGGAGACCCCTGAGTGATCGCACCCGACACGCTGCACGAGATCCGCACGGCAGCCCAGCTGCTGGACGCCACGAGGACAGGCGAGAGCCGACGCGGAGCGGAGGTTCTCAGCGCCCAGAAGATCTACAACTACATGGTTCCCACGGTGATCGAGCAGACCAACCGGGGCGAGCGGGCGTTCGACATCTTCTCCCGCCTCCTGAAGGACCGCATCATCTTCCTGGGCACGCCGATCGACGACACCGTCGCCAACCTGATCATGGCCCAGTTCCTGCACCTCGAGTCCGAGGACGCGGACAAGGACATCAACCTCTACATCAACTCCCCGGGCGGTGAGATCACCGGGCTGTTCGCCATCTATGACACCATGCAGTTCATCAAGCCGGAGATCGCCACCTACTGCATGGGCCAGGCCGCGTCAGCCGCAGCGGTGCTGCTGGCGGCCGGTACCAAGGGCAAGCGCCACTGCCTCCCCCACGCCCGGATCCTGATCCACCAGCCCTACAGCGGCGCCGGAGGACAGGCTTCCGACATCGAGATCCAGGCCAAGGAGATCACCCGCATGCGGGAGCTCCTGGAGCGGGTCCTGGCCTTCCACACCGGCCAGTCGATCGAGAAGGTCCACAAGGACACCGACCGCGACTTCATCATGAACGCCGACGAAGCTAAAGACTATGGCATCGTCGACGAAGTCATCCTGACCCGCGAGCTGGCCCAGGTGCCGCAGGTCGCGGGCGTCAGCTGAGAGGGGCAGGAGGGACGTGGCGAAGTTCGGGGACGGCGGCGAGCTGCTGAAGTGCTCCTTCTGCGGCAAGTCGCAGAAGCAGGTCAAGAAGCTCATCGCCGGGCCCGGCGTCTACATCTGCGACGAGTGCATCGACCTCTGCAACGAGATCATCGAGGAGGAGCTCTCCGACACGTCGGAGGTCCGCTTCGACGAGCTTCCGAAGCCCCGTGAGATCTACGAGTTCCTGAACGACTACATCATCGGCCAGGACCTGGCCAAGAAGATCCTCGCCGTCGCCGTCTACAACCACTACAAGCGGGTCCAGGTCGGCGCCCACGCCGACTCCGAGGTCGAGCTGGCCAAGTCGAACATCCTGCTGCTCGGCCCCACGGGCTGCGGCAAGACGCTGCTGGCCCAGACCTTGGCCCGCATGCTCAACGTGCCCTTCGCCATCGCCGACGCCACCGCGCTCACGGAGGCCGGCTACGTCGGCGAGGACGTCGAGAACATCCTGCTCAAGCTGATCCAGGCCGCCGACTACGACGTCAAGAAGGCCGAGACCGGGATCATCTACATCGACGAGATCGACAAGATCGCCCGCAAGAGCGAGAACCCGTCGATCACCCGCGACGTCTCGGGCGAGGGCGTGCAGCAGGCCCTGCTCAAGATACTGGAGGGCACCACCGCATCGGTCCCGCCCCAGGGCGGCCGCAAGCACCCCCACCAGGAATTCATCCAGATCGACACCACGAACATCCTGTTCATCTGCGGCGGGGCGTTCGCCGGGCTGGACAAGATCATCGAGAGCCGCATCGGCCACAAGGGCGTCGGATTCGGCGCCGAGCTGCGCCGGACGAACGACAAGGACGTCGGCGCGCTGCTGGTCAAGGTGCTGCCCGAGGACCTGCTGAAGTTCGGCCTCATCCCCGAGTTCGTCGGCCGGCTGCCGGTCATCGGCGCCGTGTCCAACCTCGATCAGGAGGCGCTGGTCCGGATCCTCATGGAGCCGAAGAACGCGCTGGTGAAGCAGTACCACCGCATCTTCGAGCTGGACGACGTGGAGCTCGAGTTCACGGAGGACGCGCTGGAGGCCATCTCGGAGCAGGCCCTGCTCCGGGGCACGGGCGCCCGCGGCCTGCGGGCCATCCTCGAGGAGGTTCTCCTCAACGTGATGTACGACCTGCCGAGCCGCCAGGACATCGGCAAGTGCGTCATCGACCGGTCCGTGGTCATGCAGAAGGTGAACCCCACCCTCGTGCCCCGCACCGAGCCGGCCCGCCCGGCCACCCGCCCGCGGCGCGCCGCGTCCTGACGGGACGCCATCGACACCGCGTCCTGACGGGACGCCATCGACACCCGCGTCCTGACGGGACGCCATCGACACCGCGTCCTGACCGGCCACGGGCCGAGGGCTGAGCGGGCCCATCTCCGTTAGGCTGGCCCCATGGGGAAAGCGATCAAATTCACCCTCCTCGGTGCCGCGATCGGCGCCGGAGCGGCGGCGGCCCGATCGAAGGGTGGCGAGTCCGGGGGGGCCATGCCGGCCAAGGCCGCCAAGGGTGCCGGCTGCGGCGCCCTCGCCGGCGGCACCGTGGGTCTCGTGTTCGACCGGCGGGCCAAGCGCAAGCTGAAGCGGCGCATGAAGCTGGCGTCGATGGTCAGCGCCGGCGCCCTGGTCGAGGCGGCGCGGGCCGCCCGGCCCGCCATCGAGAAGCAGTCGCGCAAAGCCCGGAAGGCCGCGCTCAAGGCGGCCAAGGTCACAGGGCGCAAGGCCCGGAAGGCCCGCCGCCGGGCCGTCCACGCCGCCGAGGCCACGCGGGACTCGGCCGGGCACCTGGTCGAGGTCGGGCGCCACAAGCTGGCCAGCTAGCGCTGGGCCTGGACCTCGAGGCCGCGCTGGCGTACCTCGCCGGCCACGTCAACCTGGAACGCGAGGTGGCGCCTCGCGCCGCGGCGCGCCGGCTGGATCGCGTCTCCCAGCTCATGGACCTCATGGGCGACCCGCAGCGGAGCTACCCGGTCATCCACATCACGGGCACGAACGGCAAGGGTTCGGTGGCCCGCATGGTCACCGCGCTGTTGGCGGCGCGCGGCCTCAACGTCGGCACCTACACGAGCCCGCACCTCGAGCGCCTGAACGAGCGGATGGCGTGGAGCGGCGAGCCGATCGCCGACGACGCGCTGGCCGAAGTCATCGGCGCGGTGGCCGAGCTGGAACCCATGCTCGAGTCGCCGCCGACGTACTTCGAGATCCTCACCGCCGCCGCGTTCCGGTGGTTCGCCGACATCGCCGTCGACGTGGCCGTCGTCGAGGTCGGCCTGGGCGGTCGGTGGGACGCCACCAACGTCGCCGACGGCCAGGTGGCGGTGGTCACCAACGTCGCCCTCGACCACGCCGAGACGATCGGGCCGGCGCTCACCGACATCGCCACCGAGAAATCCGGCATCGTGAAGCCGGGGGCGACGCTCGTCGTGGCGGAAACGGATCCCGAGCTGCTGGCGATCTTCCGGGCCGCGGGCGCGGCCGAGACCTGGATCCGCGGCTCGGATTTCCGCTGCGGCGCCAACCGCCTCGCCCACGACGGTCGGCTGGTCGACCTCTCGACCCCCGGAGCGACGTACGACGACGTGTACCTCCCGGTCCACGGGTCGTTCCAGGGCGACAACGCCGCGGTGGCCCTGGCCGCGGCCGAGGCCTTCTTCGGAGCGCCGCTGGCGCAGGAGGTGGTCGCCGAAGCGTTCGCCGGGCTCCGGCTCCCCGGGCGTCTGGAGGTGGTCAGCCGGCATCCGCTCTGCGTGTTGGACGGCGCCCACAACCCGGCCGGCGCGGTCGCGGCTACAGCCGCGCTCCAGGAGACGTTCGGCCCCGCGATGCGCGGTCGCATCCTGGTGATCGGCCTGCTCGAGGGCCGGGATCCGGACGAGATGCTCCGCTCGTTCGACGCGGCCGGCGCCCGCCTGGTCGTCGCCTGCCCCCCGCCGTCGCCCCGAGCTCTGGCCGCGGCCACCGTCGCCGAAGCGGCGCGCGCGCTCGGCGTGGCCACCGAGGAGGCGACGTCGGTGTCGGAGGCCATCGCCACCGCCCTCGCCCTCGCCGGCCCCGAGGAGCTCGTGCACGTGACCGGCTCGCTGTACGTGGTCGGCGCGGCCCGGGCCGCGCTGCACTCGGCGTAGGCCGCGTGCGTCCCGGGAATCCACTTGCGTCGGTGGCGGCCACGGTAGCGTCGGAGCCGCTTCCCCGGCTCAGCAGCTCGACAACTCCCGGAGACCGACGTGGGTAGTGCCGCGGCGCGGAAGTCGCCCGCCCCGAACAAGGAGTGGCCCGGATTGGCGGCGACGCTGGCCGCGTTCGGCGACGAAGCCCTGTCCCGCCTGCTGTCCCTGCGCCCCGATCTGGCCCGCCCCGCCCCTCATGACCTGTCGGCCCTGGCGTCGCGAGCCGGCGCGTGGCCAAGCGCCCGCGACGCGTTCCACCGCCTGGACCGGGCCGCCCAGCGCGTGGTCGAGGCACTGTGCCTGCTCGACGAGCCGACGACACTGGCCGAGCTGGCGTCGACGCTCGACGTCGACGACGCCGACGCGGACCTGGCGTCGGCCCTGGCCCGGCTCGGCGAGCGCGCCCTCGCCTTCGTGACCGACGGCCCGCATGCGGCGGTGCGGCTGCTGTCCGCCCTCCGCCAGCTGGACTACCCGGCTCGGCTCGGTCCGCCGTTACGGTCGATGACGGCCGGCCCTCCGGCGCTCACGCTCGACCAGGTCGCGGTCCGGCTGGGTGCCCTGCCGACGCGGGCGACGCCGGCGACGGTGGCCTCCGTCGCCGCGATGCTCGCCGACCCGGCAACCATCGAGCGGGTGGTCGCCGAAGGCCCGCCGGGCACCGCTGACCTGGCCCGGCGCATTGCCACGGAAGGCCCGCTCGTCCGGGTGGAGGGCGGCGCCTACCGGGTCGACGACCGGACACCGGCGGGATGGCTGCTCAACCGCCGGCTCCTCGCCGTGGTGGACTACTTCACCGCGGTCATGCCCCGCGAGCCGGCGTTGGCGCTGCGCGGCGGCCACCCGTTCCCGCCCGGCTCCTTGCGCAGGCCGGGGCTGGCGGTGGCGTTGGTGGACGCAGAGGTGGTCGACCGCAGCGCGGCCGAGCAGGCCCTCCTCGTCGCCGCGGAGGTCGCCGCCCTGCTGGAACTGTGGGACGCCGAACCGGCCGTCCTGCTGAAGGCCGGCGGGCTCGGCGTGCGTGAGGTGCACAAGGTGGCGAAGCTCATCGGCAGCACCGACCTGCGCGCCGCACGGATCGTCGACCTCGCTGCCCTCGCCGGCCTGGTCGCCGCCGACGCCATGGCCGGGCTGGCCCTGCCGACCATCGCCTCCGACGCGTGGCGGGCACTCGAAGGACCGGCCCGGTGGGCCCACCTCGCCGGCGCTTGGGTCGCCTCCGACGTGCACCTGTTCCTGGCCGGGGCCATCAGCAGCAAGGACAAGCCGATCCCGCCCCTGCTCAACCGGGCTCCGGAGCGGGACGCGCCGCGGCGCCGGCGGAGCGTGCTCGCCGTGCTGGAAGCAGCCGTTGCCGGCACCGCCCCGGACGGGCTCGGCGTGCACCACCGGGTGGACTGGGAGAGCCCGGCCCTGTGGGCCGGCGGGCCGGCATCGCCTCCGGTGCTCGTCTCCTGGGTGCTCCAGGAAGCCGAGCTCCTGGGCGTGGCCGCGCTCGGTTCCCTGTCGACGGCCGGCCGGGCGATGGTGGCCGGGCGCCCGGACGACGCCACCTCCGAGCTCGCCCGGCTCACGCCGGCCACCGTCGCCGACTTCGTCGTCCAGGCCGACCTGAGCGCGGTCGTGGCCGGCGAGCCGGCCGTGGCCATGCGGGCCGAGCTGGACCTGCTGGCCGACGTCGAGTCCAAGGGCGCGGCCACCGTCTACCGCTTCAGCGAGGCGTCGCTGCGCCGGGCCTTCGATACCGGCCGGACGGCCGACGACATCGTCGGGTTCCTCGAACGCCACGCCACGCGCGGGGTTCCTCAGCCGTTGGCCTACCTGGTCACCGACCTCGGCCGACGCTTCGGCAACGTGCGGGTCGGGCCGGTCACGAGCTACGTCCGCAGTGACGACCCGGCCCTGCTC
The DNA here is from genome assembly GCA_036269435.1 of Acidimicrobiales bacterium. Classification (GTDB taxonomy): domain Bacteria; phylum Actinomycetota; class Acidimicrobiia; order Acidimicrobiales; family AC-14; genus CADCTB01. The sequence continues at coordinate 29,105 of DATASA010000068.1, read as the reverse complement.
GCCGAGGTCCTGGCGACGCGGCGGGCAGCCGGCCTGCGGTTGCGGCGGCTGGCACCCACCGTCGCGGTGACCCACGTCGCCGCCTCGACCGTCACCGCCACCCTCCAGGCGGCCGGCTACCTGCCCGCCCAGGAGGACGTGGACGGCGCCGTGGTCCTGGCCCGGCCGCCGGCCCGAAGGGCGCCGGCGCGGCGGACTCCGGCTCGCCACACTGCGCCCGAACCCGACGTCGCCACCATCGTCGCCGGCCTCCATCGGCGCCTTCCGCCGGCCGGCACCGGAAGCGCCCGGGCCGCCCCCCCACGGACATCCCCGCCGCCCGTCTCCCCCGTCGCCATGGCGCGGCCCACGCAGATCGCCAAGGATCCGTGGGCCGTCCGCGCCCTTCTCGACGCCGCATGCGAGGAGTTCTGGCTCGTCCGACTGTCGTACGTCGACAGCCAGGGACGCTCCAGCGAGCTGACCGTCGAGCCCACCGACGTCGAAGGGGACCGGCTCTACGCCAACTGCTTCCCGAGAGGCAACCAGCGGACCTTCGTGATCGACGTCGTCGAATGGGCACGCGTGCTGACCGAAGCCGAGGAGGACCAGCTGGCATGACCGACACCGCCGGCCCGCTCATCGTCCAGTCCGACCGCACGCTCCTGCTCGAGGTCGACCACCCCGACGCCGAGGCGTGCCGGGCCGACATCGCCCCGTTCGCCGAGCTCGAGCGCTCCCCCGAGCACGTCCACACGTACCGACTGAGCTCGCTCGGGCTGTGGAACGCGAGCGCCGCCGGCCATGACGCCGAGCAGGTCGTCGACGCCCTGCTGCGCTGGTCGCGCTACGCCGTCCCCCAGGCGCTCCTGGTCGACGTGGCCGAGGTGATGGCGCGCTACGGACGCCTGCGCCTGGAGGTCGACGAGGTGCACGGCCTCGTCCTGCGCAGCACCGACCTCGCCGTGCTCACCGAGGTCCTGCGGGCCAAGGCGGTCGCCCCGCTGGTGGGTCCGCAGATCGCGGCGGACACCGTCGTGGTGCCCCGGGGGGAGCGGGGCCGGCTGAAGCAGGCGCTGCTCAAGGCGGGCTGGCCGGCAGAGGATCTGGCCGGCTACGTCGACGGGACCGCGCACCCGATCGTGCTCCACGAGGGCCGGGGCTTCGACCTTCGCCCCTACCAGCGCCAGGCGGTCGACGCCTTCTTCGCCGGCGGCAGCGGGGCCATCGTGCTGCCGTGCGGGGCGGGCAAGACGCTGGTGGCGTTGGCGGCGATGGCCCGCGCCAGCGCCCGGACCCTCATCCTCGTCACCAACACCGTCGCCGCCCGCCAGTGGCGGGCCGAGCTGCTGGCCCGGACCAGCCTGACCGAGGACGAGGTCGGCGAGTACTCGGGCGAGCGCAAGGAGATCCGCCCGGTGACCCTGGCGACCTACCAGATCCTGACCACCCGGCGGCGGGAGGTCTACACCCACCTGGAGCTGTTCTCGGCCGAGGACTGGGGCCTGGTCATCTACGACGAGGTCCACCTCCTTCCTGCGCCGGTCTTCCGCATGACGGCCGAGATCCAGAGCCGTCGTCGCCTGGGCCTCACCGCCACGCTCGTGCGCGAGGACGGTCGGGAAGGCGACGTCTTCAGCCTCATCGGCCCCAAGCGGTACGACGCGCCGTGGCGCGACATCGAGGCGCAGGGGTGGATCGCCCCGGCCCGCTGCACCGAGGTCCGCGTCACGCTGACCGACGAGGAGCGGATGTCCTACGCCCTGGCCGAGGCCGAGGAGCGGTACCGCGTCGGGGCCACGGCCCGGTCGAAGGTGGCGGTCGTGGAGGCGCTGTCCGCCGAGGCGGTGGCCCACGGCGAGCCGACGCTGGTGATCGGCCAGTACATCGACCAGATCGAGGCCCTGGCCGAGCGGCTGGGCGCACCGCTCATCACGGGCAAAACCCCGACCCGGGAGCGCGAGCGGCTCTACCAGGCCTTCCGCACCGGCGAGGAGATGCTGCTCGTCGTGTCGAAGGTCGCCAACTTCTCCATCGACCTTCCCGAGGCGTCCGTCGCCATCCAGGTCTCCGGCGCCTTCGGCAGCCGCCAGGAGGAGGCGCAGCGGCTCGGCCGGATCCTGCGGCCCAAGCGCGATGGTCGCCAAGCGCACTTCTTCGCCGTGGTCGCCCGCGACACCAACGACCAGGAGTTCGCCGCCCGTCGCCAGCGGTTCCTGGCCGAGCAGGGGTACGCCTACGAGATCGTGGACGCCGAAGCCGTCCTGGACGCGGCCGCGGCCCGGGCCCGGGACGCCCGGCGGGGCGAGCTGCCGCCGCCCACCCCGTAGGAACCCACCGGCGGTACGCGGCCCGGTGCTATCGCCAGCCGGGGGTCGCGAGTTCGGCGGCCCGGGTGAAAATGGCGTCGAACGCGGGCTCGGTGAGCACGCCGGTGAACGTGTTCTGCTGGCTCGGGTGGTAGGAGGCGATCAGGATCCGACCGGCGGGCAGGGCGACCTCGACGCCGTGGCCGAACCGGGGACGGGGCCGCACACCGTGCAGGCGGCAGACGGCGTCGTAGGCGAACTGGCCGAGGGCCACGATGGCCCGGACCTGATCCAGCAACGCCAGCTCCCGGGTCAGGTAGGGGACGCAGCGGTCGCGCTCCTCCGGGGTCGGCCGGTTGGCCGGAGGGGCGCAGCGGACGACGGCGGAGATCCACGCCCCGCGCAGCCGCAGGCCGTCGTCGGCCGACTCGCTGGTGGGCTGGTTGGCGAAGCCGGCCTTCCAGAGGGCGCGGAAGACCCAGTCGCCCGAGCGGTCACCGGTGAAGACCCGGCCGGTGCGGTTCCCGCCGTGGGCGGCCGGCGCCAGCCCGACGAGGAGCAGCGTCGCCGCCGGATCGCCGAAGCCCGGCACCGGACGCCCCCAATATCGGTCCCCCACGTAGGACGCCCGCTTCTCGACGGCCACCAGCTCCCGCCACGCCACCAGGCGCGGACATGCCCGGCAGGACACGACCTCGTCGGTCACTCGGGCCAGCGAATCCATCGCCAGAGGGTAGGTTGGCCGCACCGATGCCCCGAACTGCGGCCCGACCGCGCCCGACGGTGGTCCTGCTCGTACGCCACGGCCAGACACCCACGACCGGAAAGCTGCTGCCCGGCCGCGCCCCGGGGCTGCACCTGTCCGAGACCGGCCAGGGCCAGGCCAAGGCGGTCGGAGAGCGGTTGGCGGGGGGGCCGAAGATCGCCGCCATCTACGCGTCGCCCTTGGAGCGCACGCGGGAGACGGCCGCACCCCTTGCCGCCGCCCTGGGCATGAAGGTCAGGATCGACAAGGGCCTCTTGGAAGCCGACATCGGCGAGTGGACCGGGATGGACTTCAAGACGGTGCGCAAGGCCCCCGAGTGGAAGACGGTGCACCAGTACCCCAGCGGCTTCCGGTTCCCCGGCGGAGAGTCGTTCGTCGAGATGCAGACCCGAATGGTCTCGGCCCTCGAGCGGCTGCGCGCCGCCCACCCCGGCGAGACCATCGTGGCCGTGTCGCACGCCGACACCATCAAGGCCGCCGTCGCCCACGCCCTGGGGACCCACCTCGACCTGTTCCAGCGCATCGTGATCTCCCCGTGCTCGGTCACCGCCATCGCCTACGGCGAGGGCGGCCCGATGGTCCTGTCGGTGAACACCACGGGCGACGGCCCCGTCCCCAAGCCCTCGTGACAGGACGGTTGTGAGCTCCAGCTTCGAGATCCCGCAGGTCGACCACCTGACGGCGGGCGCCGTCGGGCCACCGGGCCAGCGCGTCTTCTACCTGCAGGCCCGCAACGCCGGCCACGTCGTGTCGCTCCGGCTGGAGAAGGCCCAGGTCGCCGCCCTCGTCGCCTACCTGACCGCCATGCTCGCCGACATGCCTGCACCCGGTGGCGACGTGGAGTCGGCCGGCGCGCCGCTCATCGAGCCGGTGGTGGCCGAGTGGGTGGTCGGCTCGCTCGGCGTGAGCTACGACGAAGACGCCGACCGGGTCGTCATCGTCGCCGAGGAGCTGGTGGAGGATGGCGAGGAGGCGGCCCGGGCCCGCATCAGCGCCACCCGGGACCAGGTCGCCGCCTTATCGGTCCAGGGGGCGGAGGCGGTGGCCGCCGGTCGGCCTCCCTGCCCGCTGTGTGGCCAGCCCCTCGACCCCGAAGGCCACACGTGCGTCCGCCTGAACGGACACCGCCCCGCGCAGTGACCCCCAGCGAGCAGGCCGGCCAGGCGGGTGCGTCGCCGCCGGAGGCGGTCCTGGAGCTGCTGCGGCGGGGCGAGATCGAGGTGAAGGGGCGCCTGCCGTGGAGCTCGAACGGCACGTTCCTGGTCGAGCTGTGCCTGGGCGACACGACCGGCGCGGCGGTGTACAAGCCGCTGCAGGGAGAGCGCCCGCTCTGGGACTACCCGTCGGGGCTGTACCGGCGCGAGGTCGCCGTCTACCGCATCTCCGAAACGCTGGGCTGGGGCCTCGTCCCGCACACGGTCCTGCGCGACGGTCCGTTCGGCCCGGGGTCGCTGCAGCGATTCGTGCCCGCCCATTTCGAGGACCACTACTTCACCATGCTCGAGCGGCCCGAGCTGCACGACTGGCTACAGGCCATCTGCCTGTTCGACCTGATCGTCAACAACGGCGACCGCAAGAGCGGCCACTGCCTCCGGGGCGAGGACGGTCGCGTCTGGGCCATCGACCACGGCCTCTGCCTGCACTCCGAGCCGAAGCTGCGCACGGTCATCTGGGACTTCGCCGGCCAGCCCCTCCCGGCGTCACGGTTGGACGCGGTGGCCCGGCTGGCCGCCGCTCCACCGGCGGATCTGACCCAACTGCTGGAGCCGGCCGAGATCGAGGCGATGTGCGCCCGGGCCGCCGCCGTGCTGCGGCGGCCCGTGTTCCCTGCAATTCGCTCGGCCCGGGCGTACCCCTGGCCGCTCGTCTAGCGCGTGGACCGGGGCCGCTCGTGGAACGCCTGCGGCGCCGGCGGGCGCTACGGCAACTGGCCGCGCATGACGCCACCGGGGAACTCGGCGTCGTGGACGTTCACGTAGTAGTTCGATGGGTTGTCGATGATGCGCTGGACTAGGGCCGGGCTGGCCGTGGTGCAGCCGCTCGAGAAGTCGCCGACCGGCGTGGGGAGGGGGACGACGACGGGCCCGGCGACACCGGCGGGGGCGGCGTGGATGTGACCGGCGGTGATCGTCCCCACGTTGCGGAGGTGCCAGCGGACGCACACCTGGCCGGTCGAGGAGTCGAGGGTCACGATCGCCGACCCGATCGCGTTGGCGTCGCCGGGCCCCGGCACCTCCTGGCTGCCGGTCATGACGGTCGAGAACGCGGTCACCGCGGCATGGGCGGGAAGCGCGAAGGACGTTCCGAGCGCAGCGGTGGCGACGGCGAGTACGGGCACGAGACGGCGACGGATCATGAGCTTTTCCTCCCGGATGGACGGCGACAGGGAGCCTAGGTTCTCAACGTCCCCGCCGTGCCACTACCGTCGCATCCGTGTCAACCCGAGAGGTCCGACTGGAAGTGCCGGCCGCCCCCGAGTTCCTGCGCATTTCCCGGATCATGGCCGCAGGCGTGGCCAGTCGGGTCGGGTTCACCCTCGACGAAGTGGAGGACCTCCGCATCGCCATCGACGAGGTCTGCTTCTCGCTGGTCGGGCCGAAGGGGCGCGCCGGCACCATCACCCTTCGCTACCTCCTCGACGGTGACCAGCTTGCCGTCGAGGGAGTCGGCCGCTTCACCGACGGGCTGGCCAACGAACCGGCCATGTCCGCGCTCTCCGAACAGATCCTCGCCGCCGTGGTCGACGAGTGCGAGATGTCCGCCGGCGCCGAGGGCCCCACGTTCCGGCTGGTCAAGCGTCGCCGGACGTCGTGAGCGGGCAGTTCTGATGGCATTCGACAGCAAAGAACGCGACGACCTCCGGCGCAAGTTCCTGGACTACGCCGAGACGCGTGACCGCGCGCTGCGCGACGACCTGATCACCGCCCACATGGGCCTGGCCGAGTACCTGGCCCGCCGGTTCACCAACCGCGGCGAGCCCCTCGACGACCTGGTCCAGGTGGCGGCCCTCGGCCTGCTCAAGGCCGTCGACCGCTTCGACCCCGAGCGCGGCCTCGAGTTCTCGACGTACGCCACCCCCACGATCGTCGGAGAGCTCAAGCGTCACTTCCGCGACAAGGGCTGGGCCGTGCGGGTCCCCCGGCGGGTGCAGGAGCTGCACCTGCGCCTGGCCAGCGTGGTCGGGCTGCTCTCCCAGGAGCTCGGGCGCTCGCCGACCATCGGCGAGATCGCCCAGGCCGCCGCCGTCTCCGAGGAGGAGGTGCTCGAGGCGATCGAGGCCGGTCACGCCTATCGGTTCACGTCGCTCGACGCCCCGTCGGGCAACGACGACGAGATCTCGCTGTCCGCCGAGCTGGGTGCAGAGGACCAGGGCCTCATCGACAGCGAGCACCGGGTCACCCTGTCGCCGCTGATCGCCCAGTTCCCGCCCCGGGAGCGCATGATCCTGCACCTGCGGTTCTTCGAGGGCCTGACCCAGTCCGAGATCGCCGGCCGGCTGGGCATCAGCCAGATGCACGTCTCCCGCCTGCTGGCCCGGGCCCTGGCCCAGCTCCGATCCCAAGCCGAGGACGACTCGTGAAGGTGATGCTGCTGATCAACCCGTCGGCGTCCTCGGTGGACTGGAAGGCCAGGATGGCGGCCAACTCGGCGCTGGTCGGCGACCACGACGTCACGACGGTCGAGACGACCAAGCGCAACGACGCCACCGCGCTGGCCGCCCAGGCTGCGGAGGACGGGTACGACGTCGTGGTCGTCCTCGGCGGCGACGGCACCCTCAACGAGGCGGCCAACGGCCTCGCCGGCACGCAGACCGCGCTCGCCGCCCTCCCCGGTGGATCCACCAACGTGTTCGCCAGGACCATCGGCATGGCCCCGAAGGCCACCCGGGCTGCGCCGCAGCTCCAGGCCGCCCTGGCCCGGACCGACTCGGTCCGCACGTTCGCGCTCGGAACGGTCAACGGCCGCCACTTCCTGTTCCACCTGGGGGTCGGTTACGACGCCGAGGTGGTGGCCCAGGTCGAGCGCCGGTCGACGCTGAAGCGCAAGATCGGCCAGGCCATCTTCGTCTACGCGTCGTTCTCCACCTACCTCAAGCACTACGACCACCGCCATCCCAGCTTCGCCCTCGACTTCGCCGACGGCACCAGCGTGGAGGACGGCTTCTTCACCATCTGCCTGAACACCAACCCCTACACCTACCTCGGCCGTCGACCACTCTGTGTGACACCCGACACCGGGCCGGAACGGGGGTTGGTCACCGTGACCACCCGCAAGCTGAAGGTGCGCACCCTGTTGACCCTTTTCGGGTCGGCCATGGGCCAGGGCAAGATGCTCCGCCGGAACAAGAACGTCGACTACCACACCGACCTGACGTCGCTCACTGTGCGTGGCCACAAGCCGTTCCCTCACCAGGTCGACGGGGACTACCTCGGCCGGACGGAGATCCTCCACGTGTCCCACGGCCAGGCATCTCTGCGGCTGATCGTACCGCCCGGAGTTTGAGAAAAGATTCACAAACCCTTGTCCCAGCGCAAGGCCGGAAGTATCGTGAGGGGCGGAGCCGGAAAGCCCTAGAGGGGTTTGCCGGCGCTGAGGTTTGTGAATGAATTCACAACGACGTGGCCCGGAGAGTGTCTCCGGTGCGAGGTGTGTGCGCGAAAGGAGGTGCTGTGGCCCTCATCTGGAATCGCCCGTACGAGTGGGACGTGGACGACTGGCGCCGGCGGGCATCTTGTCGGGACACCGATCCGGATCTGTTCTTTCCTGTCGGGACCACCGGCCCCGCCCTCGACCAGATCGAGGCGGCCAAGGCGGTCTGCCGTCAGTGCGACGCCCGCAGTGACTGCCTCGAGTTCGCCCTCGCCACGAACCAGGAAGCCGGGGTGTGGGGCGCCACCTCCGAGGAGGAGCGTCGAAAGCTCCGCAAGGCGTGGCTGGCCCGGCGCCGGCGCGCCAGCTGATCCGTCGGCGCTGAAGCGCAGCTAACTCAACGCGGTCGCCGACGGCTCGACGGGCACCCGTACCTCGACGACGGTGCCCTCCGTGCTGCTGTCCATGGCGATGATCCCGTTGAGGTCGGTGGTGACGAGGGCCCGGACGATCGTGAGCCCCAGGGTCGACCCGTCGAGCGCGAAGCCGGCCGGCAGGCCCACCCCGTTGTCGGCCACCCGGACGAGCAGCTGGGTGCCGTCGTTGGCCATCGACACGGTCACCACCGCTGGTTGGGCACCGTCGCAGAACCGCTCGCGCGGGTAGCCGTGCTCGACCGCGTTCTGCAGCAGCTCGGTGAGCACGACGGCGAGCGGGGTGGCCACCTCAGCCCGGACCTCGCCGGGATCACCGTCGACCACCAGCCGGACCGGCATGTCGTCGGACACGATCCCCTCCCCCACCATGCGCACGAGTTGACGAACGATGTCGCCAAGGTCGACTTCCTGGCTCGCCCCCGCCGACAGCGTCTCGTGGACCAGGGCGATCGACCGGATGCGCCGCACCGACTCCTCGATGGCGGCGCGCGCCTCGAGGGACCCGAGCCGGCGCCCGTGCAGCCGCAGCAGTGACGAGATCGTCTGCAGGTTGTTCTTGACCCGGTGGTGGATCTCGCGGATCGTCGCGTCCTTCGACACCAGGAGCCGGTCCCGCCGACGCAGGTCCGACACGTCACGCAGCAGCACCAGCGCGCCTGTCACCCGGCCGTGCTCGAGGAACGGGATGCACCGCAGCAGGACGACGACGTCCCGGCGCTCGATCTCCTCGGTGATGGGCAGGCCGATGGCGAACGCGGTCCTCACGGGCGACTCGTCGAAGCCCAGCTCGCCCAGCCGGGCGCCCTGGGTGTTGCCGTGGATGCCCATCCGGTGCAGCGCGGAGACGAAGTTGGGCGACGCGAAGTCCACCCGCGCCAGGCCGTCCAGGCGCGCCACCCCGTCGCCCACCCGGGGAGCCTCGTCCAGCTCGGTCTCCTCGGCACCGAACGGGAAGTCGCCCACCGTGATCATCCGGGCGAAGTTGTCGAACATCTCGACGTAGACCCGCTCCAGCTCTCCCGGCCGCCGGCCGACCGAGGGCGCCGATTCCCGGGTCAGCACGGCCAGCATCGAGTCCTTCCAGCGCACGGGAATGCACTGGACCGTCGCGATCTCACCTCGGGCCGGCATCGTGCCCTCCCCGTCGATGATCTCGCCCAGCTGCCACGCCCGGGCGACGAGGGGCAGTTCCTCCGCAGGCAGCGTGCGGCCGACCTCGTCGTCGAGGTGGAGGGTCTGGCTGGTCGTGGGCCGCACCTGACCGAGAATGACGAACGACGCCGCGTCGCCGGGACCGACGGGCGCGTACAGCAGCAGGTCGGCGAAGGACAGGTCCGACAGCAGGCCCCACGTCGCCACCAGTCGCTGGAGGTGGGCGACGCCCGACGGCTCGAGGCCGATCGAGCGGGCCAGGTCGGCGGGGGTCGCCATGGCGCGGCCGTCGTCCTCTACGACGCCGACCACAGCGCCCGGCCGAGCTGGAGCAGGCCGCCGAGGTCGTAGATGTCGCTCTCGAAGAACGGGACGGTGATCACCACGTCGGGCCGGGTGCCCAGCTCGGCTCGCTTCTCGGCCTCGCGCTTGGCCACCACGCCGAAGTTGAGGAAGCTCTCCCCGACCTCGCCGAGGACCCGGCCCACCGACGTTGGATCGCCGGCGTCGGGCCCGAGCGCGCCGGCCAACGCCGGCCCGTCGGCGCACAGCCGCTCCGCCACCCGCGCCGAATCGGGGTCGAGGAGGGTGCTGGGAAGCACCTTGTTCAGGACCAGGGCGCCGGCGTGGAGGTCCATCTCGCCCAGCGCCTTCAGGAAGAACTCGGCCTCCCGTAACGGCGTGCCCTCCAACGTGCTCACCACGAGGAATGTCGTTCGCCGCCCGTGGATCAGCCGCTTCACGGCCTGCGACCGTTCGACGAACCCGTCGTACATGGTTTGGAACAGCAGGAAGAACTCGCCGATGTCCTGGAGGAACTGGGACCCGAGAATCCGGTCGGCGACCTGATAGAAGGGCCGGCTGGCCAGGTTGAGCACCCGGGAGCGGGCTGGGGCTGTGAGCCAGCGCAACAGCCGGCTGGAGAAGAACTCGGCCATCCGGTCGGGCGCTTCCAGGAAGTCGAGGGCGTGGCGGGTCGGGGGGGTGTCGACCACGATGAGGTCGTAGGCGCCGGTGCGGTGGATCTCGTACAGCCGCTCCATGGCGATGTACTCGTGGCCCTGGGCGAACCGGCCCGAGACGTTCTGGTACAGCGGGTTCTCGAGGATCTTGCGCTCGGTCGCCGTGTCCGGGGCGTGGCGACGGACCAGCTCGTCCCAGGACTGCTTGGCGTCGAGCATCGCCGCCCACAGCTGGCCCCGGGGCTCCACGCCGGCCGCCTTCATCGTCGAGTCCGGAACCCGGACCTCGACGTTGCCGAGCTCCTCCATGCCGAGGGCGTCGGCCAGCCGCCGAGCCGGGTCGACGGTCAGCACCAGCACCTTGCCGCCGAGGGAGACGGCGGCCATGGCCGCCGCCGCCGCTGCGGTCGTGGTCTTGCCCACCCCTCCCGCACCGCAGCAGATGACGATCTCCTTCGCCGCCAGCAACTGCTCCAGCGAGCTCACGACCGGTGCTCGCTCGAGCTTCTCCGGTCGCTCAATAGCCCAGCTCCTCGCTGAGCGCGGCGGCGACCTGGCCCGTGGTGCGGAGGCCGTGGCCCCGGGCGAAGAGGTAGGGGACGTAGAGCAGGGGGATCGACGGATCGATCGACGCTCGAAGGTGGTCGAGGTGGCCGGCCCGCGTCCGCCGAAGGGTGACGGCCAGCCGGGCCGCTTCCAGCACGGCCGACACCGGGCCGCCGGCGGCCTCGGCCAAGCGCTCGGACAGCACCGGTTCGCGAAGGCGCTCGAAGACCTCCTCGTCGGCGCCGCTGAACAGCTCGGGCAGGACCTGGTTGACCACGATGGCCGCGACGTCGACCCGGGTGTCGGACTCGATCCTGCGCACCAGCTCGATCGTCTCGTTGACCGGCATCTCCTCCGGGGTGGTGACGATCACCAGCCCGGTCGTCGCCGGATCGGCGAGCAGGTCGGTCAACCAGCCGGTCTGCTGACGCACCTGCCCGACCCGCACGAGCTGGTTGATGGCTTCGGGCGCGCCGAGCTGGCCGACGATGTGACCGGTGGCCGCGGCGTCGACGACCACGAGGTCGTAGTGGCGCTCACGGACCTCCCACCCGATCTTGCCGACCGTGAGGATCTCACGAACCCCCGGAGCGGCGGTGGCCACGAAGTCGAACGCACGGGCGATGGGCCCGAGGCGGGCGACGGTGGGCAGGCGCAACTGCAGGTGCAGGTACTCGCGCAGCGAGGCCTCGGTGTCCATGGCCATGGCCCACAGGTTGGGTGCCACCTTCTTGGGCTCGAACCCGGGCCGAGGCGTTTCGAAGAAATCGGCCAGGTCACCCTTGGCGTCGACCTCGACCGCGAGCGTGCGGGTGCCCCGCGCTGCGCCCAGCAGGGCAAGGGCGGCCGCGGTCGTGCTCTTGCCCACGCCGCCCTTGCCGGTGACGAAAAGCAGCCGGCGCTCGAGGACGTCCACCATCAGCACGCCCCCTGCGGCCGGGGTGGCCCGATCACGGGCTGATGGTGGTGACGGGCGCGCTGAACCCGACGCTGCGCCCGCTGCGGGGGGCGCCGATCTCGACGTACGCAAGCTTCTGGGTCGGGATGCCGACCCGGCGTCCCTTGCGGTCGGTGAGCCACAGCATGGCCCCTTCGGTGCCGACGCTGGCCGTGATCTGCTCGACCAGCTCGTCGCCGGCCGTGTCGTCGCCCAGGTCGATCTCGATCTCCTTCGGCGAGTACGTGACCCCGATCCGGATCTCCACTGCTGTCTCCTCTACTCGAATGTGCCGGGATCGGCACCCTCCGTGCCGACGAAACGGCACTCGTCTGTGCCGGTTCGGGCACCCGGTTGTCTCCGCTCAGGGCTCAGGGCCGTGGTCCTCCTGGTTCAGTATCCCAGGCTCGGTGCGGGCTTCCGCCGAAGGGCGGTCATCGGTCGGCGGGACCGGCTCGCCGACCTCGCCGACCGGCACGCCGGCGGGCACCGGTCGCAGGTCCCACCGCCCCCACTTCGGCGTACGGCGCAGCACGGTCAGCGTGAAGATGCACAGGAGCACGGTGGCGATCGCCGACCACTGGCTGCCCGTGAGCCCGAAGCGGCGGACGTCGTCGCGCAGGAAGTCCTCCAGGATCCGGCACAGCCCGTAGCCGAGGGCGAACACCGCGATCAGGAATCCGTCCCAGCGGTCCTTGCGCCGGAGCCGGAGCAGGATCGTGAACAGGACGAGGGCCAGAAGCTGGTCGTACAGCGCGGTCTGGTGCACGATCGCCCCTGGGGTGCGGCTGACCAGCGCGGTCGGCGCACAGGGCGAGCCGGTGGCCACGTTGATCGGCGGGCAGCGGTAGCCGAGAAAGAACGACGTCACCTTGCCGAGGTGGTCACCGATGATGATGTCGCCGGTGCGGCCGACGAACACGCCCAGCGCCATCCCCGGCGCGGCGGAGTCCATGACCTTCCAGAACGACAGCCGCTCCTTGCGCATCCGCGGGCAGGCCATGAGGATCGCCCCGAAGAACCCGCCCAGCAGCGAGATCCCGCCCTGCCACACGAAGAAGATGTCCTGCGGCGACGTGGCGTAGGAGCCGATGTGGTTGATCACATAGGCGACCCGGGCCCCGATCAGGGCACCGATGGCCGCCCGGGTGAACAGGGGGTAGATGATGTCGTCCGACATCCCCCGGCGGCGGGACTGCGGGAGCATGAACCAGGCGCCCACCATGAACCCGATGGCGATGAACACGCCGTGCGGTGAGATCGACAGGGGCCCGAAGTGGACCCGCACGATCGGGTTGTAGGAGATGACGCCGAGCACGATCCCTGTCTAGCCCGTGCCGGTCGTCAGGGGGCCCTCGGCGGCTGAGGATCGGGCTCGGCGGAGGTCGACGTCCGCACCGGCCGGGCGGAGGGCGTCGCCGCGCTCCCGGTCATCTCCTCGTACCACTTCGGCCGGTGGCGCCGGGCCCAGGCGGCCGGCACCCAGCCCTGGGTCATGCCCCGCAGGGCGTCGCTGTCGGACAGGGCCATCTTCAGGTGGCCGGCGATCACCACGGCGAGGGTGATGGCCAGCCAGTCGTGCACGAAGGTCGCCCCTGTGCGCCAGTCGACCGGGAACAGCGAGAACCAGTGCATGATCGACCCGGTTCCCAGCATCACGATCATGGCCCCCAGCGTGAAGGCCGCGTTCAGCTTCTGGCCGGGGTGGAACTTGCCCATGCGGACCTTCTTGTTCCGGCCCAAGGAGCGCAGCCAGCGGCGGTCGTCGTCGTCGAAGCGGGCCAGCGACCGGACGTCGGCGATGAAGGACCGCCGCCACGGTCCGAACCGGGCCGCGAGCAGCGGGAAGGGCAGGGCCAACCCGCAGGCGACGTGGATCACTCGCACCATTTCGCGGTGGCCGACGAGCGCGCTCAATTGGCCGATGTACAGCAGGGACGCGGTGACGATGAGGATCCCGAACAGCCCGGCGTTGACCCAGTGCAGCGCCTGCTCCGCCTCGTCGAACCGTGGCAGCCGGCCCCGGACCGGTACGTCCCGGCGGGCCGCCGCGGTCACCGGCGGCGCCGCGGCGGGCCGCTAGACGGCGCGGTCGTCACGGCCGTTCGACTTGCCGATCCAGCCGTCGGTGTCGTAGCCCCGGACCTCCCAGTACCCCGCGCGGGGCGCCGGCTCCGTGACCTCGATGGTGTCGAGCCACTTGATCGACTTGTAGCCGTACATCGGGGCGACGTACAGCCGGACCGGCCCGCCGTGGGCGGACGTGACCGGCTTGCCCTCCATCTCGTAGGCGACGATCACGTCGGCCCGCCGGGCCTGGTCCATCGTCAGCGACTCCGTGTACGTGCCGTCGAAGGACGAGAACCGCACGCCCTTGGCACCGTCGCGCGCCCCCGCCTTGTCCAAGAGGTCCGACAGGCGTACCCCGGCCCACTTCACGTCGTGCACCCGCCAACCGGTGACGCACTGGAAGTCCTTGGTGAAGCGCGTGGCCGGCATGGCCTTGAGGTCGTCGAGGGTGAGGGTGACCGGAGCGTCGACGGCACCGCCGAGGTTCAGGCGATAGTCGGCATCGGACCGGGAATGGAGCCGGCCGGTGACGGTGTAGATGCGGAAGCGGCCGACCGGGAACAGCGACAGGAACCCGGTGCCGTCCCGCGACGTGATCGGTGCGGTGATCCGCTCCAGGAGGTCGGCGGCCTTCGAGCCGAAGAGCACGCCGGCGACACCGGTCCCCATCATCCCCAGCACGAGGCGCCGGCCGATCGGCCTGCCCGCCGCGCCGGCCGCCTCCGGCGCCGCTGCCGCCGGCTCGACCGGGGTACGAACCGCCTTGCGGACGCTCACCTCGGACCTGGCCTCATAGCGGCCAGGCTACGGCGATCCGAGCGCTAGTGCCGGGCAGCCACCGCCCGAGCGTCCGGGCCGACGTCCGGAGCGACCGGCCGGCGCCCCATCCTGTCCCCTCGGATGCCCAGTCCGGTGGCCGGCTCGGTGATCGGTGCCCGGCGGTAGGGTGTCGCTCTCGCGCGTCATGGCCTTTCGTGTCGGGCAAGGAGGACGTGAATGGCCCCGACCCTGCTCGCGAAGGGGATCAGCCAGCGCTTCGGAAGCCGGGTCGTGCTCGACAACGTCGACCTCGAGGTGCCGCCCGGGCGGGTCATCGGCCTGCTGGGCCCCAACGGGGCCGGCAAGACCACCCTGATGCGCATCCTCTTCGGCGTCCTGGCGCCGGACGACGGCGCGGTCGAGTGGGACGGCCGGCCGGCCGGCGACGCCGACCGCCGGGCGTGGGGCTACATGCCCCAGGAGCGGGGCGTGTACCGCGACATGCGGACGCGGGACTTCCTCACCTTCGTCGCCCGGCTGCACGGGCTCGACAAGACGACTGGCCGGTCGCGTGCGCAGGGGCTGCTCGACCAGCTCGGCCTCGGCGATCGGGGCGGCGACAAGATCCTGGACCTTTCCGGCGGCATGGCCCAGCGGGTCCAGCTGGCGGCGGCCATGGTCCACGAGCCCACGCTGCTCGTGCTCGACGAGCCGTTCGCCGGGCTCGACCCGGTGGCCACCGACTTCCTGTCGAGGGTACTGGAGGAGCACGTGCAGGCCGGCCGGAACCTGCTGCTGTCCAGCCACCAGCTCGACCTCGTCGAGGACCTGTGCGAGACGATCACCCTCCTGCACCACGGCACCGTCGTGCTCCAGGGCGACGTGCGGGACCTCAAGGCGCAGAGCGCTGAGCGGTACCTGCGGGTCGACGTGCGGGTCGAGGACGACTGGGTCAGTCCGCACCTGGCGGAGGTGACCGAGCGGACCGTCGGAGGGTCGCGGCTGCGGCTGGCGCCGGCGGCCGACCCCGGCGTGGTGCTCGACGCGGTGCGGGCCCACGCGGCCGTCGGCTCGTTCGGGGTCGAGGCGCCGACGCTCTCGGAATTGTTCCTCGCCGCCGCCGGCGAGTCCCGGGACGTCCTGGACGCGGACCGCCAACCAGGGGTGACGACGTGAAGGGCCTCGGCGGCGCCCGACTGGTCGCGGCCCGCGAGATCACCGAGGCGTTCCGGCGCAAGTCGTTCTGGGCCATCGTCGGCATCCTGTTCCTCGGTTCGACCGCGGCCATGGTCGTGCCCGCGGTCGTCGGTAGCGGCGGATCGACGACCTACACGGTCTCCGTCGTCGGCCGTACGCCCACGTTCGACCAGCAGCTGACCGCCGCCCTCGGAGCCATCGACGCCCGGGTGAAGGTGCACGACGCACCGGACGCGGCCACCGTCCGCCAGGTCGTCCACGACCGCAAGGCCGACGTGGGCGTGATCTTCGGCGACCAGCCGACGATCGTCGTGCGGGCCGGGCAGCACCAGCAGCTCGTCGCCGCCACCCAGCAGGCCCTCGCCATCGGGGCCCTGTCCAGCCGTCTGGAACAGGCCGGCCTCGGACCGGGCGACGTGGCCCGAGCCCTGGCCTCGCCGGGCGCGACGATCGAGCGGGTCGACCCCGGCCGCAGCGGTCGGGTGGCCGGCGCCTTCGCCATCTCTTTGGTGCTGTACCTCCTTTTGCTCACCTTGATGATGCAGGTGGCCAACGGCACGGCCATCGAGAAGGCAAACCGGATCAGCGAGGTCCTGCTGGCCATCGTGCGGCCGGGGGCGCTGCTGTTCGGCAAGGTGCTCGGCGTCACTGCGACCGGTGTCGTCGCCCTCCTCGGCGGCCTCGTCCCGGTCATCGTGAAGCTGGGGCTCGGCGGCAGCCTGCCCAACGGCCTCGGCGGGGCGGTGGCCGTCGGGGCGTTCTGGTTCCTCCTCGGCCTCACGCTGTACCTCACCCTCGCCGGTGCGCTGGGCGCGCTGGTCGAGCGCCAGGAGGAGGCGGGATCGGCGGTCAGCCCGCTGATGGCCGTGCTCATCGGCACGTTCATCGTCCTGCAGACCGGACCGGACTCGCCGGTGGCCGCCGTGCTCGCCTACTTCCCCTTGAGCTCGCCCCTGGTCCTGCCCGCCCGCCTCGCCGCCGGGGTGGCGAGCCCGGCCGAGATCGTCGGGTCGCTCGTGACCGGGCTCCTCGCCGTCGCCCTCGCCTTCCGGTTCGCCACGGTGGTCTACGGGCGGGCCATCGTCCGCACCGGCCGCCGGCTCAAGCTGGGCGAGGTCCTCCGCCCGGCCCGGTAGGCCCCCGGCCTACCTGATGGTCAACTCGGGGTGGGTGATCCGCCCGCGCCCGAGGGCGTCGATGCGCTTGGCCAGGGCGTCGAAGGCCTGGGCCGCCTCGCCGGCCGGGTCGGTGAGCGTCACCGGCGCCCCGACGTCGCCACCCTCCCGAAGCGCGGTCACCAGGGGGACCTGGCCGAGGAGCGGGACGCCCAGGTCGCCGGCCAGCATTTCACCGCCGCCGGCGCCGAAGATCTCGTAGCGGCGGCCGTCGTCGCCCGTGAACCAGCTCATGTTCTCGATCACGCCCCGCACGGCCAGATTGACCTTGCGGGCCATGAGGGCCGAGCGCTGCGCCACCCGCTGGGCCGCCGGTTGCGGCGTGGTGACGACGTACACCTCGGTCCGGGGCATGAACTGGGCCAGCGACAGGGCGACGTCGCCCGTGCCCGGCGGCATGTCGACCAGCAGGAAGTCCGGCTCGCCCCAGTAGACGTCGGTGAGGAACTGGTTGAGCGCCTTGTGCAGCATCGGCCCCCGCCAGATGACCGGTTGGTCGTCGGCCACCAGGAAGCCGGTCGACATCACCGCCATGCCGTGGGCGACGGGCGGCACGATCATCCCGTCGATCACGACCGGCTGCTGGTCGATCCCGAGCATCTTGGGAACCGAGAACCCATAGACGTCGGCGTCGAGGATGCCGACGGAATGGCCGAGCCGGGAGAGGGCGACGGCGAGGTTCACCGTGACCGACGACTTGCCCACCCCCCCCTTGCCCGAGGACAGCCCGAGCACGCGCGTCCGGCTCGACGGGTCGGCGAAGGGAATCACCTGGGCGTCGCCTGCGGCGTGGGCGTGGCCCTCGTGGCCGGCGGCCGGTGCACCGCCGGCGACGTCACCCTGGAGGCGGTCCCGCAGGGCGGCGCGCTCGTCGTCGGTCATCACGGTGAGGTCGACGTCGACCCCCGTCACCCCGGCCAAGCCCCCGACGGCCCGGGTGACCCGCTCGGTGATCTCGGCCCGCAGCGGGCATCCGGCGACGGTCAGGGCGACCGTCACGCCGACCCGGCCGTCGGCGCCGAGACGGATGGCGCGGACCATGTCGAGGTCGACGATGCTGCGGTGGAGCTCGGGGTCCTGCACCGGGCGCAGGACCTCGAGGACTTCGGGCTCAGTGGGCATGCAATTTCTCCTATGGACATAGGTAGAATACCGGCATGGAGCAGTTGCCCCTCTCGGCGGCGGCGTTCTCCGCGGGCGTCACCGCGGCGACGTCCGCGTTCGGCGACTCGACCCGGCGTGACATCTACCTGTTCGCCCACGACGCCACCGACGGCGTGACCACCTCCGACGTCGCCCAGCGCTTCGGCCTGCACCCGAACGTCGCCCGCCACCACCTCGACAAGCTGGCCGCCGGTGGGTACCTGCAGGTCCAGCTCGGCCGGCCCGGCAAGCCGGGTGCGGGTCGCCCGTCGAAGCGCTACCAGGTCACCGACAAGGCGCTGGCCCTCGAGTTCCCGGTCCGCCGCGACGACCTGCTGATCGCCCTGCTCGGCCGCACCCTCGCCCTGGTCCCGACCGAGGCGGCCGAGGCCATGGCCGAGGTGGTCGGCGAGGAGTACGGGAGGTCGCTGGCCGCGTCGATGGCGCCGGGCGAGGGCCATCGGTCGCTGCAGGCCGCGCTGCACGCGGTGGCCGACGCCCTCACCGCCCACGGCTTCGCGTCGCACACCGAGTCCCGGGCCGACGGCCTGGCCATCATCTCCGAGCAGTGTCCGTTCGGCGGCGCCGCCGTGCAACACCCGGTGATCTGTGCCGTCGACCGCGGGATCGTCAAGGGGATGCTGGAGACGCTCTACGGCGACACCGTGCCCGAGACGTCGGCATCCCGACCCCTCGGCGACGCCGTCTGCGTCACGCTCGTCTGATCCTTCGCCCGGCCCGGAGGCCATGAGCCGGCACTACCTGGACCACGCGTCGACATCGCCTGCCCGGCCCGACGTGGTCGAGGCCATGCTGCCGTGGCTGTCCTTCGCCGCCGATCCCGGACGGGTCCACACCGACGGGCGCCAGGCGCGAGGCGCGGTCGAACAGGCCCGGGAGCAGGTGGCCGCGCTGCTCGGCGCCCGTCCCCGTGAGGTGGTCTTCACCGGCGGGGCGACAGAGGCCATCGTCAGCGCGGTGTACGGGGCGACCGAGCGGGGCGCCGGCATCGTCGTCCCCGCGGTCGAGCACTCGGCCGTCCGCGACGCGTCGGCCGCGTTCGGATCCCCGGTCGAGGTCGGCGTGGACGGGGTCGGCCGGGTCGACCCGGACGCCGCCCTGGCCGCCATCCACCCCGGTGAGACCGCGCTGGTCCACATCCAGTGGGCGAACCACGAGGTGGGCACGCTCCAGCCGGCGGCCGAGGTGGTGGCCGGCTGCCGGGACCGGGGCCTGCTGGTCCACGTCGATGCCGCCTGCGCCGCCGGACACGTGCCGGTCGACTTCGCCGGCCTCGGCGCCGATCTGTTGTCGGTCAGCGCCCACAAGCTGGGCGGCCCGCAAGGCGTCGGCGCCCTTCTCGTGCGACGGGGGCTGCGCCTGCGTCCGCTGCTCGTGGGTGGAGAGCAGGAACGGTCGCGGCGGGCCGGCATGGAGAACGTCGCCGGGATCGTCGGTTTCGGGGCCGCGGCCGAGCAGCTGGCCCGCTCGCTCGTCGACGAGGCCGCGCACGCCCGGGCCCAGACCGAGGCCATGCTCGCCGCGGCCACGGCGGTCGACGGCGTCGTCGCCTACGGCGACGTCGGCGGGCGGGTGCCGCACATCGTCTGTGTCGGCGTCGACGACGTGGAGGCCGAAGCCGTGCTGCTCGGCCTCGACCAGGCCGGCATCGCCGCCCACTCGGGCAGCGCGTGCTCGTCGGAGTCGCTCGAACCGTCGCCCGTGCTCGCCGCCATGGGGGTGGAGGCCGAGCGCTCCCTTCGGATCTCGGCCGGCTGGTCGACCACGCAGGACGACGTCGACGCGTTCTGCACCGCGTTCCCCGCGGTGGTGGCCCGCCTGCGGTCGCTGCGGGCGTAGGAGGCTCAGGCCGGGCGGTCGACCTCGCGGGCCATGACCGTGCGCAGGTGGGCGAGCACGGCCGGGACCAGCGTGTTGTCGTGGCCGCGGGGGCATCGTGAGTGGTAGTTGACGTCCACGTCCGTCGGTGCCACCAGGTCGGCCGGCAGCCAGCACGTCGGGCAGGGGACGACCTCGTCGTTGAAGCTCACGACGCCTCCTCGATGTGGACGTCGAACGGGAAGGAAAGGTCGACCGCGGCCTGGGCCCGGGCGTCCTCGACCAGGGCGGCGGGCGACTCCCCGGTCAGCACCGAGAGGGCCAGGGCGAGGGCGGAGACGTGCCCTGCCTCCCACCCCGCGCCGAAGCCGGTCAGGTACTCGGCCGAGGCGACTTCGGGTTCGGCTCGGGAGAAGACGAGCTGGCGCGCCGCGGCGTTCTGGAGCAGCCCCCGGCACAGCGCCACGCGGTCGACGTCCACATCTCTCATGGTGCCTCCTCTCTAACTGTCCTAAACATACAGCACCGGTGGCTTTAGAAGAAAGGCACACGTGGGTTGCCAGTTCATTTCGGCGGGTAGGCGCAACAGTTGCAGGGACATTTCCGTGACGAATCAAAGGAGCAGAACATGCCGCAGCAGAACGTCACCGAACCCGATCCGAGCAACGTCCCCCCGTACGAAGGTCGCTCGACCGGTGAGGGCGAGCTGAGCGAGGAGTTGCGGGGCACCGTCGACCGCCAGTTGGCGGACACCAAGACCGGGCGTCCCGGAGCAACCGCCAGCCCCGCCAACGAGAGCCCGGTCGACGCCGGCGAGGTGCGGTCCGGCTCGGCGGGCGCGGGCGCGTCGACCGCCACCGACACCCAGGCGACCACGCCGCTCGGCGTCGGCACGAGCACCACCCGGCGCGGCGAAGACGTCGTCGACGAAGAGGGCGAGGACGGCCGTCACCGGACCGGGACCCAGGGCGAGTCCCAGCGCCCGGTCGGCGAATCCACGGCCCGCGACTCGACGGGCATCGACCCGCAAGAGCCGAGCGGCCCGACCATGCCCGCCAGCGGGTCGTCGGCCGGGAGCTGATCGGTCTGAAATACCCTCCAAGGCGACGCGATCGTCGCCTTGGAGGCACGACAATGCGTTGACCCTGAACCCGCCGCACCCGTAAGATGAAGGAGCGGCGAGAAAGGTGAAAACGTGCTCTCTGCTGTCCAATCCAAGGCGGCCGTCCTCACCGGCTGGTACGTCGGATATGTCATCGCCGCGGTGCTCATCGTGGTCGTGGTGGCGATGATCGCCATCATCCTGGCCCTGGTGCGCCGCATCGGAGGCGTCGCTGACGACATCACCGAGACGCTCGACACGATCCGCGTGAACACCGTCTCCGTTCCCGCAGTCGGGACCCTCAACGAGGCCCTGCTGTCCGTCGTCACCCACGCGTCCCAGGCCCGCGAGGCCCTGGCAGGAGGTTGAGCGCCATGTCGCCCGTTCTTGCCGTCACGTCCGAGCACGTGACCTTCTGGTGGATCACGCTGGGCCTCGGCTCGGTCGTGATCTCGGCCGTCATCCTGTTGCTGTTCCTGCTCGAGGTCTACGTCCGTGACCTGGACGCCGGGGTCCAACGGGTGTGGGACATGGCCGCACGGGTGGCGACGCAGACCGCCACCACGTGGATGCTGCCCAAGACCGTCGAGCTGGTCGGTGAGCTGGGCACCGAGGTCCAACGCCACGTCGACTTCCTGGAATCGCAGAGGAGCGCCTGATGACCCTTCGAGTCGTGCTCTCCGTCGTCGAGATCGCCGCCCTGGCCGGCGTCCTCCTGTTCTTCCTGCACCGCATCGACGCGCTGCTCGCCCACATCCAGTCCAACCTCGGCAAGATCGCCGAGGGCGTCGCCGCGGTGGAGGGCCATTGCGAGATTCTCGGCCCAGGCACCGACGAGATCAATCGCCTGTTGGGCCAGGCCGCGGCGGGTCTCACCCTCGCTGCCGAGAGCGCAGAAGCCCTGGCCTAACGTCGAAAAGGAGGCATCCGGTCGGCGGCCGGATGCCTCCTTTTTCGCGTCGGTGACTCGCCAGATCGTCAACCGGTGACACCCAGTGCGATAGACGACACTGGGCGTCACCGGTTCACCGGTTGACAGGTCAGCGCCCGGTGCTCACCGGCCACCCGAGCGGGCCAGGGCGACGGCTTCGCGCATCGATTGGCGGCGCACCGCCGGGGCCTCGTCGGCTTCGTCCTCGAGATCGACGTCCTCGACGACGGACGCGGGCTGCGACCTGGTGCGGCGGGCGGCCGGCGCGGTTGACCGCGGAGGCGGAGGCGGCGGCGGGGCCGGCGCGGCATCGGCCGCAG
The DNA here is from genome assembly GCA_036269435.1 of Acidimicrobiales bacterium. Classification (GTDB taxonomy): domain Bacteria; phylum Actinomycetota; class Acidimicrobiia; order Acidimicrobiales; family AC-14; genus CADCTB01. Next base: position 6,891 of record DATASA010000068.1, on the reverse strand, counting down.
CCTGGGCCTCGCCGACGAGGACGAGCAGGCCCTCCAGGTCGTCGTCGATTGCGGTGACGTCACCGGCGATGCCGGCGACGACCGAGTTGATCGGCTCAGTCTGGCCGGAAATGGCGTCGACGCCCCCCTTCACCTTGCCGAGCGTGCCGGCGATGCCGGCTAACGAGGCGGCAATGGCGATCAGATGAAGGGCAATCGCGGCGACGATCACGCCGACGATCACCAAGAGGGCAACGGTGGAAGCTCCCATGCTCTTTCCTTTCAGATAACGGGCTTGTGGTCGAACCGGGACGGTGGGAACTAGAGGAGGGCGACGAGACCGGCGCCGTACCGGCCGACCAGGGAGCGGGCCGCGCCGGTCAGCCGCTTCGTCTCGACGAGCTTGGGGACGGCCTGCAGGTTGGCGCTGAGGGCCAGGCCGTGGGTGAGGACGTCGTTGCTGAGCCTGCCGATCGCTCGGATCCGCCGCAGCACCCGCCCCGCGAACAGCAGCACCAGCGGGGCCACCACCACCAGCAGCACCGCGTCGCCGATCCACAACCAGTTCATGCTGTCTCCCTCTGTTTCATGGTGAGTGGTTCCTTCCCCGACGTCATTGCCCGGGCCGCCGGTCGCGCCCGAACGTTGGAGGCGCGGCGCCGCGTCCGATGGACCAGGTGACGGTGCCGAGCCGCCCCTCGACGGCGACGGGCTCGGGCCGGAGGCGGTACTGCTCGGCCAGGATCGCGGCACTGTCGTCGCCGGTGTCCAGGGCGATGCACGGCGACCGGAACCGGCAGGGCGCGCACGTGTCCCAGGTGGGCGTCGGATAGACGGCGAGCGCGCCGCCGGTCATGTCACGGGCCTCCAGGGCCAGCTTGTGCCGCACCCGCTCCATCTCCACCGGGCCCCGGCGGATGCGAGTGCGGCGGAACACGTCGTCGCCCTCCCGGGTGATCTCCGGATCGGGCGACCGTCCGGCGCGCACGTACATCCGCCGGTGACCGGTCACGGCCGTCGGAGCGGTGGAGCCCATCGGGGGCACGGGCGGAAGGGCCTCGACGTCGACGTCGGTGCGCAGCTCGTTGTAGAGCGTCCCGGCGACGTCCATGCCGAGAAACGCCCGTTCCCAGGCCCAGCAGAACGACGCACCCCGCTCGTCCAGCAGCAGCTCCTCGACGTCGGCCCACGCCGGGCCGATCCGGTGGACGACCAGCCAGTAGAGGTCGAAGGCGTCGACGACGAGCAACTCCACCCTCCCGGCGAAGTGCACGGCCGATCCGTCGGCGCCGACCAGATCCCGGACCGGGTCGGCGGGGTCGGGGACGGACACCTCGAACTCCGTCTCGACCCGCACCGGGGTGAACTGGTCGACGGTCTGGGCCCATTCGAAGTAGCGGCCCAGCAGGACCTCACCGTCGGCGGCCAGGGCGTCATGGCCCGGCGGCCAGCCGTCGACCGCCCGGTGGTAGCCCTCCAGGGCCAGCGGCCGCACGATGGCGCGGTCCCACTCCCACATGCCCGGGAAGTACCAGACGGCGAGGGCGTCGACGAGCGCCCGACCGAGGTCGGGAGCGGCCGGCGGCCCGACCGGTTCGAGGTTCTGGCGAAGGGGTGAGCCGAAGTCCCACGCCCGCCGGCAGCGCTTGAACGCCTGCCGGTCCGAGGCGGTGATGACCAGGACCATGAAGTCGCACGCCGGCCGGTCGGGCTGGCCAACGGGCTCAGGCGATGCGCCGCAGCTTGGCTTCGGACCCTTCGCCCAGCGCAGCCGTGCCCTGCTTCAGCACGTCGCCGAGCAGGGAGACCACGCCGCCGACCAGCTCCTTCAGCTCTCCGGACGACGTGATCGTCTTGAGGGCGTCCATCATCTCCTTGTAGCCCTCGGCGCCCGCTCGCGTCCCGAACACGTATCCGGCCACGAAACCGATCATCACACCCACTGCTCAGCCTCCTCGTCGTTGTTGCCCAATAGGCGGAGCCCGTCGAGGGCCTGGCGGGCGCCTGCCGCATCGATCTTCGTCATGGCGAAGCCGACGTGGATCAGGACGTAGTCGCCAGGAGCGAGCGGCTCCTCGATCATGCCGATGTTGATCGCGCTCTTCTCGCCGAGGATGTCGACCGTGGCGAGGTGGGGGTTGTCGTGGAGCTCCACGATCCGTCCGGGTATCCCGAGGCACATGGGGACTACCCCGCTTCGGCGGCCGGCACGGCGGCCCGGTATTCGATGGACTCCAGCAGCAGCTCGTTCCCGCCGGTGAGGTCGATGTCGATGCCGCCGCAGGATGCGCAGGCCAGGGGCACCTCGTCGCCCTCGCCCTCGGCCTGGCAGGAGCCGCACGTCCAGCGCACCGGCAGCAGCACCAGCTCGGCGTGTGCGTTGTCCGCCACGCCGCCCATCGCCGCGATGGCGAACGACTGCTCGAAGGCCTCGGGGTGGACGTGGTGCAGCCGGCCCACCTGGACCCGCACCCTCGCCACCTCGCGCTCGCCGGCCCGCTTCTCGACCGCGCCGACGATCGCCTCGCACAATCCGAGCTCGTGCACTACATCCTCCGCAGGCGGCGGTACCTGGCCAGGTCCGGCAAGGACATGAGCAGGATGGCCAGGAAGGCGACGATCAAGAGGGCGACCACCAGCGTGGTGGCGATGCCGACCGTCCTCACTACATCTCCCGCATCTTGAGGTAGCGGGCGATGTCGGGCAGCGACTTCACCACGACTCCCGCGACCGCAGCGAACAACACGGACATGAACAAACGGCGGATCATCCTCGGTGCTCCTTCCCGACGTACGTGGACAGGTGTTCGCGCACGAGGTCGTCGACGACCCCGATCGCCTGGTCGACCGCCCGCGCCACCGGCTCGGACAGGCCCATGGACTCGGACATGTCGGACGGCTGGCAGCCGACGACGAGCATTCGGCCGACCGACCCGCCCAGGTCGGTCAGCAACCCGAGCACCGCGACCGGGTCCAGGTCGTGGGCGTCGGGCAGCACGCCTCCCTCCGAGTCCGCATCGGGCTCGAGGACGGCGACGGTCCCGGGCGCGTCGCCCAGGTTGACGGTGTCGACCAGGATGACCAGGTCGAAGCCTTCGAGCAGCTCGTAGGCGAGGTGGACGCCGCGGATGCCGAAGTCGGCGACCCGGACGCCCTCGGGGATGGGACGGGCGGCCAGCCGGGCCGCGACCTCGACACCGAACCCGTCGTCGCCGAGGAAGATGTTCCCGACCCCGACCACCAGCACGCGCGCCCCGCCGCTCACGCCTGAACCTCCAGCTCGTCCGGGCGGAAGTACAGGTAGCGGCCGTGGGTCCGGGCCAGGTCGGCGCCGGGGTCGTCGTCGAGGGTGACCGCGAGCTGCGTCTCCCCGTCGACGTCGAAGAACACGCCCTCCACCGTGGCCAGCCGGCCGATGAGGAACATGTCGTGGGCGTCGGCCCGACCGAGGGGCCGGAGCCGCACCCGGGCGCCGCGGCCGACGACGGACGCGCCGATCAGGATCGTGTCCTGGAACGGGTCGACGGACGCGTCGGCGCCCGGATCCCACCACGGGACGTCGTTCTCCTTGGGCGCCTGCATCGGCGCACTCGTCCCCCGCAGGTACCGGATGGCGCCGTGGAGCTTGTCGAACATCTCCGGGGGCATGGCGTCGACCCGGTCGATGATGGCGGCGGCCTTGTCGTCGGTGCCCCGCGCTTCGCGCTTCTCGGCATCGGTGAGGGTGAGCACCCGCAGGGCGAGGATCTCGTCGATCTCCGCACAGTCGAACATGTCGCCGTCGCTCTCGGGCGCCACCTCGGGGTAGTCGTACAAGGTGATGGGCGAGGACAGCATGACCTCACGGTCGCCTTCGTCGCCGATCATCACCGGCCACGTGCCGATGTTGCGACACGACGCCACCGCGCCGGTGGCGAACTCCGGCGGGTCGATCATGGAGACGAACCGGCCGTGGTGGACGGCCATGAGCGTGTGCACGGCGACGAGCGACGTGCGCACGACCTCGTCGCGTGATGCGCCGATCTGTGTCCACGGGGTCGTGTTCTGCACCGTCACCCTGAACTTGACCAGCGGGTACGGACCCTCGACGCGCTCCGCCACCAACTGCAGCTGACCGCGAAGCGCGGCCCGGCGACGGACGACGCGCCCGGCGTCGCCGAGCGGCTGGGACTCCTCGTTCGCCGGCAGGTCGAACGGGACGACGCGCTCGCCGAGGCCGACGGCCTCGATGTCCAGCTCCTCCTCGACGGCCTCGTCCCAGGAGGTCCAGAGCTTGCCGTCGACCTCGACCGAGGCCACCGGGCTGCCACCCGGATCTTCGATCGTGCGGGACTGGACACGGAGGAAGCGGAGCTTCAGGTCGACGACCGGTCGGGCCCCCTCGACCAGCACCTCCGTCTGCATCGACGACTTCTCTCCGGGGTCGATGTCGCAGAACCCCTTGGGGGCGACCACCCCGAACTGCCAGCGAATCTGGTTCTTCGCCGCCGAGGCCCGGTACGGGTACAGGACGTACCCCTCGTAGAGCACCGCGTCGGCCACCTTGCGAGCCCGGTCGAACCCGGCCGCGGTGGCGCGCGTCGACACCGAGCTCACGCCGGAACGCCTTCCGGGGAGCTCATACTGGGCCGGCCTCTTTGAGGAGGGCCTCGATGGCCTGCTCCCACGTGGCCAGCGCCCGCTCGGCCTTGTACCGCTCGAGGCTGTCCAAGGCGTCCCGGCGCAGGCGAATCCATCCGCTGTCCGGGAAGTACAGATCCATCAGCTGCCGCCACAGCCGGGCCGGCATGCGGAAGTTGGACTCCTTGTGCCACGGCACCGGCTCCACGCCCGCACTCGAGAAGATGGTGCCGTTGAACATCAGGACCAGGGGAACGTCGCCGTCGTCGAGCGCGTGCAGGTACTTCGCCGCCGCCACCTCGAAGTCGTACGTGCAGGTGACCGGCAGGATCACCTCGGCGCTGTCGCTGAACCCGGCGACCATGGTCGAGGCGTGGGTCCAGAGAAACGGCTTGAGGGTGTCGCCCCACCGCGGCGTCTCGCCGAAGATGGCGAGCAGGCGCTCCTCCTCGTCCTCGGTGTACCGGCGCTTCTGCGGCTCGATGCGCAGCTGGGCCCGCAGCGACACCGAGTGCACGGCCGTGCCCGTCGTCTCCGTGAGCCCCAGCTTGAACAGCAGCGTCGGGGCCGCGGCGTAGGGGTCGGGCTCGGCGCCGAGGACGACGAAATCGATGTCACTCATGCGCCGCGCTCCTCCGCCGCGCTTCGGTGCTCGCGCCGATCATGGGCGCCGCGCTCCTCCGCCGCGCTTCGGTGCTCGCGCCGATCATGGGCGCTGCGCTCCTCCGCTTCGCTTCGGTGCTCGCGCGTGCTCAAGCGCCCGCCCGTGCCTTGACCCGGTCGAAGAAGGCCTTCATCTCGGCCCGGGCCTCCTGGCCGCCGTCGAAGCCCTGCCACAGGCGGCGCATGTGGCCGACGAGCTCGTAGCAGGCGTCGATGGGCACGATGTAGCCCTCGGACGGCGCCCGCACCAGCAGCGCCTCGGTGTCGGGTGCGATGTCGGCCAGCTCGGGGTTGGCGCCGCGCAGGCGTTCCCAGGCGTCCATCGGCAACAGCGACTCGGTGGCCCCCGCCGGGCTCGGGTAGAAGCCGACCACCCGCTCTTCCGTCGAGTTGAGGAAGAAGAATGCGACGCTCACGGGGATCTGCAGCTCTTCCCACTGGCCCGGCGACAAAGCGAAGCCGGGCACGGCGCGGTAGTTCTCGGGGACGGCCCGGAACCGCTTGCCGCCGGCGCCGGCGGACTCGAACAGCAGGTAGCAGCCCCGGCACGTGCACATGAGGCTGCGGTTCTCGACGTCGACCACGTGACTGTGCTCGTCGCCGATGTCGGCGGTGCACATCTCGCACCGCTCGCCGGGCCGCGGCTTCGGCGGCCGGGGGGCACGGATGCGCTGGAGTACCTCGATGGCCCCGGCGGGCAGCGGCGCGGTCACCGCGCGCTCGCGCCGACCGGCTTGGGCCGCAGCTCGATGGGGACGGACGGGACGGGCGGCTGTTCGGGCTCGACCCAGCCGTCGACGACGATGTGGCCCACCTCGGGCGCGCCCTCGTGGATGGCGGCCTCGACCGCCGTCTTGAGGGTCACCGAGGACGACGGGCAGCCGTCGCAGCTGCCCAGCAGGCGGATGGTCACCGACCCGGCGATGGCGTCGACGTCGAGCACCTCGACGTCGCCACCGTGAGAGGCCAGGTAGGGCCGGATCTTGTCGAAGGCCAAGCCGATCCGGGCCGCCAGGTCAAAAGGGTGGAGATCGTGCAATACCAATAGGCTGGAGACGAGCGGGTCGGAGACCATCTTGTCCAGCAGCGGGGCGTCGCCCGCGTCCACCACCAGCTCCAGCATGGTGGACAGGGCTGCGCCGTACAGCTCGGTCACGAGGCGCACGGCTTCCGTCGCCCGTTCGCTCGCAGCCGGGTCGGCGAGGACGTTGAGCTCTCCGAGGATGCGCTCGAGTCGCTCGCCGACCGCCTGCAGGTCTGTTGCCTCGGTCACTCTCCGGCAGTGTTCGCCGCGGTGGGCGAGTGCAGCTTGCGCAGCACCTGGCCCTTGCCCAGGTACATGTGGACACCGCAGGGCAGGCAGGGGTCGAAGCTGCGGACGGCCCGCATGATGTCGATGCCCTTGAAGTTCTCCCGCGTGTTCTCCTCGAAGATCGGCGTGTTCATGACCGCGTCCTCGTAGGGCCCGGGGGTCCCGTAGACGTCTCGGGGGTTGGCGTTCCACGGCGTCGGGGGGTACGGGTGGTAGTTGGCGATCTTGCCGCCCTTGATCACCATGTGGTGGGAGAGCACGCCGCGCACGGCCTCGGTGAACCCGCAGCCGACGCCCTCGTCGGGGACCTCGAAGGAC
>DATASA010000067.1:0-27842 GCA_036269435.1 Acidimicrobiales bacterium | reverse complement strand
AGCGTGGACTTGCCGGACCCCGTGGGGCCCACCATGAACACGAACTCCTGCTTGGCGATGTCCAGCGAGATGTCCTTGAGGGCGACAACATTGCCCTTGTAGGACTTGTGGACGTTCCGGAGCCGGATCATGGGCGGGACGCCGATCCCGAGAACGGCTGTGTCGAGTCCGTGCGACTCCCCCCCCGGGGCCCCACGCCATGGCTGGCAGGAAGCACAGGGGCAAGCTTAACGACGCTGTCTGTCCCGCGCCAGTACTGCGGGCGCCGCGCTCGGGCCGGCACCCTCGATGGCGCGCGCTGGCGGAGCTGCCGGATCCGGGGCAGGGGCGCGAGGTGCAGGCACAGACGCGCGGGCTCGGCTACGTCGGGCGCTTGCGCCAGCGGAGGTAGGCCTCCATGAAGCCGTCGAGCTCGCCGTCCAGGACCGCGTCGACGTTGCCGGTCTCGTGGCCGGTCCGCAGGTCCTTGACCATCTGGTACGGCTGGAGCACGTACGAGCGGATCTGGCTGCCCCAGGCCACCTCCCGCTGCTCGCCGGCGATGGCGTCCAGCTCGGCCCGCCGCTCCTGGCGGGCCCGTTCGGCCAGCTTGGCGGCCAGGATCTTCATGGCCACGTCCTTGTTCTGGTGCTGGCTGCGCTGGTTCTGGCAGGAGACCACGATCCCGGTCGGCAGGTGGGTGATCCGCACGGCCGAGTCGGTGACGTTGACGTGCTGGCCGCCGGCGCCCGAGGACCGGTACGTGTCGATGCGGAGGTCCTTCTCGTCGATCTCGACCTCGTCCGAGGCCTCCTCGAGGAACGGCACCGCCTCGAACGAGGAGAAGGCGGTGTGGCGACGCGACTGGGAGTCGAACGGTGAGATGCGGACCAGCCGGTGCACGCCCTTCTCGGCGACGAGCAGCCCGTACGCGTACCGGCCCCGGACGATGAACGTGGCCGAGGTGATCCCCGCCTCCTGCCCGGCGGTGACCTCTTCCAGCTCGACGGAGAAGCCCCGGCGCTCGGCCCACCGCAGGTACATCCGCAGCAGCATCTCGGCCCAGTCCTGAGCGTCGGTCCCCCCGGCGCCCGAGTGGACCTCGCACACCGCGTCGCGCTCGTCGTGCTCCCCCGAGTACAACGACCGCAACTCCAGCGCGTCGAACTCGCGGACCAGCGACCCCAGGCCTGCCTCGACCTCGGCCTCCACCGAGTCGTCGCCCTCTTCGCGCCCCAGCTCGTAGAGCACCTCGACGTCCGACAGCCGCGACTCCAGCCCGTCGAGCAGGTCGATGTCGTCCTTGACGAGCGCCAGCTCCGACGTCACCTTCCGCGCCGAATCCGGATCGTCCCAGAGCGAGGGCTCCGACGCGAGGGTCTCCAGCTTCGAGAGCCGACTCCGCTTTCCGTCGAGATCCAGGTCGCGGGACGACTCGGTGAGCCGCCGCCGCAACTCGGCAAGATCAGCCGACAGGTCGCGCACTACCACCCACCCCCCACCCAACCGCATCGGGATGGGGCAGGCCCCGGGTGGCCCGTACGGAGGGGCCCCCGCCGCCGAGCGTCAGCGAGGTGGTGGGGAGGCGCCGTGAGGGACAGGACCCGGGACCGGGGGCGGAACAGACCTATTTCCCGTGACAGAGCTTGAACTTCTTCCCGGAACCACACCAACAAGGCTGGTTCCGACCCAACTTCTCGTGCTCACCCTTGACGACGGGCGCCTGCGTCGCCTCCTCGACCGCAGCCGCAGGAGCCTCGGCCCCCTCGTCGGCGGCCTGGCGGGCGGCGGCGACCTGCATGCCGGTGGCATCCCCGGACGGGTCTTCCGGGGCCGAGTACTGGACGTTGCGCAGCTCGGGCGGGGCTTCGTTCTCCACGACGACGTCGAGGTGCATGACGTAGCGGATGAAGTCGTCCGAGATGGCGTCGATCATCTGGCCGAACATGTCGTAGCCCTCGCGCTGCCACTCGGTGAGGGGGTCGCGCTGGCCCATGGCCCGCAGGTTGATGCCCTCCTGCAGGTAGTCCATCTCGTACAGGTGCTCGCGCCAGCGCTGGTCGATGATGGAGAGCATCACCCGGCGTTCGATCTCGCGCATGACCTCGGCGCCGAGCGACTCCTCGCGCTGCTCGTAGTACTGGACGGCCTCGTTAACCAGGCTCTCGCGGATCTGCTCGGCGCTGCTGGCCTGGCCCAGCTCCTCCACCGTGAACGCCGTCGGGTAGTACGCGCTCACGTCGTGGACCAGGTTCTCCAGGTTCCAGTCCTCGGCGAAGTCGTTCGGGCAGAAGATGTTCACCTCCCGGCCGATGACCGTCTTGAGGTGCTGCATGGCCTCCTCGTGGAGGTCGGCTCCCTCGAGGATGGACTGGCGGCGCCGGTAGACGACCTTGCGCTGCTCGTTCATGACCTCGTCGTACTTGAGGACGTCCTTGCGGATTTCGGCGTTGCGGGATTCGACCGTCCCCTGGGCCTTCTCGATGGCGCGGGTGACCATCTTGGCCTCGATGGGGACGTCGTCGGGCAGGGCCTTGCCCATGACCCAGCTCATCGCCCCGGTGGCGAACAGGCGCATGAGCTCGTCCTCCAGCGACAGGTAGAACCGGCTCTCGCCCGGGTCCCCCTGGCGGCCGGCCCGGCCCCGGAGCTGGTTGTCGATCCGGCGGCTCTCGTGGCGCTCGGTACCGAGCACGTACAGCCCCCCGAGGGTGCGGACCTTGTCACCCTCCGCCGCGCACTCCTCGGCGTACTTGGCGAACAGCTCCTCGTAGCGGGCCTTGCCTTCCTCGGAGTCGAGGAGCAGCCCCTCGGCCATGACGTCGATCTCGGCCAGGCCCTGGGGGTAGCCACCCAGGATGATGTCGACGCCGCGCCCGGCCATGTTGGTGGCGACGGTCACCGTGTGCAGGCGCCCGGCCTGGGCGACGATGTTGGCCTCCCGCTCGTGGTGCTTGGCGTTCAGGACCGAGTGGGTGACGCCCCGCTTGTCGAGCAGCCGCGACAGGCGCTCGGACTTCTCGACCGACACGGTGCCGACCAGCACGGGTTGACCGGTCTCGTAGCGCTCGAACAGGTCGTCGACCACGGCGCCGAACTTGGCCTCCTCGGTCTTGTACACGAGGTCGGGCTGGTCCTTGCGGACCATCGGACGGTGGGTCGGGATGGGCACCACGGCCAGGTCGTAGGTGTGGGCGAACTCGGCCGCCTCGGTCTCGGCCGTGCCGGTCATGCCGGCCAGCTTCTTGTACATCCGGAAGTAGTTCTGCAGGGTGATCGTGGCGAGCGTCTGGTTCTCGGACTTGATCCGGACCCGCTCTTTTGCCTCCATCGCCTGGTGCAGGCCCTCCGACCAGCGCCGACCCTCGAGGATGCGCCCGGTGAACTCGTCGACGATCTTGACCTCGCCGTTCTGAATGACGTAGTCGACGTCGCGCTTGTACAGCTCCTTGGCCCGCAGGGCGGCCAGCAGCTGGTGGACGTAGTTCGACGACAGCTCGTCGTACAGGTTCTGCACCCCGAGCGACCGCTCGACCTTCTCGATGCCCGGCTCCAGGGGCACGACCGTGCGCTTCTCCTCGTCGACCTCGTAGTCCATGTCCCGGGTGAGGGTGCGGACGATGCCGGCGAACTTGTAATAGAGGGCCGCCGCGTCCTGGACCTGGCCGCTGATGATGAGGGGCGTCCGGGCCTCGTCGACCAGGATCGAGTCGACCTCGTCGACGATGGCGAACTGGTGGCCCCGCTGCACCATCTGGTCGGCCGACATGGCCATGTTGTCGCGCAGGTAGTCGAAGCCGAACTCGTTGTTGGTCCCGTAAGTGACGTCGCACGCGTACTGGGCCCGCTTGATGGCCGGGTCCTCGATGCCGGCGACGACCAGGCCCACGTCGAGGCCCATCCACTGGTGGATCCGGCCCATCCACTGGGAGTCACGGGTGGCCAGGTAGTCGTTGACGGTGATGACGTGGACGCCCCGGCCCGACAGGCCGTTCAGGTACACGGGCAGGCTGGACACCAGCGTCTTGCCCTCGCCGGTCTTCATCTCGGCGATCCACCCGAAGTGCAGGGCCGCCCCGCCCATGAGCTGGACGTCGTAGTGGCGCTGGCCGATGACCCGGCGGGCCGCCTCGCGCAGGACGGCGTAGGCCTCCAGGAGCAGGTCGTTGAGGGCCTCGTCGACGTCCTCGGGGGCCACGTTGGCCAGGCGCTCTTTGAACTCGACGGTCTTGTGGCGCAGGTCGTCGTCGGAAAGGGCCTGGATTTCCGGTTCCAGGGCGTTGATGTCGGGCACCAACGTCTGCAGGGCTTTCAACTTCTTGCCCTCGCCGGCGCGCAGGACCTTGGTCAGGATCGACATGGCATCGAGTCTACCGGCGAGAGCTGACTGAGCCCCCGGCGGGGTACCGGTCAGCTCTCGCCGGTCGGGCGCTTGCCGGCAGCGGAGCTGCGACGGCGAGAGCTGCCTGAGCCCCCGGCGCCTCGCCGGTCGGCCGTTCCGCATCAGTCCGACCTCCGGCGACGACGGCGGGCCAGAATGCGCTGTGGTGGACGCGCGGCGAGTTCCCGCAGGGCAGGTGGGCCCCGGCCGGGCCCGGGCCGACTTCGGCCGGATCACCGCGCCGCTGCGCCGGTGGGCTCGGCCTCCGTCGTCGAGCGCCCCGGACCCGGAACAGCTGGCGCTGTTCGGCGTGGGTCGGCCCGAGGTCCGCCGGCCGCCCCGCCAGTCGCCCGCCCGCCGACCTCGGGCCCGACCGGAGCCGGGACCTCCCGTCCCGTTCGACATCGAGGCCCGGGTGCTGCTCGTGGCCGCGGTCGCCGGCTACATCCTGCTGTTCAGCTACTGGACGGTCCGCAACCACGAAGGCCTGGGCACCCAGGCGTTCGACTTCGGCATCTACGACCAGGGGCTTTGGCTGCTGAGCCACTTCAAGAGCCCCTTCGTGACCGTCATGGGGCGGCAGCTCTTCGGCGACCACACGTCGTTCATCCTGTTGCCTCTCGTGCCGATCTCCTGGCTGCTGCCGTCGGCCAAGGTGCTCCTGGTGAGCCAGGCCACCGCCCTGGGGATGGGAGCGGTTCCGACCTACCTGCTGGCCCGGGACAAGCTGCGCGACGAGATGCTCGCCGCGCTGCTGGCGGTCGCCTACCTCCTCCAGCCGGTGCTCGGGTGGACCAACCTCGAGCACTTCCATCCCGACGTGTTCGAGGTCCCCCTCCTCCTGTTCGCGCTGTTGTTCATGTTCAGGGAGCGGTGGATCCCGTTCCTGCTCTGCGTCGCGCTCCTGCTGCTCGTGAAGGAGGACGTCGTCCTGCTCACCCTCGTCCTGGGGCTGTACGTGGGCTACGAGTACGACCGGAGGGTGGGCTACATCACCTGTGCGATGTCGCTGCTCTACGCCGCCGCAGCTCTCTGGTGGGTCCTTCCCGCCCTCAACGGCGTGGGCACGCTCAACGGCTGGAGGATCCCCTTCGGGGGCCCGGGGGGGTTCCTCCGGACGGTGATCGCCCACCCGGGGCGGGTGATCTCCTACACCTTGACCCGGGACCGCCTCTGGTACCTGTGGCAGCTCCTCGCCCCGCTCGGGCTGGTGGCCCTGCTGGCGCCCGGGGTGTTGCTGATCGGGGTGGCCGCCCTGGGCTCGAACCTGCTCAGCACCTTCCTCTACCAGTACAACATCCACTACCACTACAGCACCCTCGTGCTGCCGGTCATCGTGGCCGCCACCATCGTCGGTGTGGCCACCCGCCCCACCCGGGCCCAGCGCAAGCAGCTCGTGATCGTGGTCCTGGCGTCGTCGCTGGTCTGTGCGTATCTCTGGGGACCCACCCCGCTCGGCCGTCACGAGGCGGCCATCGCAGATCCGGGGACGCCGCTCGTCGCCAGCTTCCACGCGGCCGAGCGCCTGTTGCCGCCGGACGCGGCGGTGTCGACGTTCTACAGCTGGCTTCCCCAGATCGACCACCGGGAGGAGGTGTACATGTTCCCGAACCCGTTCAAGGCCAGCTACTGGGGCACCTTCACCCAGGAGGGCCAGCGCCTGCCGCAAGCCGACCGCGTCCAGTACCTTCTCCTGCCCAAGCAGCTCGACCCTGAGCCCAAGGCGGTGTTCGACAGCATCCGGGCCGGGTTCGACGTCGTGTACGACCAAGGCGGGGTCGTCCTCCTCCACCGGCGACCGTGACCCGGCCGCCGCGGCCAAGCGGTGGCCGGGCGCTCAGCCCCCTCGGAGGTCGACGAACACGAACCGCTCGTTTCGGGAGACAACCGTCCCCAACTCGACCAGCGGGATGTAGAGGTCGGGCTCGGCAGCCAGCTTGTCGACCGGGACGACGAGCAGGGACGCCCCGTACTTGGCGATGATGCTCCGGCGCACCTCGGTGGTGGACGACGGGCTGTAGAAGACAGCCAGGTCCTCCCCGCGCTCGGTCGTGTCGACGAAGGCCTGCGTCCGGGCGAAGGCGACGACCTTGCTCCCGAACGTCGGCAGCTCCAGGCTCGTGTAGAGGTCCGAGATGACGACCGGGTAGGTCCGGTGATGCGCGGCGAGGAAGTCGAAGTCCGAGATGTCGACCTTGTCGACGAAGCTGTAGACCAGGTTGGCCGGCAGCCGGGCCAGCACCGCCTCGGGCATGGCGTCGAAGCCGTTGCGCACGTCATACGTCCCGACGAGGACGAGGGCCAGGGTCACGACCTGGACCACCCGCACCACGGCCCGGCCCCCCCGGGCCATCGCCGCCGCGCCGCGGACGATGAGCGCCCGCTCGTCAGCCAGCAGGATGGCGCCGACGATCTGGGCGGACGAGATCAGCCGTCCGAACGACCAGTCGTGAGTCACGTAGCCGAACGCGTATGCCAGCAGCGTCCCCACCAGCATCACGACCAACGGGTCGGGCCGGCGAGCTTTCATCCGGCGCAGGGCGAACGGGACGACGACGAGCGCCGGCCCCAGCGCGGTGAGCACGCGGGTGTACATCTCGTGGTCGGCCGCCCCGATCGACGCGCGGTAGCCCGCCGTCGCACTGCCGAACAGCAGCTGGTAGAGGGGGAGCAAGGGCCAGGCGAAGGCCAGCAACAACGATCCGGCCAGAGTCAGCACGGTCAGCACGACGTGGCGCAACGGCAGCGTCGGTGACCGGGTCAAGGCCAGCGCCACGACGCCGATGCCGAGGAACACGGCGTCCACGGGATGGGTCAGCAGGACGACGGCGGACAGGAGCAGCGTCGGCAACAGCCACCGCTCGTCGTCGGACTCCAGGTAGTGGAGGTGGGCCCAGAGCGACAGGAGGACAAGGCCCTTGGCGAACGTCGACGGGTACGACAGGACGATGACCAGCACGTTGAAGTGCAGGAAGCCGCTGAAGAACCAGGCGTCCGGCCCCCACAGGAACACGATGAACAGCAGCGCGAAGAAGTCGACGTGCGGCCTCGGCGTGAGCCGGCGCACGAACAGGCGCAGGCTGATCAGCAGCAGCACCAGGTTGAAGAAGGCGGCCACGTCGAGCGCGGTCACGACCGTGACGCGACTGAGCCGGCCCAGGACACCGACCACCCACAGGTACGGCGAGAAGAACTGGTGGAGGCGATGGACGGGCAGAAGGGGGTGCCCGGGGTGCAGCGGGTGGGCGCCCAGCTCCCGGGCTGCCGCCGCGTGCTCCCAGATGTCGATGCCGCCCGGCCACTGGGACTTCAGGTGGTAGGAGACGGCGAGCAGGATCAGCGCCGTGCTCAGAAGGACGTAGCGGTTGCGCGAGATCCACCCCTCGGGCGAGGCCGCGGGGTCGCCGCCCGCCTCGGCCGGCCCCTCCGTTCGTGGTTCGCCGCGACCAGGAGCGCCGGAAGCGTCCTGTGCGACCGTCACGCCCGGAAGAGCCTCGACCGGACCAGGTGGCCGCGGTCCAGCCGGTACCGCCCCATGGCCCACACCGTCCCGAAGCCGTAACGGATGTTGGCCCTCATCGACGTCGACGACGCCTCCGGGAAGTACCGGGTGTGGATGGGCACCTCCACCACCCGCATGCCGAAGGCCACCGCCTGGGCGATCAGCTGGCTGTCGAACACGAAATCGTCCGAGTTGCGCATGAAGGGCACGGTCTCGAGGAACCGCCGGGAGTACGCCCGGTATCCGGTGTGCAGCTCGCTGAACGTCGTGCCGAGCATGCGGTTCTCGACGGCGGTGAGCGACTTGTTGGCCAGGAACCGGTACAGCGGCATGCCGCCCCGGCGGGCGGCGCCGGGAACGAGCATCCGACTGCCGAGGACCATGTCGGCCCGGCCCTGCTGGATCGGGGCGACCAGGTCGGGGAGCAGGACGGGGTCGTACTGGCCGTCGGGGTGGAGCATGACGACCACTTCGGCGCCGAGGCGCAGGGCCTCGAGATAGCAGGTCTTCTGGTTGCCGCCGTAGCCCACGTTGTGGGGCAGGCTGATGGTGCGGATGGGCAGGCTGGCGGCCACGTCGAGCGTCCGGTCCCGACTGCCGTCGTCCACGAGCAGGACCTGGTCGACCACGTCGCGGGGAATGGCCGCCCACGTCGCGGCCAGAGTGCGGGCCGCGTTGTACGCCGGCATGACCACCAGCACCTGCGGGGCGTCGTGGCCTGTCCCCCGCTCGACGGGGGCGCCGTCGGTCGTGACGTCGCTCTCGGTTGGCTGGCCGAACTGCGGTTGCACCTTCACCTCGGGTCGCCGCGCCCGGAATTTCCGAACCGCGGGAGCCTACCGGCGACCCGTTTCCCTAGCTGGGCAGACCCATCTGGTGGCGGACACCCTGGGCGAGCGTCTCGATGCGCGACGTCTCGCACGTGCCCTCGCTGATGTGGCTGTGCGAGCCCGCCGTGCGCACGTCGCCGGCCTCTGCGGTCGGGTTGCCGAAGACCACGCTCGAGTAGGCCAGGTCGCTGCAGCTGTTCAGAGGCGGCCCGTAGTACTCGGTCCACATGACAGACCAGGAGTCCAGGTTGCGCCAGTGGCCCGGCACCCGGATCCCACCGATCTCCTGCTCGTCTCCCGTCGTCTCGTCCCGGACGACCGCCCCCCACCATCCTCCGCCCGGCGTGAACACGCGGAACGCGTACGTCCGGCCGGCCTCCCACAGGTACGGGATGCGACAGCTCCAACCGGTGCCCTCGCCGCTGAAGCGGACGGTCCCGGGGCCCTCGGCCTCCTCCGCGTCCCAGATGGAGAAGATCGCCATCTTGCCCAGGCTGCCGTCGACCCGGTTGCCCTTCGTCTGCAGGCCGATGTAGCCACCCTCGCCGCCGATGAGGCGGAACTGGTGGGCCCAGAAGTACGTGGCGTCCGGACCGGGGTCGACCTCGGGGGTGAGGCGGTGCTCGAAGCTCTTGTACCCGGCCTTCAGGGTGCGGGCGAAGGACGTGGACGGTGGCCACCGCCACTCGGTGTAGGTCTGGCAGGGCGTGGCGCGCGGGCGCCGCAGGCTCTTGAACGTCGCCAAGGTCAGCTCGCGGGCTCGATCTGGGACCGCTGCTGCAGCTTGGTCAGGATGTTGGCGACGTGGTTGCGAACGCTGCTCTCCGAGACGCCGAGCCGGCCGGCGATGTCGGCGTTGCCGTCTCCCTGGGCCACGAGCTTGAGGACGGCGACCTCCCGCTCGGTCAATCGGGGTGACGCCGGGACCGGGTCGTCGACCGCCTTCGGTTGGCCCGAGAAGTCGGCCAGGAGCTTGGACGCCAGGGCCGCCGGGAACAGGCTCTCGCCGGCGAAGACCTTGCGCACCGCGTCGGCCACCTCCTCGATGGACACCTCCTTCAGGAGGTAGCCGTTGGCTCCGGCCTTGAACGCGCTGTACAGGTCGTCCTGCTCGTCGCTCACGCTCAGCACGATGATCCGGGTGATCGGGAAGAGCTGGCGGATGGCGCGGGTGGCCTCGATGCCGCCCATCCGCGGCATGCGGACGTCCATCAGCACGACGTCGGGCGCCTGCTCCTCGACCCGGGCCACCGCTTCCTGGCCGTCCGCCGCCTCGGCCACGACCTCGATGTCGTCCTCGGCCTCGAGCACCATCTTCAGCCCGCGACGGAAGAGCTGGTGGTCGTCCGAGATCACGACCCGTATGGGCTCCGGGCGCATCGGCGGCTCGGCGCCGCCGCCCAGACCGGCCGGCGTCACTAGCTGGCGTCGATCAGCCCGACGTCTCCGTCGTTGCGGCGGTAGACGACGGCCGCCACGCCGGTGTCGGCGTTGGTGAAGAGGTAGAAGTCGTGCCCCAGCACGTCCATCTGCAGGGCCGCCTCCTCGGGCGTCATGGGCTTGATGTCGAATTGCTTGGTCTTGACGATCCGGACCGGGCCCTGGGCTCCCTGGACCGCGTCCTCGTCGGCCTCGCCGTCCTCGGTCGGCTCCGAGTCTATCGGGTGACGTTTCGGGTGGGTCCGGCTCATGAGCCGGCTCTTGAGCTTCTCGATCTGGTGCTCCAGCTTGTCGACCACGCGATCGAGCGACGCCAGGGAGTCGGCCGACGCGGCCTTGGCCCGGATGATGCGGCCGTGGCCCCGCAGCGTCGCCTCGCAGACCTCCTTGGCCGAGATGCGCGGGTTGCGCTCCTCGAAGAAGTGGACCTCGGCCAGCTCCCAGCCCTCGTGGTGGCGCGAGAGACGGGTCACCTTCTCGGTGGCGGCCGTCCGCAGCCGTTCGGTGATCTCGACGTTGCGCCCCCGGACCGTCACTTCCACTGGCGCACCTCCGGCTGGCTCGCGCGATCAACCATGGCCGAGTGTACGTGGCCCCGGCCGGGTGGCGTCCGGGCCGCGGCGACCACCTGGACGGTGCCGGCGCCCCCCTCCCGCAGGGCGCGGGCCGCGGCCCCGACCGTCGCCCCGGTGGTCACCACGTCGTCCACCAGCAGGATGCGGCGGCCGTCGACGGGGCGGCGGGGGCCGAAGCCAGGACCGGCGTAGCGGGCGACCGCGTCCCGGCCGGTCTGGGCCGGCCCGGGGCCTCGGCGCAGCAGCCGCCGGCACGGCAGGTGCAGGCGCCGGGCCACGGCCCGGGCCAGGAGCTCGGCCTGGTCGAACCCACGCTCGCGCCGGCGGGCCGGCGTGGTCGGCGCCCACGTCACCACGTCGACCTCGTCCGGCAGGATCAGCGCGGCCATCCCCCGGGCCAGGAACGGCACCGACGCCCGGGCGTTGCGGTACTTCAGCCGGGCGACGAGCTCCCGACCGGGCCCGTCGTACTCGAGGAACGCGCCGCAGCCGTCGAGGCCCGGCGGAACCGGCAGCGCCGGGGCGCGCCGCAGCAAGGCCGCGCACCCCTCACAGGGCGCCGGCCCCGTCGCCCCGCACATCGGGCACGTCGTGGGGATCAGCACCCCGCCGAGACTAGGGAGGGGGTACGACATCCTCCGGACACCCACCGAACTGGTGACAGGCAGTGTCGTATGTCGCACTGTGTGTCACCAGTTCGGATGCGACGGGAGGATTAGGTCCCGACCGTCCAAGAGGAGAGGTACTCGACCTGGGCCGGGGTGAGGGTGTCGATGAGGACGCCCATCGTCTCCAGCTTGAGGCGGGCGATCTCCTTGTCGATGTCGCGGGGGACGTCGTAGACCTTGGGCTCCAGGCTGCCCTTCTGGGCCAGGACCCACTCGGCGGCCAGGGCCTGGTTGGCGAAGCTCATGTCCATGACCGCCGCGGGGTGGCCCTCGGCCGCGCCCAGGTTGACCAGACGGCCCTCGGCGATGACCAGGATGCGGCGGTCGTCGACGAGGAACTCCTCCGCCATGGGACGGGCCATGCGCCGGCCGCCCCGGTCGGCGGCCATCTTGGCCAGCGCCTCGAGGTCGATCTCGATGTCGAAGTGGCCGGAGTTGGCCAGGATGGCGCCGTCCTTCATGACCTCGAAGTGCTCGGACCGCAGGACGTCGCGGTCGCCCGTGACGGTGATGAAGATGTCGCCGATGCGGGCGGCGTCGGCCATGGGCATGACCCGGAACCCGTCCATGACCGCCTCGAGGGCCCGCAGGGGGTCGACTTCGCAGACCACCACGTTGGCGCCCATGCCCCGCCCCCGGTCGGACACGCCCTTGCCGCAGTACCCGTACCCGGCGACGACCAGGACCTTGCCGGCCAGCAGGACGTTGGTCGCCCGGATCACGCCGTCGAGGGTCGACTGGCCGGTGCCGTAGCGGTTGTCGAACATGTGCTTGGTGTCGGCGTCGTTGACGGCGACGATCGGGAACTTCAGGGCGGAGTCGGCCTCCATGGCCCGCAGCCGGATGACCCCGGTGGTGGTCTCCTCGGTACCGGCGAGCACGTCGGCGACCTGCTCCGGGCGCTCGCGGTGCAGTCGGGAGACCAGGTCGCAACCGTCGTCCATCGTCATCTGCGGGCGGGCGTCGAGCACCGCGTCGATGTGGCGGAAGTAGGTGTCGGTGTCCTCGCCCTTGATGGCGTAGGTGGCGATGCCCTCGTCGAGGGCCAGCGACGCGGCGACGTCGTCCTGCGTCGACAGCGGGTTCGAGGCGCAGGCGATGACGGTGGCGCCGCCGGCCTTCAGCGTGCGGAGCAGGTTGGCCGTCTCGGTGGTGATGTGCAGGCAGGCCCCGATGGTCACGCCCTCGAGCGGCCGCTCCTTGGCGAAGCGCTCGCGGATGCTGGTCAGCACCGGCATGTGGCTGTCGGCCCAGGCGATGCGCTGGCGCCCCAGCTCGGCCAGCGCCGGGTCGGCGATGTCGTAGTGGTCGTCACTCATGCAGTCACTCCTTGGTCTTCGCCGGCCGCGGTGGCGAGCGCTTCCTTCATCTGTTCCTGGGCGGGGATGGGCCCCGGATCGATCCCTTCCCCGAACGCCATGTGCAGGGAGGTCAGGTTGCCGATCAGGACGAGGTCGAGCAGCTGGGCCAGCTCGCCCTCCCCCCCAGCCTGCACGGATTCGACCGACGACACCACTTCGTCGAGCAGCTCGGCGGTCAGGTTGAAGCGGTGCATGACCTGCGGGTGCTCGAAGTCGTGGCGGAGGTTCACCAGCGTGAACATCTGGCGGGTCACGTCGCCGTGCTGGCCCCAGCCCGAGATCTCGTTGTGGCACAGCTCGGACTGGGTGTTCCAGAAGGCCGGGCACTTGGCGTTCTCGTTGACGTCGGTTTTCCACCGCTGGGCCGCGACCGCGCCGAGCCCCCCGCCACCGTGGATGAGCGGAATGGTGCGGCCGATGCGGCGGGCCAGCTGGGCGGCGATGTTGTCCGGCTTGGCCAGCTCGTCCCGACGGATCTTCAGCTGCTCGACGGCGGCGTCGATCCAGTAGCTCGCCCCGGGGAAGAGACCGATGTCCTCCAGGACGACGAGCGGCGGAATGGCCAGCGCGCCCAGGCCGGCGCGCGGTTGGGGGATGTCGTCGGGCACACCCACGATCGGGACGCCCCACGACTCGGCCAGATGACCGAGCTCGCCGCCCCGGGTGACGGCGACGACCCGGGCGCCCTGGAGGGCGGCGGCGGTCACGGCCTCGACCGTCTCCTCGGTGTCGCCCGAGAACGAGATGGCGAACACCAGCGTGCCCTCGTCGACGAAGGCCGGGACGTGGTAGCTGCGGAAGACCAGGACCGGCAGCGGCAGGTAGGGGCCGGCGGAGGCCATGAGCACGTCGCCGGCGATCCCGCTGCCGCCCATGCCGAGGACGACGACCTGCTCGACCTCCTCCCGGTCGGGAAGGCCGTCGAGGCCCCGGGCCCACTCGACCGCGGTGGCGACCTGCTCGGGAAGGGCCAGGGCGGCGTCGAGCAGTCCCTCGCTGTCCAGCACGCCGTCGCGCCTCTCGGTCACCGTCACCCGGCCTGCGTCTCGAACGTCGGACGGATGCCCTCGGCCTCGGCCTTGGCCGTCAGGCGCTGGTGCTCCTCGTCGGACACCGTTTCCGCCTCCTCGATCAGCATGACGGGGATACCGTCGCGGATCGAGTACCGGCGGTGGAGGCGGGGGTTGTACAGGGCGTCCTCGTCGGCGAAGTACAGCAGCGGGCCCTTGTCATCCGGGCAGGCCAGGATGTCCAGCAGCATCGGGTCCAGCGCCATCAGTCGTTCTCCTTGGACAAAACAGGCTCCTTGGACAGAACAGGCTCCTTCAGCAGGGCGGGCTCCTTGGACGGAACAGGCTCCTTGATCAGGGCGAGCACCTCGCTCAGGTGCTCCTGGCAGGACGGGCGGTCGGGCGCCTCCAGGTTGAGCCGCAGCAGTGGCTCGGTGTTCGACGGGCGCATGTTGAACCACCAGTCGCCGACGTCGACGGTGAGGCCGTCGACCCTCTCCTGCTCCGCGGACGCGTACGCCTCCGACACCCGCTCGATCGTGCCCGCCGGATCGTCGACCTCGACGTTGACCTCACCCGAGTCGGCATAGCGCTCCAGCGGCTTGCGCAGCTCCGACAGCGGCTCGGAGACCCGTGACAGCTCCTCCAGCACGAGCATGGCCGCGATCAGCCCCGAGTCGGCCCGGTAGTTGTCCCGGAAGTAGTAGTGGCCGGAGTGCTCGCCGCCGAAGACCGCGTCGGTCTCGGCCATCACCGCCTTGATGAAGGAGTGGCCGACCCGGGTGCGGATCGGCCGGCCACCGTTCTCGGCGATGATCTCGGGGACCGACTTCGAGCAGATCAGGTTGTAGATGACCGCCGCGCCGGGGTTCTTGGCCAGGATCGACTTGGCCACGAAGGCGGTGGTCGTCGAGCCGGAAATCGGCTCGCCCTTCTCGTCGATGAGGAACACGCGGTCGGCGTCGCCGTCGAACGCCAGCCCCACGTCGGCGCCGACCTCGACGATCCGCGCCTGCAGCGCCTTGAGGTTGTCCGGGTTGATTGGGTCCGGCGGGTGGTTGGGGAACGTCCCGTCGAGCTCCCCGAACAGGATCTCGAGGTCGTAGGGCAGCCCCTCGAACACCGCGGGGGCGACGAGGCCGCCCATGCCGTTGGCCGTGTCGGCGACCACCTTGAGCGGACGCAGGGACGACACGTCGACGAAGGACCGCACGTGATCGGCGTAGGCGCCCAACAGGTCGAGCTCGCTGACCGTGCCGGGCTTGTCCGCCGGCGGCAGCTCGCCGCCGGCCACCATCTCCTTGATCTCGGCCAGGCCGGTGTCCTGGCCGACCGGGCGGGCGCCGGCCAGGCAGAGCTTGATCCCGTTGTACTTCGCCGGGTTGTGCGAGGCGGTGAACATGGCCGCCGGCGCGTCCTGCGAGCCCGCTGCGTAGTACGCCAGGTCGGTCGAGACGAGGCCCAGGTGGACGACGTCCGCTCCCTGCGACGTCGCCCCCTCGGCGAAGGCGGTGGTCAGTTCGACGCCGGACGGCCGCATGTCGCGGCCCACCAGGATCCGCGGCGCACCGCTGAAGCGGGCGAACGCGGCGCCGACGGCGCGAGCCAGGTCGGCGTCCAGCTGGTCCGGTACGACCCCCCTGATGTCGTACGCCTTGAAGATGGAATCGAGCATTGACACCCTCGTGACCCTAGTTGGGCCAGGATGGCGGGCGTGATCCTCAGGGTGGGTACGACCGCGCGGGCGCGCCGATGATCTCCGTGGTCATGCCGGCCCACGACGAGGAGCCTTTCCTGGGCGCGGCGGTGCGCGACGTGGCCGAGGGTATGCGCTCTCGCGGCCCGTTCGAGATTGTCCTGGTCGAGAACGGCTCGACGGACGGGACCGCCGCGGTGGCCAAGGGGCTGCTGGACGACATCGCCGAGCTGCGCGTGCTGAACCTGGGCGTCGCCGACTACGGCAAGGCGCTGCGCATGGGCTTTTTGGCGGCGACAGGCGAGGTGGCCGCGTTCTTCGACGTCGACTACTTCGACCTGGAGTTCCTCGACCGGGCCATGGCGCTGATGGAGGGCCCGGACGGCCCCTCGGTGGTGGTCGGGTCCAAGCGGGGGCCCGGTGCGGTGGACACCCGGCCGTGGACGCGGCGGATGGTCACGCTGGTCTTCTCCACCACCCTGAAGGTCGGTTTCGGGCTGGGCGTGTCCGACACGCACGGGATGAAGGTCCTGCGGCGGGAGCCGATGGTGCCTCTCGCGGAGGCGTGCCGGTTCGGCACCGACCTGTTCGACACCGAGCTGATCCTGCGGGCCGAGCGGGCCGGCCTGCGCTCGGGCGAGGTGCCGGTGATCGTCCAGGAGCTGCGGCCGTCGCGGAGCTCCATCGCCCGGCGCATCCCCCGGACCATCGCCAACCTCGTCCGGCTGCGCATCTACCTCTGGCGGGAGCGGGCCTGAACCGTGACGACGCTCGGTTACGCTCGGATGTCGCCCTAGCCGCACCGGCGGCCCCCCGCGCCACCGAGCAGAAGGCCCCTTCTTGAGCGAATCGCCCACCGCGTCCGCGTCGCCGCCGCCGGCGCCCAACGTGGTGATCATCGGTGCCGGGCCGGCCGGCCTCACCGCCGCCTACGAGCTCGTCACCCGCTACGGCATCCGGTCCACGATCCTCGAGGCCGACTCCGTCGTCGGCGGGATCAGCCGGACCGTCGAGCGTGACGGCTGGCGGTTCGACATCGGCGGCCACCGGTTCTTCACCAAGGTGAAGGAGGTGGAGGCGTTCTGGCACGAGATCCTGCCGGACGAGGACTTCATGCTCCGGCCCCGCATGAGCCGCATCTACTACGAGGGCAAGTACTACGACTACCCCCTCAAGGCCTCCAACGCCCTCAAGAACCTGGGCATCTGGGAGGCGTTCCTCTGCGTGATGTCCTACGTCTGGGCCCGGATCCGCCCGCCCAAGGACCAGTCGACGCTCGAGGGCTGGATCGTCGCCCGGTTCGGATGGCGGCTCTACAACCACTTCTTCAAGACCTACAACGAGAAGCTCTGGGGCGTTCCCGTCAACAAGCTGCCCGCCGACTTCGCCGCCCAGCGGATCAAGAACCTCTCGCTGTTCAACGCGGTGGTCAACGCCCTGCTTCCGAAGCGGAATCAGAAGGACATCACGTCGCTCATCGAGGAGTTCCAGTACCCGAAGTACGGACCGGGGATGATGTGGGAGCGCTGCACCGAGAAGGTCACGGCCAAGGGCTGCACCGTCGCCATGAACACCCGCGTCGTCGGGATCCGCCACGAGGGCGGCCGGGCGGTGGCGGTGGTCGCAGAGGCGAAGGACGGGACGCGGACCGAGTACCCGTGCGACCACGTGATCTCGTCGATGCCGATCTCCCAGCTGCTGAAGGCCTTCGACCCGCCCGCGTCGCCCGCCGCCTTCCACGCCGCCGACGACCTGCGGTACCGGGACTTCATCACCGTCGCCCTCGTCGTCCCCGAGGCGTACAGCTTCCCGGACAACTGGATCTACGTCCACGCCCGGGCCGTGCAGGTCGGCCGCATCCAGAACTTCGGATCGTGGTCGCCCTACCTCATCAAGGAGGGCCGGACCTGCCTCGGCCTGGAGTTCTTCGTGTTCGAGGGCGACGAGACGTGGAACAAGCCGGACGAGGAGCTCATCGAGCAGGCCAAGCGGGAGCTCGGCATCCTGAACCTGGTCGACCCGTCCAAGGTGGAGGCCGGCTACGTCGTCCGCATGCCCAAGGCGTACCCCTTCTACGACGAGAACTACAAGGCCAACGTGGCCAAGATCGTCGCCTGGCTCGACGACTGCGCGCCGAACGTCCATCCGGTCGGGCGCAACGGCATGCACCGGTACAACAACCAGGACCACTCCATGTACACGGCGATGCTCACCGCCGAGAACATCGCCACCGGTTCCTCCCACGACGTCTGGAGCGTGAACGTCGAGGAGGAGTACCACGAGGAGTCGTCGTCCAAGGACGCCGACGCGTCGTCGAACGGCGCGGGCACTGGCACCGGGACCCGAGGGACCGGCCGTGATGCGCCGGTCATCCCCCGGGCCGCCTACGACGAGGACCATCCGGTCCACCGCGCACCGCAGTAGCCCGGCGGATGCCGCCGCAGGTCAGCTCGGCGGGAAGCGCATCAGCGCGGGGTGCTCGAAGTCCTTGGGGAGCTTGATCGGGTGGGTGTTGTCCCGGCGGGCCAGGTCCAGGGTGGCGAGCATGCCCTGGCACTTGTCCTTGAACGTCCGGTACCCCGGCGCCCAGACCACCCAGACGGTGTGGGTCGGGCCGGCCCGGGTGAGCAGCATCCGGGCGAAGGCGGTGGGGTCGGCGGCAGCGTTCACCTTGGCGTAGTCGACCCAGTCGACGATCTGCGGCGGCGTGGCCCGGGGGAAGGTGAGCTGGTCGATGCCGGCGGGCAGCAGCCGGCTGACCGACGGGCCCAGCTGGTCGGGGCAGTACGCGACCACGTCGCCCGGGCGGACGCCGGCGACGAGGGCGGCGGCCACCCGTGGTGCGGACGTGCGATTGCCGAAGACGTTGGGCGCGGTGCCCCAGAACCCGAGCACCACCGCGCCGGCCAGCACCGCGTAGCGGACCCGGCGGTCGAGGAGCTCACGGGTACCGAGGGCCGTCAGCAGGATGATGAACGGGAACATCACCGCCGCGTACCGCACCGCGAAGGCCGACCCGCCCACCACGGTGGCGACGATGGCGACGGCCAGCGTCCCGAAGCCGACGACGGCGAGGTGGCGGCCGCCGGGACGGGTGCGGAGGTCCATCTCGATGCGCCGGCCGTCGATGGCCCGGCCGCAGAGGGCCAGGGCGATGAGGACGTAAGTCGCCATGCCCAGGAGCAGGCCGGGATCCCAGTACCCGCTGGCGAAGGAGAAGACGGTGTCGACCATCGACCGCAGCCGCCCCGACCCGCCCCACGGCGTGCCGGTGTGCTGCAGCTGGAACAGGAAAGCCGGGAGCCACGGGACGAAGGTGAGTGACCCGACCGCCATGGCGACAAGGCCGCGGCGGGCGCCATCGCGCGCCGGTGACGGCGCCCGGAGGGCCAGGGCGACGAAGATCGCCCCGGTCACCGCCAGCAGGTAGAGCGACCAGTAGTGGGTGTAGAGGAGGGCGGCGGTGACCAGCGCCACCCCCACCGCCGCCCGCCGGGACCGCGGCCGCTCGAGCAGCTCCATGACCGCGAGGTAGCCGACCAGCACGAGCAGCACGACCAGCGAGTACATCCGGGTCTCGGTGGCGTAGCGGGCCGCGAACGGCGACGACGCCAGCAGCACCACCGCCGACCAGGCCACGGTGCGCCCGCCCAGCCGGCGGCCGGCCACCCAGGCCAGCGGGACCGCGGCCACCGCGAACACCCCGGGCAGGAACCGGACCGACAGGTTGCCGTCGCCGAAGATCCGGATCCAGCCGTGGAGCAGGACGTAGAACAACGGCGGCGCGCCGTCGTGGCGGAGGCCCTCCGGCAGCTTCGACAGCGGCAGCTTGGCGATGGCGACGGTCTGGGCCTCGTCCAGCCACAGGGCGGAGACGGTGGCGAACCGGACCACCAGGCCGAGCACGAGCGTGAGCCCGAGGCCGAGCGCGGCCCACGGCACGCCGCCGGCGGGGCGAAGGTCGTCGTCCGGCTCGGCCGGGCGGGGGCCGGCGCGTCGGGAGGCGGGGGCCTCGGTCAGATCCATGGAGAGGAAGTGACGGCGGGGCTCAGCTGCCGCGGTCGAGCACCGTGACCGGCGGGCGGGCCGGGCGGGCGGACGTCGTCGCCGGATCCTCGACGGCGAGCGGCTGGCCGACGACTTCGCCGTCGGGGTCCTGGTGGGGCTCGCCGAACTCGACCGGGCCGCCTCGGGCGAAGGCGACGGCAAGGACGATGCCGCCGATGGTCAGCAGGTAGCCGAGCCCGTCGACCGGCGTGTAGCCGTAGTGGAGCTTGACGTGGGTCGAGGTCGGGATGACCACCATGAGGTTCGGCGTGACCCGGTACGGCCCCTTGGCTCCCGACGCCTTCCAGTTCGGGAAGTAGGACGCCTTCACCACCACCGGCGAGCCGACCTGGTCGACGTCGAAGCTGATGTCGTTGTCGTCGGACTTGATGTTCGTGACCACCGCCGGCGTGACCGGGACGCGCGTCGGGGGGTCGACGGTGACGTTCGCCCCGACGGTCTTGGATGTGGTCGCCACGCTGTGGGCGGCCACCCGCTGCCAGTCCTTGGGACCGGAGGCGGCGAGGAAGACGTCCTGGGCGCTGAAGTCCTCGTACCAGTCGACGCTCATGCCCATCCAGCCCGTCGCCCCCGACACCGGGCCGGTGACCACCGCGGGCTGGTACTTCAGCGGGACGACCAGCTCCGCTCCCTTCACCTCGTAGACCGTCCAGTCGCCCGTGTTGGCCACCGGGGTGAGGTCGGTGTCGGCGTTGGCCTGGGCCTTCGCCTCGGGCGAGAAGGCCATGTAGTACTTCGCCCCGAGCAGCTGGAGGTGGCGCACGCCGTCGGCCACGTTGAGCGTGGGGTACGGGAGGTCCCGCATGGGGTCCGACGGGGCCTTCGACAGCTCGGCGGCCGAGATGAAGTGGTACGGCACCGTCGCCGACGACTCGAAGTACAGCCCCTCCATCGAGCCGATGCAGCCGTCGGTCCAGTACGGCAGGAGCATGAGGGCCATGGGGGTGCCGAACCGGTCGAGGCCGGACTCGTACTCCCAGTGGGCGCGGCCGCAGCCGTAGGTCTTGCCCACGTCGGCCATGGTGTCGACGATGGACTTGTACTCGGGGTAGGCGGCCTTGCGCTCGTACCCGGAGTAGTTCCACTTGGCCCAGGACGGGATGAAGCTGACGTCGGCGGTCTTCGGCTTGGGCAGCCAGTTGGGAAGGACGCCGAGGGGCAGGCCGACGAGGATCCACGCCGCGAGCGCGGCGACGACGGGGGTGAGCAGGCGGCCGAGCGGCGACGGGTTCTCCGGATCGGTGGCCACCCACCGGCCGATGGCCGGGCCCAGCTCGGTGATGGCGATGCCGCCGAGCAGGTAGAGGCACAGGTACCAGAACGGCAGCACCCGGGCGTTCCACAGCCGGCCCTGGGGCGCCAGCACGAACAGGCTGCCGCTGATCGTCGCCATGCCGACGAGGAACAGTCCGGTCCGTCGGCGGTTCACCACGCTGACGATGGCCCCGCCGAGGGCCAGGACCACCAGCCACCGCAGGTTGTGCGGGAACAGGTTCTTGCTGTACTCGGTGATCTTCTCCCAGCCCATGTTGTTGGCGTAACCGAGGCGGAAGGCGAAGGGCACCGACCAGAAGGCGGCCAGGAGGGCCCCCACCCCCAGGGCGCTGGCCAGGAACACCAGCCGGCGCTTGCCGGGCCGGAGCAGATAGAGCACGCAGGCCCCCACGACGGCGAAGACCGTGGGCAGCAGGTGGCACAGCCCGGCGGCGGCCAGCAGCACCCCGGCGAGGGCCCGGTGCTTGCCGGTGTCGAGGCCGCGGGCGACCACGCCGAGGAAGAGGATGGCGAACGACAGGCTGATCGAGAACGAGAACTCACCGGCCAGCGTCGACGCGATGTTGCCGCCGTAGATCGTGAAACCCCGATCGAACAGGAAGGGCACGGTGGCGATGGCCAGGACGGCGGGGCCGGGGTACCGCATCCCCGACAGCTTCCCGAAGGCCCACACCGCGACGGGCAGGGTGAGAACGCCCAGGACTGTGATGAACTTGAAGGCGATGCCGTAGGGCAGCACGAAGCTGAGCAGGGCGATCATCACCGCCGGAAGCGGGAAATAGAACATGTAGGCCGGGAAGCCGTCGTACCAGTCGGGCGCCCAGCCGCTGATCCGGCCCTTGGGCAGCAGGTGGTCCCGCAGGAACGCCGGGCCCCAGACGTGCGACCCGGTGTCGCCCCCGGCCGGGGTCGTGTGGGCGATCAGCAGCCCCGGCTGGAGCTGCATGAGGGTGAAGATCACCGCAGCCGCGACCACGCCGAACGTGATCATCGACTCGACCGATGGCCGGGTCGTGAGCCGGGTACGAGCTGCCTCGACGAACCGTTCGCGGCGTTCCTCGACCGTCGGCCAGCTGGTCCGGGACATGGCCTCTATCTTGTCATCCCGTTTCCGACCGCCGGGGTCACGGGCGGCGAGCCGCCGTCACTTGGAGGCGACGAGCTCCAGCACGGACGGCAGACTGACCCGCTGGCCGCCCTTGTCCCACCAGCGGCTCTCGCACATCGAGCACGAGTGCATGGTCACCTTCTCCTCGCGGACCGTGAGCCCGATCTCGATCAGCGCGGCCGAACGGCACGTAGGACACCTCATGGTGAACCCCCTTTGTCTGCCTCCCAAGGCGAGGTAGGTATCGGCAGGTGTCGAGGGCGGCTTGAGCGCCGCCGTGGACCGCGGTGGAAAAAGTGTGGAACCATAGCGGGCCTGCAACGGTCAAAGGCGGTTATGAGGAACGAAATTCGCTCGGCGCGCTTCGCGGTGGCGGTGACGACCGTGGCGCTGGCCCTCACGGCATGCTCGTCCGCCGACGGCGGCGGCTCGGCCAGGCTGGCCGCCGCGCCCGGCTCGACCGCCGTCGTGGCCCCCCCGAGCACCGACGCCACCACCTCCAGCACGGCCACCACCGAGGCGCCGAGCACCACCACGACGGCGGCGCCCCAGAAGGACGTGGTCGCGTCCGCACCGAAGGTCATGGCGCTGCAGCAGCGGCTGGCCGATCTCGGCTACGACGTCGGCACGCCCGACGGCCAGCTCGGCTCCCGCACCAGCTACGCCATCATGGCGTTCCAGAAGGTCGAGGGCCTGACCCGCGACGGGGTCGACGGGCCCCAGGTCGACGCCGCCCTCGCCACCGCCAGCAAGCCCGGGCCCATGGTGCCCGACGGTGCCCCCACGCGGATCGAGATCGACGTCGCCCGCCAGGTGCTCTTCTACTGGGTGAACGGCTCGCTGGCTCGCATCCTGCCCGTCTCCACCGGGTCCGGGGAGCACTACTGCGTCGACGGCGCGTGCGACGTCGCCGTCACCCCCGGCGGCTCCTTCCGCATCGGCCGCAAGGCCGTGGGCCTGGAGGTCAGCCCCCTCGGGGAGCTCTGGTGGCCGATGTACTTCAACGGCGGCATCGCCATCCATGGGTCACCGTCCATCCCGGCGTACCCGGCGTCGCACGGTTGCATCCGCATCCCGATGTACGCAGCGCCGACGTTCTACGACCAGGTGGCCGCCGGTACCCGGGTGCTCGTCCTGAACAGTCCCGAGGCGCCGGCGCCGCCGGACGAGGGCAAGGCCGTCCCCAACGCAGTCGCCCCGCCTGACACGACGCCGGCCACCACGCCCGCGCCGACGACCACCGTGCCGCCGTCCACGCCGGCGCCCGCGCCTGCGGACACCACGACGACGACCCTGGCCCCGTCGACGACCACCACGACCACCGTCGCCGACCCGACCAGCACCCCTACCGTCGTCACCATCCCGGCCGCCACCGTCCCCTGACCGGCCAGGGGCGGAGCTCTATCTGCTCGCGGCCAGGAAGACGATCGTGAACAGGTTGAACAGGGCGTGGGCGACGATGCCCGGACCGAGGCGACCGGTCCGTACGGCCAGGAACGCCAGCGCGGCGCCGAACAGGGTCAGGCTGGCGATGACCAGAATGACGGCGTCGGGAGCCAGGCCGCTGCCGTGGGCCAGCCCGAAGGCGACCGCGGAGAGGGCGATGGCCGCGCCGTCGGGCACGCGACGCTGCAGTGAGCGCAGGAGCAGACCCCGGAAGAACAGCTCCTCCACCAGCGGGGCGCACACGGCCACCGACACGACCAGGCCGAGGAAGGCCGGGCCCTTCGACTGGTCCAAAAGGTCCTGCACCGGGCCGGAGACCTCGGGCTGGCCGAGAAGGGGGCGCAGCAGCAACGCCAGCAGCGGCAGCACCAGGAGTTGCATGCCGACGGCCACCATCGCTCCCAGGCCGATGTCGGACCAGCGGGCGCGGAAGCCGAAGTCGGCGGCCACGCTGCCCGTCCCCTTGCGCCGGCTGGCCAGCACGACGGAGCCCACCATGCCGGTCCACAGGCCGAGCTGGCTGACGGCCTGGCCGCCCAGGCTCAGGTCCTTGTCGCCGGTGACCGCCAGCCACAGCGCAGCCAGCAGGCTCGACAGCGTCAGCCCGACGATCAGCCCGAGGAACCAGTCGCCCATGCCCCAGCGGGGAGCGGGCGGGACCGTCTGTCGCGGCTGGGGCTCCACCGCCCCAGCGTAGGGAGAGTTAGGACGCCACCGGTGTCGTCAGGTCGGCGGCTGCGGCCGAGTCGGCCCGGCGGTCGTGGGAGGTCCACCCCCGGGGCGGGGACAGGCGGTCGGCGTGGCGGGTGCAGAGGTCGATGGCCGCGGGGTCCAGGTCGCCCTGGTCGAGCAGCCAGACGGTGCGGGTGGAGTACTGGAACGTCAGCACCGCAGTGGCGGGTGCCCCGCAGCCCGGTCGAGCGCAGAAGCGCGGGCGGAACATCACATCGACCATACCCGGACCGCGCCGGCCCGGCGCGGATGGCGGGACCGGGCCTTGCGTTCGGGCGGCGGGGACGGTATGAAGGATCCCCGGCCTACGATGGAGGGGTGAACCCACCCCCTCCCGACCCGCGCGGCGCGCGCAAAGACCGGGCGCCGGGCGCGCCCAAGCTTCCCGGCACCGGCACGAGCTGGCCCCGCCCGGTGGTGTGGGTGCTCATCGGCATCGCGCTGCTGGCCCTGCTGGCCGCGCCGGCGATGACCCGCGGCAGCACCCAGAAGATCGACTACACCACCTTCCTCGACAAGGTGAAGGCGGGCCAGGTCGCCAAGATCGACGTCGACAACGACACGTCGCGCATCACCGGCGAGACCAAGGACAAGAAGAAGTTCACCACGACGGCGCCGGCGAAGATCCCCGACGCGGACATCGCCCTGCTGCGCGACAAGGGCGTGACCGAGGACTACCACCCGCCGAGCTCGAACCTGATCGGCTCGATCGTGGTGTGGGTGCTGCCCATCGGCCTGCTGATCCTGTTCTGGTGGTGGATGGGCCGCCGGGCCCAGGGCCAGATGGCCGGGATCATGTCCATCGGCCGGTCGAAGGCCAAGGTGTACACGACCGAGAAGCCCAAGACGACGTTCGGCGACGTCGCCGGCTACGAGGGCGTCAAGCAGGAGATCCGTGAAGTCGTCGACTTCCTGAAGTCGCCCGGCAAGTTCCGCGACATCGGGGCGCGCATCCCCAAGGGCGTGCTCCTGGTGGGGCCGCCGGGCACGGGCAAGACCCTGATCGCCCGGGCCGTGGCCGGCGAGGCCGGCGTGCCCTTCATGTCCATCACCGGCTCGGACTTCATGGAGATGTTCGTGGGGGTCGGTGCCGCCCGGGTCCGCGACCTGTTCCAGACGGCCCGCAAGCAGGCCCCGTGCATCATCTTCGTCGACGAGATCGACTCCATCGGCCGCAAGCGGGGCGCCGGCCTCGGCGGCGGTCACGACGAGCGGGAGCAGACGCTCAACCAGATGCTCTCGGAGATGGACGGCTTCGAGTCCACCGAGGGCGTGGTCATGATGGCCGCCACCAACCGGCCGGACATCCTCGACCCGGCCCTGCTGCGCCCGGGTCGGTTCGACCGCCAGATCGTGGTGCCGCTTCCCGACCTGGAGGAGCGCCTGCCCATCCTGCAGGTCCACACCAAGGACAAGCGCATCGCCGAAGACGTCGACCTGTCGGTCATCGCCCGCGGCACCCCGGGCATGAGCGGCGCCGACCTGGCCAACCTGGTCAACGAGGCCGCGCTGTACGCCGTCCGCCGGGGCGCGAAAGAAGTCCACATGGACGACTTCGAGGCCGCCCGCGACCGCGTCCTGATGGGCCAGCGGCGGGAGTCGATGGCTCTGTCGAACGCCGAGAAGGAGGTCATCGCCTACCACGAGGGCGGCCACGCCGTGCTGGCCTACGCCCTCGAGCACGCCGACCCGGTGCACAAGGTGACGATCCTGCCGTCGGGCATGGCCCTGGGCGTGACCCAGCAGCTCCCCCTGGAGGAGCGCCACATCTACACCCAGCCCTACATCGAGGACTCCCTCGTCGTCCGCCTGGGCGGGCGCATCGCCGAGGAGCTGGTGTTCGGCAACCGGTCGACAGGTGCCAACAACGACCTCGTCGGCTGCACCGAGCTGGCCCGCAAGATGGTGCGGGAGTGGGGCATGAGCGACCGGGTGGGCCCGATGGCGTGGGGCTCCCAGGGCATGGTGTTCCTCGGCGAGGACCTCATGCACAACCGTGACTACAGCGACGACACCGCCCGCGTCGTCGACGAGGAGGTCGAGCAGATCCTCCGCCGCCAGGAGGACCGGGCCCGCCAGGTGCTCGGCGAATTGCGCGGCGGCCTCGACCTCGTGGCCCGGGCGCTGCTCGAGAAAGAGACGATCGACGGCGCCGAGGTCGGCCGCCTCGTGGACCAGGCCGCCGGGCGCATCGTGCGCCCGGACGCCCGGGCCCCCGACTCCCCCGAAGCCCTGACCCGTCACCAGGGCTGACCGCCCGCCGGGCCCCACCGCGCCCGGTCACTAGACTCGATGCCGGAGGCCGGTCGACGGCCCATCGCCCTCGCGACAAGGATCCTTCCTGAAGACGTTCACGCCTGATGCCGCCGCCCGCATGGGTGGGCCCGACTGGATGCGTGCCCGTCGCCTGGCCGCGGCGGAGCGGTTCGCCGCGGGGTCGTTGCCCGACCCCACCGAGGAGATCTGGCGCTACAGCCGCATCTCCGAGCTGGACCTCGACGCCTACCGTCCGGCGGTCGACGACCCCGGGCCCGGCACGGTGGCCGAGCCGGAGGGCACCGGCGAGCGGGCCGCCCTCGTGGTCGTCCACAACGGCCGGCCGACCCGCATCGAAGTCGACCCGGCGCTGGCGGCCAAGGGCCTGGTCGTGGCCGACGCCGCCGACCTGCCCGACGGCGAGGACCTGCTCAGCCGCCTCACCGTCGCCGACGCCTTCACCGAGCTGAACAGCGCCTTCCTGCCCGGCGCCACCGTCGTGCGCATTCCCCGCGGCATGGTCGTCGACCTCCCCATCGTCATCGTCCACCATCTCGACGGCGACGGGGTCGCCTCCTTCGCCCGCACCCTCGTGCTCGCCGGCGACAACACCGACGCCACGGTCATCGAGCACCAGTCCTCGTCGGACGTGGCTGCGTTCTCGGATCCGGTCGTCGAGCTGGACGTGGGTGACTCGGCCCGCCTTCGCTACCTGAACGTGCAGGACCTGGGGTCGAAGATCTTCCAGGTCGGCTACCAGGCCAGCCGGGTGTGCCGCGACGCCACCCTGCAGTCGTCCGTGGTCGCCCTCGGGGGCGACTATGCCCGCGTGCGCACCGACTCCAAGATCGACGGGAAGGGCGGCACCAGCTACCTCACCGCCGTCTACTTCGCCGACGGATCCCGGATGCACGACTTCCGCACCATCCAGGACCACGCCGCCCCGAAGACGACGAGCGACCTGCTGTTCAAGGGGGCGGTGTCGGACAACGCCCGGTCGGTGTACTCGGGCCTGATCCGGGTCCGCAAGGAGGCCCGGGGCACCAACGCCTACCAGACCAACCGCAACCTGGTGCTCTCCGAGGGCGCCGGCGCCGAGTCGGTGCCCAACCTGGAGATCGAGACCAACGACGTCGTGTGCAGCCACGCCTCGGCGGTGGGCCCGATCGACGACGAGCAGCGCTACTACCTGGAGAGCCGGGGCATCGCGCCCGAGGTCGCCGAGCGGCTGATCGTGCTGGGGTTCTTCGGCGAGGTCCTCGACCGGCTCCCCCTGTCGGAGGCCATCACCGGACTCCGGGCGTCGCTCGTGCGCCGCCTGGCCGAGCGGGCCGGCAGCATGGGCGCCTGATGCCCGTCACCGCCGAGCGCCTCTGCCGCGTCGACGACATCGCCCCGGGGACCGCCCAGCGGTTCGACGTCGGCCGTCACCGGATCTGCGTGGTCCGCATCGCCGACGACTTCTACGCCATCGGCGATCGCTGCAGCCACGCCGACTTCTCCCTCGCCGAGGGC